>JAOADA010000020.1 GCA_026417555.1 Brevinematales bacterium
GTCTATAAACTCAATGAGTTCATCAGGGCTTTGTTTTAGCCGCCAATTGTGGGATTGAAAGAGAGCTCTTTCATGGCGTTCTTGCTAAGTCCATGCCGGTTTTAGCCGCCAATTGTGGGATTGAAAGAGAGCTTTTTGCCTGCAGAGAAGATAAAGAGACCTTTGTCTGTTTTAGCCGCCAATTGTGGGATTGAAAGAGAGGTGCCCGTTATAGCCATGGCGCAGTTAAACAGAGTTTTAGCCGCCAATTGTGGGATTGAAAGTAAAGAGAGAGCTTGAGATTTTTAAAGACACTGTTTGCGTTTTAGCCGCCAATTGTGGGATTGAAAGAGGGCATGCAGACATAAGTATAGGGAGAGGCACAGTGTTTTAGCCGCCAATTGTGGGATTGAAAGGAAGCTCCATCTAGTAATAAAAGACTTTTTCTTTAAAAGTTTTAGCCGCCAATTGTGGGATTGAAAGTGCCTGTGAGTATACCGTATGTGATTGAGGAAAGACAGTTTTAGCCGCCAATTGTGGGATTGAAAGCTTAGAGGAGAAGGTGCAAAGATTGTCTTCTTTAGTGTTTTAGCCGCCAATTGTGGGATTGAAAGGGGCGATGAATGAAGAGTATTACGTCTGCATCCTGTTGTTTTAGCCGCCAATTGTGGGATTGAAAGAATACGTGCGAGTTGCGAGAGACTTTAGTAATCTTAGTTTTAGCCGCCAATTGTGGGATTGAAAGTATTTCATGTGTTGCCAGTAGTCGAGGCTACCTGTGATGTTTTAGCCGCCAATTGTGGGATTGAAAGGGGAGCAATCCTGTTTAGGGAGGTAGGAAAATGCGCAGGTTTTAGCCGCCAATTGTGGGATTGAAAGGGAATTGGAGCCACTAAAAAGTTCTTTTCTTCACTGAGTTTTAGCCGCCAATTGTGGGATTGAAAGCACAACTTATAAAACATCTTCATTTCCACAAAACTGTGTTTTAGCCGCCAATTGTGGGATTGAAAGAATTCCTCAGGCAAAAGTCCAAAATCACGGTCAGCCAGTTTTAGCCGCCAATTGTGGGATTGAAAGGCAGCTTAACCTTTCTCTTTTGCCCAACGCTCTGCCGAGTTTTAGCCGCCAATTGTGGGATTGAAAGTACATATGATGTTTTACAAAGTATTGCGTGGCATGCGTTTTAGCCGCCAATTGTGGGATTGAAAGTGTTACTTATTTTACCTCCAATTTAACCCCGTGTCAAGGTTTTAGCCGCCAATTGTGGGATTGAAAGGTTGCAATCCTGGTTAAATTCGTATCCAAAAGAGTTGTTTTAGCCGCCAATTGTGGGATTGAAAGGGGAGCAATCCTGTTTAGGGAGGTAGGAAAATGCGCAGGTTTTAGCC
>JAOADA010000021.1 GCA_026417555.1 Brevinematales bacterium
CGCCAATTGTGGGATTTAAAGACATCAATTTTCATAACATCCGCACTCTTGCTTTTTGGTTTTAGCCGCCAATTGTGGGATTTAAAGCAAGGAGCGGTCTTACTGCTTCAAGCAAGTTTGCTAGTTTTAGCCGCCAATTGTGGGATTTAAAGAATGCTGTTGAACCAGTGTCGAAAGAAATGTCGACAGGTTTTAGCCGCCAATTGTGGGATTTAAAGGTTCTACGCCGGACGGGGTTTCCAGAAAGTTTGTTTGTTTTAGCCGCCAATTGTGGGATTTAAAGGCGTCAAGAAGGTTTTCGTAGATATATTTTAATACTGTTTTAGCCGCCAATTGTGGGATTTAAAGTTCAGTTTCAAAAAAAGCCGAAAAATTCAGCTTTTCCGTTTTAGCCGCCAATTGTGGGATTTAAAGCACACAATTTTAAAAATGAGGATGGGTGATAGCGCTGTTTTAGCCGCCAATTGTGGGATTTAAAGCCCACCCATCGAGAAAAACGACGGCATCGCATAGCAGTTTTAGCCGCCAATTGTGGGATTTAAAGTTTTTTGGATTTTACACACACAAACATTATCGGCAAGTTTTAGCCGCCAATTGTGGGATTTAAAGGTGAGAGTGGTGTGTCGAGTGATTCGAGTGTTGGAACGTTTTAGCCGCCAATTGTGGGATTTAAAGATTTCCACCACCCCCCTTTCCCCCTCTTTCTCTCCCGTTTTAGCCGCCAATTGTGGGATTTAAAGCAACAAGAGCGCAGTTTGCAGGTTCCGAGAATCGTTGTTTTAGCCGCCAATTGTGGGATTTAAAGGCACATTCGATGCTGAAAATGCGCATGGGCGATAGTGGTTTTAGCCGCCAATTGTGGGATTTAAAGATGACTGGAAGGGAAAAGCTGAACTTTTCGGCTTTTGTTTTAGCCGCCAATTGTGGGATTTAAAGCATCACTCATCAGCGTCTCAAAATCTCAAGCACATTGTTTTAGCCGCCAATTGTGGGATTTAAAGTCCCCAACGCCTTCGTATATCAAACTGTAAACTACAGTTTTAGCCGCCAATTGTGGGATTTAAAGCGCGCTCAACGCTCCTGTACGGG
>JAOADA010000022.1:0-742 GCA_026417555.1 Brevinematales bacterium
GGACTATATGAATTTATATTTATATTGTAATTTGATCCTAAAATCTCGATAAGTTTCTTTTCATATTCTGAATGGAATGAAATGATAGCTATGTTTTTAGTATTATTCATTTTTATTTCCCCATTGAATTTCTGCCAAAAACGATTTCCCTATTCTAAGAGTTATTTGTTTATCTGCTTTAATTAATTGCTCTGTATTGTCTATGCGAATATTATTTATGTAGACTGCGCCTTGCTGAACTAATCTTCTTGCCTCACTTTTTGAACTGGCTTTTCCAGATAACATTATAAGCCTTATCAAAGAAATATTATCGTTTTCATCTAATTCGCCAATTGGTATTTCAAGCTTGAATACCCCTATTTTTGTTTGATTACCATAACTTTCAAGTGCCTTTTTCGCCTCCTCTAAACCATGAAAGTTTTCTACTATTGTAAAGGCTAGTTCCTTCTTATATTTAATTATAGATTCCGTTGATGGATTATCCTTAATAATGTTTTCAATTTTCTGGATTTCATTATTAGGTTTGTCTGTCAATAAAGTCAGGTAAGGTATAATGTTATCATCAACCATCCTCATCAATTTTTCGAACATTATATAAGGCGGCTCATTGATACCAATATAATTTCCCAGAGATTTTGACATTTTATTTTTGCCGTCTGTACCTACTAAAATTGGCATTGTAATACATACCTGTGGGACTTGTCCAAATATTTTTTGAATATCCCGACCGAATACAAGATTA
>JAOADA010000022.1:752-1054 GCA_026417555.1 Brevinematales bacterium
GTACCACCTAATTCAACATCAGCTTTTAATGCAACTGAATCGTAGGCTTGTAAAAATGGGTATAATAATTCGTTAAATCTTATTGATTCAGCATGTTCAAATCTTATTTTAAAGGTATTGTGTTCTAATAATCGAGACATAGTGATATATGAGGTCAAATGTATAATATTTTCAAGTGTTAAATTTTTTAACCAAGAACTATTGTATACGATATTCAGATTACCAATATCAAGAATTTTACTTAGTTGCAGTTGATATGTCTCTATATTTTTGATGATTTGATCTTCTGATAGGGGAGGGCG
>JAOADA010000023.1 GCA_026417555.1 Brevinematales bacterium
GGTTTTAGCCGCCAATTGTGGGATTTAAAGTCAACTGTCGTTGCGTGTTGTTAACAAAAATCGTTGGTTTTAGCCGCCAATTGTGGGATTTAAAGCGCGCTTATCACCGCGCAAAACGAGCGTCGCCTGTCCAGTTTTAGCCGCCAATTGTGGGATTTAAAGTCTCGAGAGGGCAAAGATACCCGGCGGGGAGTTGTTGTTTTAGCCGCCAATTGTGGGATTTAAAGAGGTCGTGAACGATTTTCATCATCGCGCTTTTTTCGGTTTTAGCCGCCAATTGTGGGATTTAAAGGCAAAAAACGCGGTAATAAACGCGCGTGGCGTCGTTGTTTTAGCCGCCAATTGTGGGATTTAAAGCATCAAGAAGCAACGCATCAATCGTAATTGCGCTTGCGTTTTAGCCGCCAATTGTGGGATTTAAAGCGTCGAAGAAGTTTTCTATAGAAGTTACGTTACAAAGTTTTAGCCGCCAATTGTGGGATTTAAAGAGTGCAGTCGTTGACATCGACATCGTGGAACTGCCACGTTTTAGCCGCCAATTGTGGGATTTAAAGTTGCTTTCGTCGCCTCGACAGTGCTCATTCCATACGACGGTTTTAGCCGCCAATTGTGGGATTTAAAGGCCGCTCGAGCGAATAGCACGAGATGACTTACTTGCAGTTTTAGCCGCCAATTGTGGGATTTAAAGCCACCCGCGAGAGTCTGAAAAACCGTTGCAATCGTTGTTTTAGCCGCCAATTGTGGGATTTAAAGAGTGTCAATACCCTCGCAATATCTTCCACGAAGGACGTTTTAGCCGCCAATTGTGGGATTTAAAGGCTTGCACGTTACCAATCGTCGCAGTATTTGCGTCGAGTTTTAGCCGCCAATTGTGGGATTTAAAGCGAGAGCGTTGTCTCAAGAGTCTCGCCGACGGCAAGGTTTTAGCCGCCAATTGTGGGATTTAAAGCGACAATGAATACGTAAAGGTTTTGAACAATATCGCGTTTTAGCCGCCAATTGTGGGATTTAAAGTTCTCGTCAATCGCGTGCTTATACACATCACAC
>JAOADA010000024.1 GCA_026417555.1 Brevinematales bacterium
ATTCCTTTACAGAAGCAATCCAGAAGGATTTGTACTCAACTAATTCTAATGGTTTTGGATTAAAGTATTTTAAAACAACCTTGACAATATACCCATCATAATCAAAAGGGCGTAAATCATTACCTTTTTCAAAAATTCTTTTAAATCCATCAATTTTTCTATATGCGTCTGAATGTTCACTACCTTTCGGGTCAATAAGCAGAATAATGTATTGATTATTTTTCTTTAACCAAAATATGAAATCTGGTTTAAATTTTTCGATTTTGTTATTTTTCGGTTGGTAATACGGTATGTATACCTCGTCTATTGTTTCGTCTATTTTTGAGAAAAACCACCAATCGAATTGTTCAAAAAAGTTATTTTCTTGTTGGATATAGTTTTCTAATTCATTTATAAAACCAACTTCACTTTTGGTTTTTATTATATGCTGTAGATAGGTTTCTTTTTCATTTTCAGACAAAGCAATAGGTATATAGTAATGGTTTTTTATATATTTAATTTTTATTGAATTCGAAATAATTTCTTTTTTATATTCTTCATCCAAGTTTCTTATCTCTTTTGTGTAATCATCAATGCTTATCTGATTATTGTTAAATTTTTCTTTTAGTTCTTTTTCTTTACTCTCTTTCTGAGGATATATTTTAATTTTTTCAATTGTTTCTTTTATGTTATTTACCTTATCTTTAGAAATTTTTATCTGCTTGAAATGAATTATCTCATTTTCAAGATTTTTAAACTCTTTGAATTCTTTACTTCTTAATGAGAAGTGGTTTATTATACTTTTTATTAAAATTTCTGGCTTTTCTATTGTTGCAATGTTTGAATCTGTTTTATAATATTGTTCTTTACTATTAAAACTCTCTTTTATTTTATTTATAATTTTAGGCTGACAATCAAATTTAATAAGGGCAATTTTATCACCAATATAATTGTAATAGTTTTTTGTAAGTTCATAATCATCGTTATTTATTTCAAATTTTATTGTATAATTTTCATCTACTAACATTTTTTCACTTTCTTTGTATACTGGTATTAGAAG
>JAOADA010000025.1 GCA_026417555.1 Brevinematales bacterium
GAGCCTATGAGTGCCACTCTTTCACCAAAAGTAATATATAAGTCTGCATTGTTAAAAATAACTCTTTTATTAAAGCTTTTTGATAAACCATTTAACTTTATTACTTCATAACCGGACCTTTTATTGTCAGCAAAGTTAATCTTAATTTTCTGCCTTTCAAATATCGGTTTATCTATTCTCTCCATTTTGTCTAATTTCCTTTGGATACTGACCGCTCTTCTGAAAAACTTGTTGTTATCGGCTTTTGAAGCCCATTCTCTTAAATCCTTTATAGCATTTTCCATGGAATTGATTTTCTTTTTTTGTTCCTTATAGTTTTCATACTCTTGAAGCATAATTTCTTCTTTTTGCCTTAAATATCCGGAATAATTTCCTTTATATGTTTCACAAGCCTTATTTTCAACCTCGATTATCTTTGTAACTACATTATCTAAGAAATACCTATCATGAGATACTATAAGTACAATACCCTTGTAGCTCTTGAGATGTTTTTCAAGCCATTCTACAGATTCCATATCAAGATGGTTGGTAGGTTCATCAAGAAGTAAAATGTCCGGATTCTCCAACAATATCTTTCCAAGCAGCACTGTTGTTCTTTCTCCGCCACTTAATATGTTGAAATCTTTTTGCAGGAAAGAATCATCAAACTTTAAACCTGTGCACACTTTACTTAATTTTTCATCCCTGTCATATCCGCCTTTTGTATCATATTCCTGCTGCAATTGGCTATATTGCTTTAGCACAATTTCCAGCGAGGCACCCTGCAAATGTTCCATAGCTCCTTCAAGAACTTTTAGCTGACTATCAATGCTATCAAGCTCTCGAAATGCTAAATTTAAAATATCCTTTACCGTAAAATTATCAGGATAACATGGTAATTGCTCAAGATAACCTATGGATGTCCCTTTCGGGATAGAGATCCTGCTCTTGCCTTCACATATTTTCCTGTAGTCTATATCCATTACTTCTATTCCAGTTAATAGTTTTAGAAT
>JAOADA010000026.1 GCA_026417555.1 Brevinematales bacterium
AATATATGAATATCTCCCATGCGCCAGTTTTAGCCGCCAATTGTGGGATTTAAAGAATAATAAAAAAAATAAAATTTTTTTTGAAAAAGTGAGTTTTAGCCGCCAATTGTGGGATTTAAAGGCGATTGTCGCGTTTTTCGGTGATACGCACGTCGGGCGTTTTAGCCGCCAATTGTGGGATTTAAAGCGCTTATTAAATTTTCGTCAACGTCACGCACAAAAATGTTTTAGCCGCCAATTGTGGGATTTAAAGGAGCGGTTCTCAGAACCGGCGAATTGTGCCCTTATCGGTTTTAGCCGCCAATTGTGGGATTTAAAGCGATTTGTTTTTCGATCGCTTTCTTTTTTTTGCGAAGTTTTAGCCGCCAATTGTGGGATTTAAAGGGTGGTGCTGGTGGTTCCGTGACATCGACTGCAAGTGGTTTTAGCCGCCAATTGTGGGATTTAAAGGTTGCAATCGTCGCGTTCGGGCCAAACTTGTCAACGGGTTTTAGCCGCCAATTGTGGGATTTAAAGCTCTTTGAAATTAAACTTCGTCGTGACCGTGCTAACAGTTTTAGCCGCCAATTGTGGGATTTAAAGTTCTGTTTTCGTTTGTGTTTCAATATACTCGAGAAGGTTTTAGCCGCCAATTGTGGGATTTAAAGTTTCATCGATTGAAACTTTTTCGCATTTCCCAATCACGTTTTAGCCGCCAATTGTGGGATTTAAAGTTTTAAAAAGGCTCAAAAACAATTCTTTATCATTAAAGTTTTAGCCGCCAATTGTGGGATTTAAAGCATTTTACCGAAGCACCGACAAGGCAAGGCAAGAAAGTTTTAGCCGCCAATTGTGGGATTTAAAGCCAGAGCCGTGCGAAACATAAATATCATATTTAAATAGTTTTAGCCGCCAATTGTGGGATTTAAAGATTATTATAAACCGCCCCGCGAGTAATAC
>JAOADA010000027.1:0-350 GCA_026417555.1 Brevinematales bacterium
CTAAATGTAGAAAGTGGGCTTTAGATTTTGAGATAGATATTATATTTGTTGATTATTTACAGTTACTTCAAGGTCGTAATAGAGATAATAGAGTTCAAGAAGTTTCTGAGATATCTCAGGGTTTAAAAAATATTGCTAGGGAATTAAAAGTTCCTGTAGTAGCTATTTCACAATTAAACAGGTCAGTTGAATCACGCAACGATAGGAGGCCTCAATTATCTGATTTGAGAGAATCTGGAGCCATAGAACAAGATGCAGATATGGTTATTTTTTTGCATCGTGAATATTATTATAATAAAGATATTGATGAAAATGCAAAAGATAAATCTGAGGCTATTGTTGCTAAAAAT
>JAOADA010000027.1:360-869 GCA_026417555.1 Brevinematales bacterium
GCTACAGGTATAGCTAATTTACGTTTTATTGATAAGTGTGCTAAGTTTACTTCAGATGATAGTTTTATGGATGATAATTTTTGATTTTTATTGTAGAATTTTGTGTGCCGAGATGGCGGAATTGGTAGACGCGTCGGACTCAAAATCCGATTCCAGTAATGGAGTGGGGGTTCGATTCCCCCTTTCGGCACCAAGCATTAATTAATTTTTAATTATAAAGTTATGTTGTTTGCTACAGATTTAAGGAATGGTGTCGTTTTTAAGTACGAAGGTAAGGTTTGGGTTGTATTAAAATTTGAATTTATAAAAATGGGTCGTGGTAGTGGAACAGTGAAAGTAAAAGCCAAAGATATTTTAAGTGGGTCCATAGTTGAAAAAGGCTTTAGTCAGCAAATGAAATTTGAAGAAGCTCAAGTAGAGAAAAGATCAGCTCAATATATGTATAAAGATAGCTCTTTCTGTTACTTTATGGATACAGTAACATTTGATCAATTTGCTTTATCTTATGA
>JAOADA010000028.1 GCA_026417555.1 Brevinematales bacterium
TCCCCACGTCGAGGTAGAGTTTGCCCCCGATAAATGGCTGTGCGGCTACGTACTTCAGCACGTCGCGATAGGAGATCACAAAGGCGGGACTCATCACGCCGGCGAGCCCAAACGTGTCGGCAAAGCTAAAAAAGGCGTAAAGACTGATAAGCCCTCCCATCGAAGACCCTATGATGCCGGTGTGGCCACGGTCAGGGAGGGTGCGGAAGTCGGCGTCTATGCGCGGCTTGAGGGTTTCTACGAGGAAGCGCATGTAGGCTTCGCCTTTGCCTATGCCAAAGCGCGAGGGGAAGGGGTTGTATTCGATGCGGCGCTGCTCTCCCCCGTTGAACACACCTACTACGATGGCTTCTATCCCCTCTTGGCTAAGCGCTTCAAGCGTTTCGTCCACTTGCCATTCCCCTACAAAACTGGTGTGTGCGTCAAAGAGGTTTTGTCCATCGTGCATGTAGAGTACGGGGTAGCGGCGTTCCGGTTCGCGGTGGTAGGAAGGGGGCAGGTAGACGAGCACATCGCGCGCGTTTTGCAGGTGTGGGCTCCAGACTTGGGGCAGGGCGAGCAGCGTCCCCGTCACGGTGTGCGGGGCGCGTGGTCGGTAGTCGGCATAGGGTATCCAGGTGGTCATAGGCTCCTCCTGTTGCAGGGTGCATAGAGTATAGCACAGATTGACCAGATGAGAAACTTGTAAATTTGTCTTTATATTAAAAATATTAAGTTGTATTTTGAATATATTAAGCTTATAACTTGAAAAATAAAGGTTTTGAT
>JAOADA010000029.1 GCA_026417555.1 Brevinematales bacterium
AAAGCATTCAATTTTAGCCGCCAATTGTGGGATTTAAAGCGTGATTACAGATTGCTCGCGAAAAATAACGCGGGAAGTTTTAGCCGCCAATTGTGGGATTTAAAGCGAAAGCGAGTAATCTTCGTAAAAAAAGATCGGCAAGTTTTAGCCGCCAATTGTGGGATTTAAAGTATTAAAAAAGAGGACTTTAAATTTGATATTTTGATGTTTTAGCCGCCAATTGTGGGATTTAAAGCAGAAAAAAGACGTTGAAGATGTGTTGCAACAAGTAGTTTTAGCCGCCAATTGTGGGATTTAAAGAGGATATGTTGTGTATGCTTTTAATCTTTTCCTCGTGTTTTAGCCGCCAATTGTGGGATTTAAAGCGTGGCTGAGCATATTGTCTCGCTTAGTGATGAAGAGTTTTAGCCGCCAATTGTGGGATTTAAAGCGTTGTAGCGCAGCAATATGCCGCAAACATGCAGCGAGTTTTAGCCGCCAATTGTGGGATTTAAAGTCAACGCATCGAGGTCAACTTTGTCGCTCGTCGCGCGTTTTAGCCGCCAATTGTGGGATTTAAAGAGTTCACACTGTTGAATAATAATTCTTGGAAAAACAGTTTTAGCCGCCAATTGTGGGATTTAAAGGCGAAAGTAAGATATGTAGAAGTGACGCGCCTTGGTGTTTTAGCCGCCAATTGTGGGATTTAAAGGCGAAAGTAAGATATGTAGAAGTGACGCGCCTTGGTG
>JAOADA010000002.1:0-172143 GCA_026417555.1 Brevinematales bacterium
GCAGAATTAAGCATGCCAGAGCCGGCTGGACCTAAATACCTTGCTGTCCATACGCCAACAAAAAGCCCCACCCCCATACGAAAAACTTTATCAAGAGAGAGCCAGCCAATGTTTTCAACTACACGCAAAAGCATGGGGCGACCAGAAAGCCATTTGCCTACAAACGGTAAGGAGAGCAACAAATTTTGCATATTCATATAACCTCATCTAATATTGTACAGAAAAAGAAAAGAAAAATCAACTTTTTTCTTCCTATACTGTGTACATTTTGCCAGACAAGGCATAGAAAAAACTTTTGGAGGCATGAAAAAATCGCAAAGAAAAAATAAAATGACCAAAAATCTCGGCAATAAGCTTTTTCCTTGTTTCATTCCTTGATTCTCTTGTTCACGGTCTTTTGCATGATACGAGATGTTATCAGATTTTTGAGGAGAGAGACATTCTCTAAGCAAGCCTCCTCATCCAAGCAAAAAGAGGCTTCGTGCCTCTAGAAGTTTGGAAACAAAGAAATTTTCTTCTCTTTTTTATACAGAATTGACCTCGCCTCTCTCCCCACATACCAAAGACATCCTTCTTGATTTTTCTTGCATTTCCTTTTATACTTTTTCAAACTTTCAAAAGTACAAAAGTACAAAGGAAAAAAGAGGAAGAAATATGTTTTTTCTTCAAAGTTTCTGGGGATTGTGGTATATCACTTTTTTACCAGGGTTTATCTTCTTGCGTCTTGCTCGATGGAGGGCATGTTTTCTTTTTGAATTGGTGGGAAGCATGGGATTGAGTCTGTTATTCAACTACGGTCTCCTCTTCTTGGCCACCCTTCTGAGGTTACCTCTGAGAGGGACCGTCTGGGCCATGTCTCTTGTGTTTCTCCTTCTCTTGATCTGGCTCCTGGTACGCGAGAATCCCCGCCATCGTCAACAAAGCTTTGTGGTTATTCTCTTTTCTCTTGGAATGCTTTTCTTTCTCTGGTTTCTTAACCAGTTTGTGGCAAAATCAGGGAGTATTCCTTGGGCAGGAGATGATCTCCTTGGGTGGAACACCTGGGCTCTCGCCTGGTACGAAGGCAAAGGGATATTCACTCAGCAAAACTTCTACCCCCAAATGCTTCCTATAACCTGGGCAACATCATATCTTTTCAGCGGAACAAGCGAGATCTTCTTCTTTTCAAGGAGTCTGATGCCATACTTTTTCTTTGGAATTTTTCTCACTGGATTGGCCCTCTGGTGGACTGAGAGAAAAACTCTCACACTTTTTGGTCTGATAAGTCTTGGGTGGCTTTTTGTGCTATGGAGACATTTTCCCCGAATGACCATGGGGCTTGCCGACATCCCTGCTGCTTTTTTTGGCTTTGCTTCCTTTGGTTTCTTTCTCCTCTTCCGACGTACTCGCGATTATGTCCCCCTCTGGATCTCGCTACTCCTTGCCACAGCAAGTGCTCTTACAAAACAATATGGAATACTTTATTGGATGGGTTTATGGATCCTTGTTCTCTTTGAAGGTGTCAAAAACACGCAACTCTGGCAAAAAAAAGTTTTCTGGCTTGTCGCTGGTCTCTGCCTTCTCTTCATCGGTGCATGGTATGGATATGGCTTTTTTGCCCAGGGATATCATCATTCCCTTGTGAGCTTGATATCCTCAGGACCTTTTGAAGCCTACGCTTCCCATCCCTTGGTCAATAAAGAATCTTCCTCTTTGTTGTCATCCCTTGGAAATACTCTCATCAAAAGTACCCTTTTCTTGATGGAGCAATTTCGTCATCCCCTTTTCTTTGTAGCCATGCTTCTTTTCACTGGGATAAGCCTTTGGATCCGACCATATGGGGGAGTTTTTCTCGTTATTACTCTCCCTGCCTTTCTTTTTTGGAGTGAACTGATAGCCTATGATATTCGAAACTTCTCGGTAGGACTTGTCTTCTTTGTTTACCAGGCTGGTATAGGCCTAGGATGGGTGATAGAAAAAATCCTCACAGCCTTTCCCCTTCTTGACAAAGGATGGAAACACTTTCTTTCGTTTCTCGAAAAAAGTGAAAACTATGGGAAACACATCCTTCCCCATTGTCTGATATTTCTTTGGATAACGCTGAGCACCCTCCTGATAAGCGGAAGCCTTTTCTTTTCTCAAAGCTATCTTATGAACCAACAAAACCAACGTATGAAAATCTACGTTGGCAACCACCGCGAAGTAAATGCCATGCTCTATGCCTACCTCTCCATCCATCCAGAAACGGTGATATATACAGACTATCCTTTTATCCGTTATATGCCAGAGGTGAGGTATATACTTTCTGCTTTTACAAACCTTTCTCAGATTGAAACGGCACTTTCTTCTCATGAAAAAGTGGCTTTCCTCATTATCACCACCAATGGTTTTCCACCCTCCAAATTTTCTCCAGAGGTGGAAAGCTTTTTTCAGAGTAGCAAAACACTCGTCAAAAAAGCAGATGTGGGAACAGGTCTTTTGATAGAAAAGAGATAGGATTGTCCTAGAAAAAAAGCCTTCCCTGTAGGAAGGCTTTTTTCTTTTTTTGGTTCGTCTCTCACGAGAAAACTTGTCACACCCCTCACCTACTGTCGCGTTTTGGTAGAAACAATTTTCCATTTCCCATCAATCTTTTTGAGAAGATAATCAACCGACATGGTAATGGTGGGTTTTATTTTGGCTCTTTCCTCCGGTGTGGTAAACTCACTCACTTCTGTTGATGTATTCTTGATAAGCCAACGAGTCGTAACCACCGCATACTGAAGACTTCCGTTGGTATAGATCTCTGCCTGAACAATCTCATATCCTCCAAGTTTGTCCATTTCTTCCTTCAACCAGGCTTTGGCATTTTTGTTACTCTGAAGATTAGAGAGAATCATAAGGGTTTTCTTTTTTTCATTTTCCTCGGTGAGAAGGAGAAGATACTCATAATCCCCCTTCATGAGAAAAATACACGCTGCATCTACCACCAACACCGGATTGGAATAATCAAGTCCCTTGGATTGAGATACAAGCAAGAAAACTAACAGACTCAAAACAAAAAGCCACGATTTACGCATAACGCCTCCCTTTGAGATATTTTTTTATCGGTAAAAAAAAGAAAAACTTGATTTTTCTTGCCCTTCCGGCTAAAATTTTGTGTTGAAAAATCAGCACAAGGAGACGATTATGCAAAAAAACTCTGTTGGATTCTCTCTCAGTATCGGTATCGCCATTGGACTTTGTGTGGGACTGGCGGGTGGTGCTTTGCTTATGAAGCTTCTTACTCCCAAGACACATCCTTCTCTTGAAATGTTTAACCCTCTCCCCAAAACCAAAGGCACAAACTGGGTAGCTCAAGTAGGGGAATACACCATTACTCAGGAAGACCTCGACAGGGGACTTCAACTCTTCCTTTCTCAAGTACCCGCAAATCAAAGGGCACAGATTCTCAACAACCCCTCCCTCAAGAGCCAACTCCTCGAAGAATTTATCAACCAGTACGTCGTTTTGATGGAGGCCCTCAAAGACAAGGCCTTTGATACTCCTGAGAACCGATTTCTCATTCAGGCCTCGGTACGACAAGCTGTGTATCAACTCTACCTCAAGAGCCGACTCCCGGCTGACACCTCTGTATTTCTTCCCACAGAGGCTGAAATCAACGCCTTTTATGAGCAAAATAGGGCCCAACTTTCAAGGATGAACATACCTGCTTCCCAGATGAAGCAGTTCATCCAACAAGAATTGGGCAACCGCAAACTTCAGGAGTGGGCAGCTCGCTATGTCATGCAACTGCGCGAAGGTTACCCCATCAAGCGAAATACCCAAACCTCTAGCACAGACAACACCCTCTCTCCCCTTCCTCTCCAGAAATAATCCCCACGGGGCTAAGACAGACCGTGTTAGCCCCGTGATATTTACCCCGTAGAAAAACCAAGGAGCCCACTATGCCTAAAAAAAACACCCTCTCACTTGTAATATGGTTGGGGCTATTCCTCTGTGTCACAGGAATCTATCTTCTTTTTCAAAAACCTTGGGAAAAGAAACACGTCTCCCCCTCAATTTTTCCTTGGTCATCTGATGAGGTGGTTTTTCTCAGCCGAACCTTTAACAAAACCAACGAAATAGAATATATAGCCTTTCAGCGCTTTGATAATGAGTGGTTTATGGTTTCCCCAATAAAAGAAAAGGCCCACCCAGAACTCCTGCATCGCTTACTGGATAATCTCAACCGTATCACCAGTGAGCAAGCCTTTGTCGTTTCCGATGAAACCAAATGGCAAGAGTATGGGTTTTCTCCTTATCTCTACCGTTTCGTGATCAGCAATACACAAGGGGAAACATTCACTCTCGATATTGGCTCGATCAGTGTGGGACAGAATTATTACTATGTACGTATCAATAACTCCCCCACGAATTATCAGGTGTATACGTTTAACCTTGTTGACCTTGTCCAGGATCGTGGAGAGTATCTCTGGCCAGATATTTTCGACATCCCGTTTGATAACTTAGAAAAAGTTCTTTTCTTCTTCCAGGGAAAAAAAATCGTAGAACTTCACACCAACGCCGGCGGATGGGAAATGGTCTATCCGGAGAACCGTCTTCTCACCAACTTCTCTGTCAAGTCTCTCCTCCTTGACTTCTACCCCATTCAGGCAGATCATTTTGTCACTTTTGGTCTCTCCCCTTCCCTTCTCAGACAGTACGGCCTCTCTTCTCCTCGATACGGGGTTATCTTTGTAGGACAAGGACGAAGCAACACCCTCTGGGTAGGAACACTCAGCAAAGATGGGTTTCTTCATGCGTATTCCCACGAGAAACAGGGCATCTTTGCTGTCTCAGAGAGTGAAATAATCAGCAAGTGGATAACCCAAGCATCCCAATTAACAAAGTAGGAAAAAGTATGGAGTATACTGCCGAAACCTTGCTTGGACTTTTTTACCAGACGCCATATGTCAATGGGCTCGTGGTTTTCCAGGGCAGTGAGTACCAAGGGGTTATTTTCAAACGAGATTTGGAGAGATTGGTAGGAAAGCCAGGCTTCAGGGTGGAAAGGCTATTGCAACGTCTCTCATTTTCTCAGGTCGAGGAATTTTTGTTTGTCAAAGAACCTTCCCCCCATCTCCAGATCCCTCTTATCTTTTTGGAAAAGAGTGATCATCGACTCGTCTCGTATACAGAACTTCGATGGTATTTTCACCCCGAAGAGTTTGCTGTCTCAAGAGTCGAGGGCATCATAAGGATGATGGAACACCCTCTCATTATCTGTAGTTTTTTGAAAACAGTACTCTACCAAAACCTTGCAGCCCTTGAATTTTTTGGGGCAGATCTCCTAGGGAAAAACATCTACGCCTTTCTCCGGGAGTGGGCTCTTGAGGAAAAAGAAGGGTTTTTCATCGTCTATTCGGAGAAGGGACGGTTCCACCTTTTCATCAGCGAGGCAAAAGGGAAGGAGGGAGAGATGTGGGTATTTCAGTTTTTCCCTTTTCCTGCGTCCACCACCGCTGGCTGAAAACTGCCGCCACAATGGCAAAGGCATTGGCTACGTTGAGTGAGAGCTTTTTTCCATAGAGGGGAATCGTTACCACATGATCCACAAGAGCAAGTGTTTCCTCCGGAAGTCCAAATTCTTCATTTCCCACCACAACCACCAGGGGAGACGAAAAAGAACCCTCCCACACTGAAACTGCATGGGAAACTACCTCAAGGGCAAGAATAGCATACCCCTTTTCCCTATACTTGGCTATTCCCTCCTCTATCGTGGAAAACCTATGCACGTCCATCCATTCATGGGTGGACATACAGGTTTTTGCAACCCGAGGGTGAGAGACATCGGGGGTAATCCCACAGAGCCCCACCTCACTCCATCCAAAGGCCTCAGCCGTCCGGATAATACTCCCTACATTAAAAGGAGAACGCACATCGGCAAGGAGAACTGCTGCCTCCCATCGCTTGAGGGCCTCTTCTCTATCACTCACAGGAAGAAGAAAATCCTCCTCTCTCGCCTCCTCGTGATTGAGCGCAAGAAGATGATGGTAGAGATGGTACCACTCGTAGGAACACTGCTCAAGCCTTTCTTTTTTGGTGGTAAAAAGGGCACAAGCCTTTTGAAGTCGAGGGTGAGAGGAGGAGGCTATCCACGAAATACACTCCAAGAAGGCCTCCCTCTTTGAAGTATTTTTGATACTTTCCCTTGCCAACGACGCAAGTTTTCGGATTTTTTGAGAAACGGTTAACCTCTCAAAGGCCTCTCTTTGCATCATCCCTCCAATAAAAACACCTCAAAAAGAGCCTCGGCCACCTCTTCACGGGTACTTTTGGAGAGTTCTTCAAGATAGGCGATGGAGGAAAACCATTCACTCAGTTTCTTTTGGGGTGTCTTGAGATCATACTCCCGAATTCTCTTTGCCTCAAAAAGGGAAATAGAAACCTTTTGAGCCCACTGCTCCAACGACTGTTGGCCCCGTGTCTTATAGCTCCAGAGAAGACGGGTTGTCCGATAGACCATAGCCAAAATCCGCTGAAGAGATTCCCCCTCCAGACGCAAACTCCGAAAGGCAGTAAGCGCAAGAGAGGGGTCACTCGTAAAAATCCCTCGTATAAGATCAAAAATAGAGTGATTAACAGCAGGAGTGAGAAGACTCTGGCAAAGAGCCAGGGAAATCCTTGCTGTTTTCGAAGCCGCCTCTAAGAGAATAGCCATCATACGATCAATCTCCTCAAGGGATTCATGACTAATATCAAGAAGATATTCATACACCTCGGGATCTACTTTCATCCCTCGTTTTTGAAACTCCTCCCTCATAAACCTCTGGATATCCCTCCCATAGAGGGGTTTACACTCCTCTATGGAAGCATATTTCTCAATACGCTGGAGAAACTTCTTGCTTACCGACAAAGCAGAGAGAACAAAGATATGCGGACTCTCTGACGCTACCACACGAACAAGAGTTTCTTCCCAATCTGCCCTTGCCTCATCCTTCAGTTCATCCCAGTTCTTGAGAAGATACAATTCTCCCCCACCAAAAAGGAAATCAGAAAGCACCTCCTCTTCAAACACATGGGGAAGCATCTCAGAAACATACCGGATCTCTTTCTCCTTGTTAGGAAACTGCTCTTTCACCTCTTCCACACGACGCCGGCGAAGAACTTCATTTGGTCCATGGAAAAGAAACATCCGCTTCATTTGTCCCTCCAAGAAATGGTATGGTAGCAAAGTCCTGCGAAACACTCCACCCATAATGAATATCCTCGCAAAGATACTGAGACCAACGAGAAAGAAGAAAAGAAAAAATCCCTTCCTCAGGGAAATTGGTTGTCACATAGACCCGATCAAAAACTATCACATTCGACCGAAAAGGACTCGTTCCAATCCTCACATCAAAACTGCCCCTCATCTCATATATTTGACGATCTAAACCCACCATTTGATGACGAAGAGCAAAGAGAGACACCCGAATCTCTGCCTCTGGATAGTCATTGTCTATCATCCTATGAAAAACAAGAAGATTTCGCACAAGAGCATCTTGCACAGACATCCTCTTTCCCTCAAGAGAGGGGTGAATATCAAGAAAAAGACGTACCCGTCGTATCTCAAGCGGCAAGGCAAGCTCTCGTTTTCGAAGCTGAACCCACGCGTTCGTCCAGACCAGGCTTTCATAGCGATCAGTGGACTGAACCCCTCGCAAACACCCTTCCATCGACAAGAACACCCCCACCATCAGAAAAACAACGAAGAGTCGGCGTATCATACTCTCCTCTTGCCGTTTTCACTCATCAAAAGAGGGCCACCTGAAGGTTTCAGATGGCCCCTTTTTTCTTTTAGTTTTTGGACTTGTCAATAATCTTTCCCTTTTGTATCCATGGCATCATGGCACGAAGCTGAGCCCCAACCTTTTCGAGAGGATGCTCTGCCCACATGGCGCGCTTGGCCATAAAAGAAGGTTTATTCACCTTGTTTTCTAACATCCAATCTCGGGCAAATTCCCCTGTCTGAATCCGACGGAGAACCTCTTTCATCCTATTCTTAACTCCCTCATCAATCACAAAAGGCCCAGAAACATAGTCCCCATATTCAGCCGTATTGGATATAGAATAACGCATATCAGCAAAACCACCTTGATAGATGAGATCCACGATGAGTTTCATCTCGTGGATACACTCAAAGTATGCCATTTCTGGGGGATACCCTGCCTCAACAAGAACCTCAAAACCTGCTCTCATCAGGTTCGTCACTCCCCCACAAAGAACAGCCTGTTCACCAAAGAGGTCTGTTTCTGTTTCATCCTTGAAGGTCGTTTCAATAACCCCAGCCCTGGCTCCACCAATGGCATTCGCATAGGCAAGAGCAACCTCCAAGGCCTTGCCTGTGGCATTTTGGTGAACAGCAACAAGACAAGGAACTCCCCCTCCCTTCTTGTATTCTTCACGCACCATATGCCCTGGCCCTTTGGGAGCAACCATCGCAACATCCACATCAGCAGGGGGAACAATCTGACCAAAATGGATATTGAATCCGTGGGCAAACATGAGCATTTTGCCTTTGGCGAGATTCTTTTCGATGGACTGACGATACACATCTCCCTGGAGTTCATCAGGAAGAAGCATCATGATGATATCTGCCCACGCTGCTGCCTCAGAAACCTCCATAACCTTGAGCCCAGCATCCTCTGCCTTTTTCCATGAGGGACTCCCCTTGCGAAGACCTACAGCCACCTCAACTCCAGAATCATGGAGATTATTCGAATGAGCGTATCCCTGGCTTCCATAGCCAATGATAGCGACTTTTTTGCCCTTGATGGCATCCATCTTGGCATCTTTTTCGTAATAGACCTTCATCGCGTCTATCCTCCTTTTGAAATTATCCTCGTTCTATCCCCGTAAGAGGGCAATCTTTCCTGTTCTGGCCATTTCAATGATACCATAACTTTTGAGAAGTTCAATAATAGCATCAACCTTTTCTTCCGAACCAGTCACCTCAATGGTGATAGTGGTATGAGAGATATCCACTACCTTCCCCTTGAAGACATCTGCAATCTCAATAATTTCTCGCCGTTTTGTGGAATTCACCCCAACCTTGATAAGGGCAAGTTCACGTTCCACATACTCTTCTTCAGTAAGATCTCGAACCTTGATCACCTCAATGAGTTTATTGAGTTGCTTTTTGACTTGATCGACCACACGATTGTCACCATCTACCACAATCGTCATCACAGAAACGGTAGGATCCTCAGTCTCTGCCACAGAAAGACTCACAATATTGAATCCCCTTGCGGAAAACAATCCAGCAATACGTGCCAGAACACCAAAATGATTTTCTACCAACACAGAGAGTGTGTACTGCATCAGGCAAGCCCTCCTATCATTTGTGTGAGATTGGCTCCCGCTGGCACCATGGGGAACACATTTTCCTCCTGTTCAATAATCACATCAAGCAAAGCCGGCCCATCTTGAGAGAGAAGATCTTTCAAAGCTTTTTCTACATCAGCGGGATCAACAACCCGCGACGCCCACCATCCATACGCCTCAGCTACCTTTACAAAATCCGGATAATAACATTCCTTGCCCTCACAGGTCACTTTGGCCAATTTCACTGCCGAATACCGCTTGTTATAAAAAAGTTCCTGCCACTGACGGACCATACCAAGGTAGGTATTGTTCAACACAATGACCTTGACAGGGATATCATAATAGCGTGCCGTAGCCATTTCCTGGATATTCATCTGAAGAGATCCATCCCCAGCTACCACAATCGTTTGGAGAGATGGACAAGCTATCTGCGCTCCAATCCCCGCAGGAAACCCAAACCCCATCGTTCCCAAGCCACCAGAACTGAGAAGTGTCCGTGGTTTGGTAAATCCATAGTACTGGGCCACCCACATCTGATGCTGACCCACCTCAGTAGAAATAATCGCCTTGCCCTGGGTAAGTCGCGAGAGAATTTCTATCACGTACTGGGGCTTGATACTCTGCCCACCCTGTTGGTAGGTGAGGGGATTGGATTTCTTCCATTCGGCAATCTGTTTCAGCCATGCCTCCGTATGCACACGAATATCATATTTGAGAAGCTCAGTCAGGGCATCCCTCACGTCACCAACAATAGGAACATGAACCACGACGTTTTTGCTTATAGAAGAGGGATCAATATCCACGTGAATAATCTTGGCTCCTGGAGCAAACTCATCAATCTTGCCTGTCACACGATCATCAAAACGAGCCCCCACCGCCAGGATAAGATCAGAATGGTAGATGGCATAATTGGCATATACCGTCCCATGCATACCAAGCATACCAAGATAAAGAGGATCGCTAGTATCTGCTGGATACCCTCCTAACCCCAGCAAGGTTGAGGTTACAGGAATCTTGTGTTTCCTCGCAAACTCTGTGAGAAGATGTGCGGCATTTCCCGCAATCACTCCTCCACCATAATAGATCACAGGCCGCTGGGCTTTCTCTATGAGTTCTATGGCCTTTTTGATCTGGCCTTGATTTACTTTGAAAAAAGGTTTGTAACTACGAAGTTCCACCTTTTCTGGCCAGACAAATTCTGTCTTGCTCGTCAACACATCCTTGGGCACATCAATAAGAACTGGCCCAGGTCTTCCTGTACTGGCAATATAAAAGGCCTCTCGAACAATCCTTGCCAGATCGTTAACATCCTTGACAAGAAAGTTGTGTTTCGTGATGGGACGCGTAATCCCTGTAATATCCACTTCTTGGAAGGCATCACTCCCTATCATAGAAGTAGCCACCTGTCCTGTAATAGCCACAACCGGAATAGAATCCATATAGGCAGTGGCTATCCCTGTGACCAAATTGGTGGCTCCAGGTCCACTGGTGGCAAGACAAACCCCAACCTTGCCTGAGGCCCTGGCATACCCATCAGCCGCATGGGCCGCTCCCTGTTCGTGACGCACATGGATGAGTTTGATATCTTTCTCTTCATAAAGAACATCAAAGAGGGGAATAACTACCCCACCAGGGTAACCAAAGATCACCTCTACACCCTCTCGCTTCAAACACTCGACTAAGATTTGAGCACCCGATAGCGTCACTTTTCCACCTCCACCTTTTTCACGTACCATTATTAAAATGCAAAAACAAAAAATAGTCAAGTTTTTGAGTGTTCTCCCCACATGCCCTCCACACTATGTGGTCCAAAAATGGAAGACAGCCAAAAATTTTCCAAAAAACACCATATCAAAATATAATGCTTTTCTGTTTTCTTCCGATTTTCTTGGTGTAACAACGCAAAGGAGTGGGTTATGAGGAGAATACTCATAGGATGGCTTATCCTATCCCTCGGGACAACAATGTACAGCGTCATCAGCCGAAATGTGATTGACTTCTCAGAGTATGACCAACGTATCAAGCTTCAGTTTGAGGGACCAGAAGAAAGCTACATCACAAACATAGATGGACAACCTTACCTAAAGTTTGGCTACAAGGATTTTCTCCTCGAAAACTGGACCGTGAAGCTGAATGAATCGGCAAACCTCGACCAGAATCGTTTCCAAAGCTATTGTAAATCAGTGGAAAGCAAACGTTTTGGAACTGTTCTTGGGGCAAGGATACACTTTCCTACCTGGAAAAACAACGCCAATGCCCTCATCCAACCTCCTTTCCCCATCAAAATCTATGACGACGAGGGAAAATACATGAATATCTCCAATGGAGTTATGCCCAATGTCTCTGAAGTCCGTTCTGTCTCCATGTGGATCAGTGGACGAAACTACCCCTTTGGAGCAAGCGTTCGCTTCCGAGACAAAAACGAAGAATACAAAGAGTTCTTTGTGGGATGGCTCAATTTCGAAGGGTGGAGAAAACTCATGTACGTCAATCCCAATTTCTCTGAAAAGTTTAATGCCAAGATTCTCCGCCGAGAACCTCTCTATCCCAAGGATGTTCCTTATCTTGTACTGGATGCTATTATCATCTATCGCTACGCTGATCAGGTGGGGGGAGACTTTGTCACCTACATCAAATCCATCGATATGGAATACACCCCCTATGTCGTAGATAGCGATGTGGTTGAAGACATCAACGACGAAGAGGTATGGCAAATTATCACCACGAGAAGCAAACGCCGTCAACGGATAGAGGAAATGCGGCTCGTAGAAAACCTCTACCTCTATCAACAAGAAAAATACCGTATGCAACTTCAAAAGGATCCTGTCATAGACAAATAGGATCAAGAAACCTCCTATAAAAGCTTCCCCCTCCCTGGGCCACCTGTTTCCCACAGGTGGCCTTTCCTTATTGTGAGCCTCGTGGTCAAAAAAAGAGAAAAATGTCTCCCACACGTGAGCCTTCCAAGGAAAAAAGTTTTTCTCCACATGGGGCTTGTCACCCCTTTCCTCATTTGACAAAAGGCAAGAGAATCCCTACAATAATATCTCAAGCCCTTCTGTGATTCTTTTGTGATAAGGAGATACTCATGTCAGAAAAGAAAAGCCTTCCTTTTGCCTATGAACGCAAAAACGTGTGGGACAACAAGAAAGAGCAAATTGAGGTTATCTATCAGTTTGCCGAGGAGTACAAGGACTTCATTTCCTCATGCAAAACAGAACGAGAGTGCGTTCGTTTTGTTGAAGAGGAAGCTATCAAGTATGGATTTCAGTCTCTCGAGAAGAAAACCTCCCTCTCCACTGGAGACAAGGTTTTCCTCCGCAATGGCTACAGAAATATCCTTCTCGCTATCATAGGAAAACAACCCATCTCCGAAGGAGTAAATATCATTGTTGCCCACATTGATGCCCCAAGGCTTGATCTTAAGACTGTTCCCCTCATTGAGGATGGGGATATGGCCCTTCTCAAAACACATTACTATGGTGGAATCAAAAAATACCAGTGGGTAAATATTCCCCTGTCGCTTCATGGAACTGTTATCCGGAGAGACGGCACCAGTGTAGACCTTTGCATAGGAGAAAAAAAAGATGACCCTGTTTTTACTATCAATGATCTTCTTCCCCACCTTGCGGGAAAATCTCAGGGAGAGAAGAAACTTCTTGATGGAATCGAGGGTGAAAACCTCCGCCTAGTGGTGGGCAACCGTCCTCTCGAGGACAAAGACCTCTCAGAGCGTATCAAGGCGCTTGCCTTGAAACATCTTTATGAGGAATATGGTATCGAAGAGGAAGACTTCATTTCTGCCGAGATAGAAATTGTTCCTGCCTTTGAAGCACGGGATATTGGGTTTGATAGGAGCATGGTAGGGGCGTATGGGCACGACGATAGGGTGTGTAGCTATGCCGCCTATCGGGCTATACGAGATTTTTCCGCAAGACCAGAAAAAACCCTTCTTGTTTTCCTTGTAGATAAAGAAGAAATTGGATCCTATGGTGTCACAGGAATTCGCTCCCGTTTCTTCCAAAATGCTTTGGGGAAACTTCTTCGTCTCCAGGATCCCTCCGCCTCTGAGGCCTCTTTCCGTGAAATGTTTGAAAAAAGCTTTGCCCTCTCTGCTGATGTAGGGGCTGTGATCAATCCTATGTTCAAAGAGGTGTTTGATCCCGTGGTATCTCCTCGCATGGGGTATGGTGTCATTCTCGAAAAATACACCGGCTCTCGAGGCAAAGCAGGGGCAAGCGATGCCTCTGCCGAACTCATGGGCAAGGTAAGAAAAATTTTCAACGACAATGGCATCATCTGGCAACCTGGTTCCCTTGGCAAGGTTGACGAAGGCGGCGGTGGCACCGTGGCTTATTATCTTGCTGATCTAGGGATCCACGTCGTCGATTGTGGGGTTGGAGTAGATGGGATGCACTCCCCCTTCGAGGTGATCAGCAAAGCCGACCTGTATCAGGCCTATGAGGGCTACAAAGCCTTTTTAAAGGATGCCTAAAATGGAAACCATCTTCGACCATCATCCTACTCCCGAGGAGATAAAAGCCATATTTGGTGAGATGATCACCCCTGAGTCTTACGACGTGCTGGATCAGGCAAACGAATATGGGGTTATCTACCAGCTTTACCGGCTCCGCGGCGATGAGGAAAAAGCCCGTTTTTACTACCACAAAATGGAGAGCCTATGAACCACCGTTTGCCAGCTGAATGGGAACAGCAGGATGGTATACTTCTTGCTTGGCCTCACTCGGAAAGCGACTGGGCTCCTCTTTTATCGAGCGTAGAAAAAACCTACGAAAGTCTTATAACGACCATCACTCGTTTTGAACGGGTAGTCGTCCTTGTTCCAGAAGGCACCCTCTCGTCTCTTCGTGTACGACTTGTTGCCGCTGGCGCAAAAGAGGATCGTCTTCTTCTTGTGGAACTCCCTACCAACGATACGTGGGCAAGAGACTTTGGATTTTTGACTGT
Source organism: Brevinematales bacterium (assembly GCA_026417555.1). Lineage (GTDB taxonomy): Bacteria > Spirochaetota > Brevinematia > Brevinematales > Thermospiraceae > Thermospira. Next base: position 14,275 of record JAOADA010000002.1, read on the forward strand.
CTTTGACAAAAAAGGGCGGCGAAAGCTTCTTGATTTTGGTTTTAATGGCTGGGGACTCAAGTTTGCCGCAGATAAAGATAATCTCATCAATCGCCGGCTCTTTTCTCAGGGAATATTCAAACGAGGTGTTTCGCTCTCTACTATTGGCCTTATCCTCGAAGGGGGAAGTATAGAAAGTGATGGTGAGGGAACAATTATGACCTCGCGAGAGTGTCTTCTCTCCCCCAACCGTAATCCTCACCTCTCCCAGGGACAGATAGAGCGTGCCCTTCGCCGTTATCTTGGCGCCAAACGGATCCTGTGGGTAAACCATGGCTCCCTCGCAGGGGATGATACGGACTCGCATATTGATACCCTTGCCCGTTTCGCCAACCCCACTACCATCCTCTATGTTTCTTGCGAAGATCCTCAAGATGAACACTTCAGTGCCCTCAAAGCCATGGAAAACGATCTCAAGAGTTTCCGAACTCGACAGGGAAAACCCTATACCCTCATTCCTCTTCCCTTGCCCAAAGCCTGCTATGATGAGAATGGCCATCGCTTACCAGCCACCTACGCCAATTTTCTTTTCATCAATGGGGCTGTTATTGTTCCTACGTATGACGATCCCATTAATGACCCCAAGGCCTTGGCTATCTTCCAAGAGGTTTTTCCCGAGAGAGAAATTATCGGTATTTCTGCGCTTTCCCTCATCCAACAACACGGTTCTGTTCACTGTATTACCATGCAGATTCCAGAAGGGGTGCTTGTATGAAATACAAAGTCGCTCTCGTCCAAATGCGTTGTGAGAAAAATCCCGAGGTCAATCTTGCCAAAATCTCAGAGGCCATCCATCACGCCGCTAGCCGGGGGGCTCAACTTGTCTGTCTTCAAGAGCTCCACAATACCCTCTATTTCTGTCAAGAAGAAGATGTGAAATACTTTGACCTTGCTGAGCCTATCCCAGGGCCTACTACCCAATACCTCGCCAAACTCTCTCAGACATACCGTCTTGTTATTGTGGGTTCTCTCTTTGAGAAACGGGCGCCGGGACTCTATCACAATACGGCTGTTGTGATAGACAAAACAGGGGAAATCGCTGGTATGTACAGAAAAATGCATATCCCTGATGATCCAGGGTTTTATGAGAAGTTTTATTTCACACCAGGGGATCTTGGTTTTCATCCAATAGAAACCTCCCTTGGGAAACTTGGCGTGCTCGTGTGTTGGGATCAGTGGTACCCGGAGGCTGCCCGTCTCATGGCTTTAGAGGGGGCCCAACTTCTCATCTATCCCACAGCCATTGGCTGGGATCCTCGGGATAGCGAAGAGGAAAAAATACGCCAGAAAGAGGCATGGATAACCGTTCAGCGGGGGCATGCTATCGCCAATGGGTGTTATGTCCTGGCTGTTAACCGGGTAGGATATGAACAATGGGAAGGGGTAAAAGGCATACAATTCTGGGGCAACAGTTTTGTCGCAGGCCCGCAGGGAGAAATTCTCTCGATAGCCAACACAGAAGAAACCATCGTTGAGGCAGAGATTGACCTGGAAAGAAGTGAACAGGTCCGCCGTATTTGGCCTTTTTTTCGGGACAGGAGAATTGAGAGTTTCTCCGATCTCACCAAACGCTATAGAGACAGGACAACACCATGAGAGAAGCCCTACTCTGCACCCATAATCATCACAAGGTAGAAGAGATCCGACAGATTCTCCCTATGTTTCAGTGGAAGACGTTGAAGGATATAGGGTTCTCTATGGAGATTCCAGAAGAGGGATCAACCTTTGAGGAAAACGCCATCCAGAAAGTCCTTTTCGTTCTTCAACATCTTCCTCCTTCCCATCTTTTGGCTGTCTCTGATGATTCTGGCCTCGAGGTAGATATCCTTGACAAAAGGCCTGGGGTGCATTCTGCCCGTTATCTGGGAAATGACAGAAACTACGAAAAGAAATGCCACGGCCTTCTCTCGGAACTTGCCGGTATTCCCCTAGAAAAACGTACCGCACGCTTTGTCTGTGTCGTAGCTGTTCATCTTCCTTCCCACGAGGTTCTCACCTTTCGCGGGACATGTGAAGGCTATATTGGGTTTGAGAGACGAGGAGATGGGGGATTTGGATTTGATCCTATTTTCTTGCCACAGGAATACCATGGACAGAAAACTCTTGCAGAGCTCTCTCCGGAGGAGAAGAATGCCATCAGCCACCGGGGAAGGGCTTTTCGATCCTTTTATCACTGGATTCAAGAAGAGGGGAAAGCCCATGGCCTCTTGTGATCCCTTTCTGGCCCTTTTCTGTTATCTTACGGGGGAATGGCCCCATCCCCTCAAAAACACCTCTCCTCTACCATCGGCCTCTGATGAACTCCTCCTATCGTTAGAAAAGATTCGACAGAGGGTACTCACCTGTACGGCCTGTAGTCTCTATCAGACTGCCAAACAAAGCGTCTTCTCTGATGGATCTCCTCACACTCCTCTCGTTTTTGTGGGGGAAGCCCCGGGAGAAGAAGAAGACAACCAAGGGCTCCCCTTTGTGGGAAGGGCAGGCAAGCTTCTCACTGCCACGCTTGAGAAATTCGGCGTCAGCCGAAACAAGGTGTATATCTGCAATATCCTCAAGCATCGTCCCCCCAACAACCGCCCCCCTACCCTCGAAGAGACTCTGGCCTGTACCCCTTTCCTGCGGGAACAGATCTCTCTCATCCAACCCAAACTCATCGTCGCCTTGGGTAATTCTGCCGCGAAATATCTCCTCTCTACCGAAGACGGTATCACCAAAACCCGGGGAAAAGAACATACTAGTATTCTGGGGTTTCCTGTATTTCCCACCTTTCACCCTGCGGCTGTTCTGCGAAATTATACTGCCTATTATCCCCTCTTTGAAACAGACATTCACGAGGCCCTCCAGAGGGTTGGTCTATGCCAAAGGTAGCCAGTGTCTTCCTTCCTGTTCCTCTTGATCAGTCTTTTTTTTATCTTGTAGATGACCAGACTCCCCTCTATGCAAGAGTAGAGGTATCTCTCCGTAAACAGATAATGGTAGGAATTGTGGGAGAACTCAAAAACATTGACGAGGTACAGGTGTCCTATGAGATCAAACCTGTTCAAAAGGTCTTAGACCCCATCCCTATCCTCACCCCCACCACCTGGCACGTGGCTACCTGGATAAGCGAGTACTACGTTACTCCCCTAGGAGAGGTTCTTGGCACCATTCTTCCCAAAGCAAGGCGCCCTACTCCCCTCTATCATCCCCCAACTCCCCGGCGATCTCTCCATACCCTGAGCCCCGAGCAAAAACAAGCCTTTGAGACTATTTCCCCCTCTATAGGAAGCTCCCAGCGTTTTTTGCTACATGGGGTAACGGGAAGTGGCAAAACCGAAATCTACAAACATCTCGTCGCCGACTGCCTCAAAAAAGGCAAATCAGCCCTTCTCCTTCTTCCAGAGATTGCCCTCACCCCTCAAATGCTGGAACGATTTGCTGAGGTGTTTGGAGAGGGGATAGCCCTCTACCATAGCCGCCTCTCTGCAGGAGAACGTTTTCATGAATGGCTTCGTTGCCTCAAAGGAGAAGCACGGGTTGCCATTGGACCTCGTTCGGCCATCTTTCTTCCTATGCAAAATCTCGGGCTTATCATCATTGATGAAGAACATGAACCCTCTTACAAATCCCAGGAAAGCCCTCGTTATCATGCCCGCCAGGTTGCCTTCTTCCGTTCTCAAAAAGAACAGGCCACACTTGTACTAGGATCCGCTACCCCACAGATAGAAACCTACTATCATGCCCTTCAAGGGAAACTCACTCTTGTGAAACTCTCTTCTCGACACGGCGCTACTCCTCTCCCCTCGGTGCATATTATTGATCTCAAAGAAACCAAAGAACAGGACAACAACCTCATCCTCAGTACTCCCTTGGTCAAGGCCATGCTCACCACCCTCTCCCAGAAACGGCAGGTCCTCTTGTTTCTCAACCGGCGGGGATTTTCTCCTGTGCTCTTCTGTAGAGACTGTGGACAGAGTTTTACCTGTCCTCATTGTGACATCTCCCTCACCTATCACAAGAAAAAAACTCGCCTGGTATGTCACCACTGCGGCTATACCCTTGTACCCCCAGAGATCTGTCCCCATTGTCATGGCACAAACCTCAAAGAGATCGGTATAGGCACAGAACGCCTTGAGCATTTTCTCACTGAACACTTCCATGGTTACCGAAGTATACGTCTGGATCTCGATACCACAGCCCACAAACATAGTTTTGACATCATGATCCAGCAAATCCGAAATCACCAATATGACATTATTGTTGGCACGCAAATGATGGCCAAAGGCCATGACATCGAAAAACTTGACCTCGTGGGAATCATTTTGGCCGACATAGGACTCCAGATCCCTGACTTCCGATCCTCAGAACGTACCTTTGTTTTGATTACCCAGGTGGTAGGAAGAGCTGGAAGACGAGATACCCCAGGAGAAGCCTATATCCAGACCTACCTCCCCAACCATCCGGCCATTACTTTTGGGGCCACACAAGACTATGAAGGATTCTACCAATACGAGATCCAAAAAAGAAAAGACTTCACCTACCCCCCCTTTGTCCGTCTCGGTCGTGTAGTTATCCGAAGTACCAACAAAGAAAAACTCTCTGAATTTCTTGCCTCGCTTCAACCAACACTCACTGCCTTCCGTCGAAACCACCCCGCACCGACCGTTCTTCTTGGCCCCCTCCCTTGTCCTCTCGAAAAGTTGAAAAATAACTATCGATACCATATAATTATAAAATCAAGAAATATAGAGAACATTCAGGCCTTTTTCCGTGTGATGAGAGAAGAAATAAAGCGAAACAAAAAAAATTCTTCGCTTTATCTGGAACTTGATCTTGATCCCTTTCATCTTTTATAGGCCTGAGTAAGGAGCATACCCTGATGCAGGAACTCACCAAACGTTCCTTTACAAAGATAAAAATCATCTTCGGCATTGTGTATGGCTACATGGCTATTGCTCTCGTGACCGTCATGTTTTTTCAGATCATCCGAAGTGTAGAATATTTTCAAAAAGCCCAACTCAACCGTGCCCGTGTTCGATTCATCCCTGCCTATCGAAGTGTTATCTACGACAGAAACCTTCAGACTCAACTCGCATACAACGTGAAATCTCTCAGTTTAGTCATGATTCCTGGTTTGCTTCCCAGTGGTACCAATCGCACCATGGTTATTGAAAACTTGGCCCACCTTCTCAATACTACTGTCTCCAACCTCAATGCCACCATAGAAGAGCAGGCCCTTGACAAATTCACTCCTATCGTGATTGCTTCGGATATCGACGCCAAAACTATGATACGTTTTGCGGAACATCAGGAAAACTTCATTGGTGTTTACATGGAGAATCTCCCCCGGCGTTTCTATCCCCTTGCTGAAAAAGCCGCCCACCTTTTGGGATACACTGGCATCATTAGCAAAACAGAGTATCAGCAACTCAAGGACGACCCTGAGTACTATGCCGGTGCTATCGTAGGCAAAATGGGCATTGAGAAACAATACGACAAACAACTCCGTGGGAAAAAGGGCATCATGAACCGTGTCGTCGATGCCAAAGGAAAACTCATCCGTGAAGAGATTGCCGAAGAGCCTCAACATGCCCAACCCGTCGTCCTCACCATTGACGCCAGACTCCAAGCCATGGCCTATGATCTTTTGGGAGGGAGAAATGGAGCCGTCGTTGTTTCAAAACCTTATACCGGTGAAATTCTTGCCCTTGTGAGTAGTGCTTCTTTCAACCCTAACGTATTTTCTGATAGATATAGCCGTGAAGAATTCTATATCATCCGTGATGATGAGAACAAACCCTTCTTAAATCGAGCCATACAGGGTATCTATCCCCCGAGCTCCACCTTCAAGCTTATCAGTGCTGTAGCTATTCTGGCAAGTGGTATAGATGTGAACCGAAGCGTTTACTGTCGAGGTTCCATGAGGATTGCCAACCGTATTTTTAACTGCTGGGATATCCATCAAACGGAGAATTTCTTCGACGGTATTGCCAATTCGTGCGATGTGTATTTCTATACGATGGGATTAGAGGTTGGCAAGGACAAGATCCTTGCCTATGCTAGGGATTTTGGGATCCAAGAGAAAACAGGTATCGACCTTCCAGGGGAAGCCAAGGGTCTCATTCCTGAAGAATCGTGGTTCAAGCGTCGATACAACCGCCCGTGGAGCCCTGGCGATACTGCCAACATCAGTATTGGCCAAGGAGATCTTTTGATCACCCCCGTCGGACTCAACAAAATGACAGCGGCTATTGCCAACAAAGGAACGGTATACCGCCCCTTCCTCCTGAAGGCTATTATTGACGATATAACAAGAGAAACCCTGTGGGAGAATAAACCCCAGGTATTGCGGAAGGTGGTTCTTCCTGAAAGCTCGTTTGATCTTTTGCAAAGAGCCATGTACAAAGTAACCACAGAAGGAACAGCTCGATGGGTTCAGTACGCTACTCCTTATCCCATCGCAGGCAAAACAGGCACAGGAGAAGCAGGCAAGGACAAAGAAACCCATGCGCTCTTTACGGCGTTTGCCCCCTATGGTTCCAGCAATCCTGAGGATTACATTGTGGTTACTGTGGTCGTAGAGCATGGGGGAGGGGGATCAGCCGCAGCTGCCCCCATTGCCGTGAAACTCATTGACTATTATTTTCGGGAAATCCACCCCCTTAACCCAAACCAATTCAAGAGGTAGCCTATGTGGAAAAGAATTTTTCGTAACGTCGATTGGTTTCTCGTCCTTATCCCCTTGCTCTTGAGTCTGATTGGGATTGTCTTTATCTACAGTACTGGGATCACAGCCACGGGAGAAAATACAGGAAAATACCTCCGACAACTTGTGTGGGTGGGTATCAGCCTGGGGGTATTTCTCATGATACTGTGGATAGATTATTATCGATGGGTAGAACTTTCCTCGTATTTCTACATTTTGGGAATTTTGCTCCTCATTCTTACCCTTCTCGTGGGCAAAAATATCCGTGGTTCTCGCAGCTGGTTCGGTATTGGAGGTCTTGGTATCCAAGCCTCTGAGGTGATGAAAATCTTTTATATCCTCTTCCTCGCCAAATACTTGGCAAATGCCCCCGTCATCGAAAAGAGAGTTCAGGTGTTTTTTGTCTCTAGTATGATTGCTCTTTTCCCCATCGGGCTTATTCTCCTTCAACCAGATCTTGGTACCTCACTCGTCTATATCTGTATCTTCCTCGCCATGGGGTATGTAGGAATGGTTGATACCCGCTTCATTCGATATCTTTTGATTGTAGGAATAGTGGGCTCTGTGGTTATCCTCCTCATCGCGCTTTATAAATACTACCTTGAGGTAGGAAATCCTCCCCTTCCCCTGATTGATGTCCTCATTGATTTCAAAACCCTCTTTAGCATTGCCCTGGCTCTTCTTTTGTATTCTCTCTTTACGTTTCTGATTGATTTTTTTAACCCTGTCGCCTGGATTAAGAAGATCCTTCCCTTCTCTATTTTTAGTGGGATGGGTTTTCTCATGGCGGCTGGAGCGGTGAGAGTATTGAAGGGGTATCAGTGGAAGCGTATCCTCGTCATGATAAATCCAGAATTTGACAAGGCTGGGGCAGGCTATAATGTGATCCAATCTCGTATTGCTATTGGTTCTGGGGGCTTATTCGGCAAGGGACTCTTTCGCGGAACCCAAAATCAGCTTGGATTTCTCCCAGAAAAGGATACCGACTTCATCTTTTCTATTATTTGTGAGGAATTGGGACTTGTTGGGGCTATCCTTGTTTTGGGACTCTTTTTCCTCTATTTTTCTTACATGTTCACTATTATAAAAGAGGCCAAGGACAAAGAAGGAACACTCGTTACCATAGGCATATTTGCCATGTTTGCCAGCCACGTTATCATCAACACGGGTATGGCACTGGGGATCCTTCCTGCCACGGGGCTTCCCCTCCCCTTCATCAGTTATGGAGGATCGGCCTACCTTGCTTTTGCTATGGGAGCCGCTCTTTTGATCAATATCCACTCACGACGTTTTGTCCATTAAAGCCCTCTGTCTTTGACTGATCAAAAGGGAAGTACCCCTCTTTTGTCAGAAACCGAATTCTCCCCCTCATGGGAAAAGAAAAAGTGAAACAAGGTTAAGCATACTTTTTTCGTTTCATGTATTCGTCAAAATCCCCAAGAATCAGAATCCCTTTCTTGTACACAATCACATTGTGGTAACGAGAGTTAACCTCAAGCTTTTGATTGTCAATGGCCAAGGAAACATTCTCATAAATAGTATCGTGAATGATAATAGTACGCTCCAATTCATCCTGTTTCTGGGACAACTCCCACAATTGTCTTCGCTCTTGTTGAATCTGGGCTATTTGCTGGCAAATCTGTTGATACCGCTTCACTTGCTGAGCAAGTTCCTGTTTTTTTGCAAGGGGAAGTTGTGTCACCTTTTCTCCCAGAATACGAATCACCTGGATCGTTTTTTCATATTTCTCTTTTTCACTTGCAAGTTTTTTCTCCATCTCTCCGAGTTTCTGACTTCTCAAAAACATATCCGACTGTTTAAAGTTGGTAAGTTTGGCAGTGGTATAAAACCCCTTCTCATTTCCCAAAAACTTTGTCTCTATCTCCATCCCCGCCTCAGCGCTTCCCCCCACAATAGCTCCTTTTCCCTCTTTGCAGAGGATGGTTTCTTTGGCCACGAGGTGAGCCTCGACCGCCTCATAAAGGATAGTAATAGTTCTCCTGGCCCGAAGAGTAGCACTCCGTACCGTATGAGCCACAATGTCCCCATCCGCCACAAGGGAGGTTTGATACCCCAACACCAAACCATGAACGGTGATATTTCCCTCATGGGAAAAGATGCGAGATTGCTCTACATCCCCAATGATGACAATATTCCCTTTTGCTTCAATGTGGTTACCCACCCCAATATTGCCTCGAATCTCTACATCTTCCTGAAATATCATGGGCTGACTATGCGGAGGAATAGCTGCCTCAATAACCTTCATAACTTCTTCATACCATCGCCATCAGTTTGGTAATATAGGGCAAAAGACTCTCTCCCTCCTCTGGATAACTGGCAAGAGAGGTCTGAACCTGAATAGGGATCTCCCCCTGATGAGAAAACACTTCGGCAACCACGTGGTGAAGGGTTTCTCCCATAGCCTCAACATCAGAAGAAGGCACCCCCGTAAACACAAAGAGAAACCTCTCCAAGTCATAATGCACCCACTGGGAAAGAGAGGGAAGCGCATCCACCACCCGATGTTCAAAGGTATGCAAAAGAGATAGCGTTTGTTCCTCTGAATAAAACTCAGGATACTTGGAGAGATTATTGAGCTTGAGATACAGAAGTGTCATCCCTACCCCGAATTCTCTGGCTTTCTGGGCCTCGGTACGAAGTATCATAAAAAGGGTCTCAAAAGGATTGTGAAGAGACTTCTCTCTAATCCACTGGGAAAGCAAAAGTGGTGGAGCAATCTGAGAGGCGATAATAGCAAAAAGATTCAGCGTTTCTGTATCAAGTGACGTGATAGGTTGGTTTTCCAAAGAAAGGATAATCAGTCCCCCCACTCGTCGCTTGACAGTAGAGAGGGGAAGAAAGACATAAGGAGACTTTGACCAGGAGGAGGATGAGATCACTCTTGGTTGATTATCAGAGAAACATGCCTCCTCCTCGGGAGAAAGAACATACCTCTGATCCACCTGAAATTGATCTATCTGATAACAAAAGGCCACCCTTGCCTTATCTTGCTGAAAGACAAGCAAAAGAGACGAGGTCACACCAAACCCAGTAGCAAGTGTCTCCTGCAGAAGAGAGGCAATCAAATCAAAATCATCACTCGAGTTGATGAGGGTGCTAATCTCATAGAGAGCAGAAAGTTGTTTGAGTTTTCTCTCCAAAGCCTCATAGGCCTGTTGAAGGGAAGTATAGAGATGAGCATTTTCCAAGGCACTCCCTGCCAACGAAGCCACCGCCTCAATAAAATGATAATCCTCCTCCTGATACACCCCCTCTCCCCGTGGCCCAAGGAGAAGAAAACCATTCCATCCGTGTTTACTCATGAGAGGAACAAGCAGACATGGCTTAGCAAGAGAAGAAAAAAAACCGCCCCCTGTAAACTCTTTCACCAACTTCTGAGAAAACAGAGCCTCTATCCCAAAATCTACTTTCGTATCTATGGTATCCATGCCCTGTTGTTGGGCTAAAATATAGGAAGTATCCTCTTTTTGATAAATAGCCACCTCAGAGAGTTGAAATTGCCCCATCAAGGTAAACAAAAGAATCTGCAAGAGTTCTTCACTCTTCAGGGTTGCCCCCAACTCTTTGTTCACCTCCAAGAGAGTCTGAAGTTCAAGGAGCTTTTTCTCATAGTTGGTAGGAGGTGGTTGGAGACTAAAACGGTAATATTTTGCCTTTTCCCTCAGTCCCATACAATTGTCCTACAAACCAAGTTTTTCCATGATCTTCATATAGAGATCATAATACTCCGATTGAGCAAACTCCTTGATTTTTTCCTCAGGAAGATCAGCAAGCAAATTGTCTAAATATTGAATCACCTTCCGAAGCTCTTCACGAGTAGTACCACTCATGGCATCAAGATTTGTTTCAATCACCTGGCGACGGTCCATCTCTTCTCCCCCCGAGGGTTCTATATAAGCTTCCCTCACAATGGGCTCTGACACTTCTTCAGGCGTACCCACACCAAGATCAGCCAGAGAAACCTCCACTGTTTCTGCCTCTTCAATAGGGGGAAGAACCTCTGTTTCTCCTCCTGGAGTTTCTCCCTCACTTGCTAACACCTCAACATCTGGTTCCGCAATCTCAATAAGTTGATTGAGATCCTGTTGTTTGATCTCTTCAATCTTTTCTTCTTCTGCAATTATGGATTCAAAACTTTCTGGGGAAAGAGGTACCTCGGTTTCTACAGGGACATCCAAAGGACTTCGAAGTTCCATGAAAGCCTCCTCAGGTCCCGTGGATGCCACTTCAACGTTCCCCTCTTCCTCCTCAGCCGAAACAGAAGAGATGGTGAGAGGCGGTTCTTCGGTCACCTCAATATTATTGAGTTCCTCAAGAGAAAGGGCAATTGGCTCATTCTCATCCTCTACTGTTGGTTGAAGATCAGGAATAGCTGATAGATCAAATTGAAAATCCTTCTCCTGGGTCTGTTCTTCTCCCCCTGAGAGTGGGATTTCTGAAACCAAGGGGCTTTCTCCTACTTCAACAACGAGAGGTTCTGTCTCTACCATTTCAAGGGAAGATGGAGAGGTCTCTTCTTGGAAAAAAGAAGGCCCTGTTTCCCCTTTTCCCTCAAGGATAACAGGCTCCTCCTCAAAAGGAATAGGCTCCAAAGAAAGTTCTTCCACTTCGAGAAGAGTCGGCTCCTCAGCAGAAAGAGAAGAAGGCTTTGCTTTCTCTTCCTCAGAGATCTCAACAGGTTCACCGACTACCTTATCAAGCTCTGACAAATCTGGCAAAGGAACAACCTCCTCCCTTTCGGGGGTTTCTCCACTATCCCGCAACACCTCCGTAGGCTCAGAGACATAGAGCATCTCTTGGGCGGCAGAGGCTTCATTCTCCACAATGAGCTCAAAATTTTCCTCAAGGGGGACCTGGTTCTTGCTACTTTCCACATACACTCTCTCCACCGGTGAGGCTACGTGTTGTGGAGAAATGAGAACCTCAGCCGACGCCTCCTCTTGGGGAGGAAGAATCACTTCCTCGCCTTCCTCTTCAGATACCACCGGCACTCCCCCTAGGGTATCCCCATACAAAAACCTGTCTAACTCATCCCCACTCAGGCTAATAATCTCATCCTTGTCGTTGATAGGACGAATCTCCGGGACAACCTCTTCTCCCACAAGTTCAGAACCACTCCCGGCTTCTTCTTTTGAGACCATCTCTTCTCCAACCGGCTCTTGGAGAGGGGGCTCTTCTTCCGACAAAAGATGAAGGGTGTCCTCCTTTTCAATCCTTGGCACCTCGAGTTCCTGTGGTATCTCTTGTCCCCCCTCAAGAGAAATCGGCCCCCCAAATTCGAGTTCATCCACATTGAGGCTTTCCAGGGAGGGGGCTTCACCCACACCACTCGCAAGAACATCCTCAGAGAAAGGAGAAGGAGAAGATTCCCCCAAAGAAGGTGCCGCGGCCTTTGCCACAGCCTCCTCGGTTGCCTGGGAAGAAGCATGAGGGGCAGTTACGGTAAGGTTTTCTGTCTGGATAGTGATTGAGGGAGCTGAAAGAGTTATCTCCTCAGGTTGAAGCGAGAAACTTCCCGAGAGAGGCACTTCTCCGGAAGAGACACCTCCTCCCCCTCTTTCACCAAACGGCTCGGTTTTCCCTTCCCCCGCACCACCACCAAAGTTTGCGGTACTGATCTGGATATTCTCTATATTTCCAATACTCCCCACCTCCATACTTCCAGGACCCGTGGCAAACTCTTGGGGAAGTGGTTCTTCAAACTCTCGAAGATCTATATCATCCAGCGTAATAGTCTCAATATCCATGTCCAGTTCAAAATCGTCGATAATTTCATGGCTCCCGTTTGGCATACCACACTCCTTTCTCTCAGGTTTCATCCCAACAAGTTCAGATTCTTTTGATCATCAGGAGTCTCTCCTCTCTGCTGGGATAAAAGAATCTCCCACGCCTCTTTCAGAGTGGTCATGAGCTTTATCACCTCATCAATAATAGCAACATCCTTGGCTACATTGGCTTCAATGAGACGCCTATTGATATACATATAAAGACTATAAAGGTTTTGAGCAATCTCTCCCGCTTCAAAATTGAGGGAGCTGATAAGTTCAAGCACAATATCCTGGGCTTTGAGAAGATGGTTATGAGCCACATCAAGTTTTTTGTTCCGGATGGCTTCTTTAGCGATCCCCAAAAAACGTATCGCCCCCTGATAAAGCATGACCACCAATTTGAGGCCACTCGCTGTCTCAATATCGACCTCTTTGTAGCTTTGATAGCCTTCCATGGAAAGCTCCTTTTGTCTATTTTTCTCTTAATACCATCGGCATGGAGAGAGTATTTCTTGAAAGGTTTTGTCCAAAAACTCTCTCGTTTTCAGAAAAACCCTCAAAAGAAAAAAAGGGAGTGCCGAAGCACTCCCTTGCTCTTTAACGGTTGTAAAGAGGTCTTTCATGGTAATGGGTATGGAGAAGTTTATGACTCTTCTCAGAGAGGGGCTTGCCCAAAAACTCTTTGTAGAGCTGCTGCACCATAGGATTGTGATGGGAACAACGAAGATCACTTTGCTTGTCATCCTCATAGATCCCTTTGGCCCGTTTGGCTCGGATCTCATCGGTTGCCCCATAGGGTTGACCACCACCACCAACACACCCACCACGGCATGCCATCACCTCAATAAAATGGTAAGGAGGTTCTTTGCCAGCAGCAAGTGCGCTCTTGACCTCTTCCATCACATACTGCACATTGGCAAGCCCATGGGCAACAGCAATGTTTACCTTGGTACCACTGATATCAATTGTGGCTTTCTTGATACCATCAAGTCCCCGAGTTTGCTCAAAGTCTACCTTGCCAAGATCCTTGCCTGTAATAAGGTAGTAAGCCGTACGAAGTGCCGCCTCCATCACTCCACCCGTTGCTCCAAAAATAACCCCAGCCCCTGTATAATCCCCCAACATATTATCCGCATCCATGTCTGGGAGATTCAAGAAATCAATCCCTGAGGATTTGATCATCCGGGTAAACTCACGGGTAGTAAGAACAACATCCACATCCTGACAACCACTTGCATTCATTTCTTCGGTACGAGTGATCTCATATTTCTTTGCCGTACAGGGCATGATAGAAACCCCATAGATATCACACGCCTTGAGTCCTTTTTTCTCAGCGTAATACGTCTTGGAAAGCGCCCCTACCATCTCATGGGGAGACTTGGCTGAAGAAAAGTGGGGAATCATATCAGGATAATATTTTTCCAGATAATCCACCCATCCAGGACAGCAGGTTGTGATAAGAGGAAGCGGTCCTTTTTTATGAACAAAACGTTCCACAAACTCACTCCCTTCCTCCATGATGGTAAGGTCAGCCCCAAAGTTAGTATCAAAGACCGCATCAAACCCAAGACGTTTTAGCACACTGTAGATCTTTTTGGTGAGGATAGTGCCTGGCTCCAATCCAAAAGCCTCTCCGACCGCCACACGCACAGCTGGAGCAATCTGGACAACTTTGTGCTTCTTGGGATCCTGTAGAGCTTCCCATACAGCTGGGGTTTCATCTTTCTCGTAAAGGGCTCCGACAGGACAGTGTGCCGTACATTGCCCACACTTCACACAAGGACTATCAAGGAGTTTGACATCCGCCGCTGGGGCAATACGCATATTGTATCCACGCCCAATAAACTCCAGAGCCCAAACGTTTTGCATGACCTGACATACCTCAACACAGCGCCCACATTTCACACACTTTGCTGGATTGATGGTCAGGGCAGGGGAAGAATCATCCACAGGGTGTTCCACCACCATATTGGTAAATGGTACCTCCCGAATCCCAAAATCCTCCGCAAGTTTCTGGAGTTCACAGTTGCCGTTTCTTGGACAACGGAGACAATCGTTGGGATGGTTGGAGAGGATCAGTTCCAATACTGTGCGACGAACCTGATAAAGCTCTGGATCATGGGTGATAACCTCCATACCAGGCTCTGCCTTTGTAGCACAGGCTCGGATCATCTTGGGATTATTCCTGATCTTGACAATACAAAGCCCACAGGCCGCCGTCGGGGGAAGATCTGGATGATTACAGAGTTTCGGAATATTCACCTGTGCCTTTTTGGCAGCCTCAAGAATGGTTGTCCCCTTCGGAACCTCAACAGCAATATCGTTGATCTTTATCTGAATCATTTCCATGGCTTGCCTCCTTTAGCTTTTCATCACGGCGCCAAACTTACAGACCGTATAACAGTTACCACACTTGATACACTTTGCCTGATCAATGGTATGGGGTTTGCGTTTCTCTCCAGAGATACAATTCACAGGACATTTCATAGCACAGAGCCCACACCCAATACACTTTTGGGGATCAATCACATAACTGACAAGCTCCTTACAACTCCCCGAGGTACATTTCTTCTCCACAATATGCTGACGATATTCATGCTCAAAGTATTTAAGAGTAGAGAGAACAGGGTTCGGAGCGGTTTGTCCAAGCCCACAGAGAGAAGCCTTTTGCATGGCCTGACCAATTTTCTTGAGTTTGTCAATATCGGAAAGTTCTCCCTTCCCTTTGGAAATTCTGTCAAGAATCCCATGCATCTGGCGTCCTCCAATACGGCAAGGAGAACATTTCCCACACGATTCATCCACAGTAAACTCAAGATAAAACTTGGCGATATCAATCATACAGTCGTCTTCATCCATCACAATAAGGCCACCAGACCCCATGATGGAACCCAACTTCTGGAGGTTTTCATAATCAATAGGCGTATCCAAATAGTCGGCAGGGATAACACCTCCCGATGGACCCCCAGACTGGACAGCTTTAAACTTCTTGCCACCCTTAATCCCACCCCCAATGTCAAAAATCACCTCTCGAAGAGTGGTTCCCATCGGGACCTCAATAAGCCCAGAGTTGTTTACCTTTCCTGTGAGAGCAAATACTTTTGTTCCCTTTGAGGTCTCGGTTCCTATACTTGAAAACCATTTTCCTCCTTTCAGGATAATGACTGGGATACTTGCCCAGGTTTCCACGTTGTTAATCACCGTGGGCTTGCCCCAAAGTCCACTCACAGCAGGAAAAGGTGGTCGAGGACGAGGCATCCCTCGATTGCCCTCGATAGAGGCAAGAAGCGCTGTTTCCTCTCCACACACAAAAGCCCCTGCCCCAAGCCGAATCTCAATATCAAAATTAAACCCACTCCCCAGAATATCTTTTCCCAAAAGCCCAAGTTCTCTCGCTTGGGCAATAGCCTTTTCCAAGCGTTTGATAGCCAAGGGATACTCCGCTCGAATATACACATATCCCTGATTCGCTCCCACCGTATAGCCACAGATCGTCATAGCCTCAATAATCGAATGAGGATCTCCCTCAATCGTACTTCTGTCCATATAAGCACCAGGATCCCCCTCGTCAGCGTTACACACTACATATTTGATATCTGACTGCACATCCTTGGTGAAGACCCATTTCCTCCAGGTAGGGAAACCAGCCCCACCCCTTCCGCGAAGTCCAGAGATCTTGAGTTCCTCAATCACATCATCTGGCTTCATTTCAAAAAGCACTTTTTCCAACGCCTTGTATCCATCCCGAGCAATATACTCATTGATATTTTCTGGATCAATAACACCACAGTTGCGAAGGACAATACGGAATTGTTTCTGATAAAAGGGAATATTCTCAATACGGACATTCTTCTGGCTTTCCTCATATTGGTACACAAGGTCTTTCACAGGGCGTCCCTTTAACAAATGTTCCTGAACAATCCTGTCAGCATCTTCTACCTTCACATCCACATAAAACGTCTCGTCAGGAAGCACCTTGACAATTGGCCCTTTTTCGCAGAGCCCAAAACACCCTGTTTTCACAAGCTGAATCTCATCTTGAAGCCCAAGTTCCGTCATTTTCTTTTTCATGGCATCAAAAATGACACCAGCCTTGTTGGATTCACAGCCTGTCCCACCACAAACCAGAACAAAACCTCTATACGCCATGGCTTCCTCCTACTTCATGATGTCGGCAGCGGGCTTGTCCATGACATGCTCGCTCACCAGTTTTTTGTGGATCACATGATCCTCAAGAATTTTTCGTGCCACATCAGCAGTCACCTTCCCATAGATGGTTCGAGGCATATCAGGCATTACTACCTCAACAGTAGGTTCTACATAACAGTACCCCATACACCCTGTCTGTTTCACCACAATATCCTTGAGACCAAGCTTCTCAATGTTCTCTACAAAGGACTTGAGAGTATCCCGCGCACCCGCAGCAATCCCACACGTCCCCATTCCTACGATAATAATCGTAGATTTACCCTCAACTTCTCGTTTCTCTATTTCAGTCTTTGTTTTCTCACGAAGACGTCTCAACTCTTCAAGCGTGATTTTTGCCATAGGCTTCCTCCTTTACCTCTTCCTCTGATCTTTCAAAATACAACTTTACCAGTGAGAATGCCGTCGCATCCTCAAGTTCTCCCACACTTTCCCGAAGTTCACTACGCACCACCCTATAGGAAACGTTTCCCCTCCTTCTGTGGATAAGCATCTCATATTCCCCCTGAAAACACATGATTTGAGCAAAAAGATAGGGAAGATCCCCCACTGGGGGCATATCCACATGGTGTTTGGGAAGAACAAGGGCTACAGAAGTTCCTTCACCTTTATGAGAATCAATATGAAACTCTCCCCCAACCGTCTCACAGAGTTGCTTGGCAAACGCAAGACCCAACCCTACCCTGCGGTGAGCGTGCTTCGTTACATCCGTATAAAAAGGATCTGTCGCTTGCTTCATCTCCTCCGTCGACATCCCACACCCATTATCTCCTACACAACAGGTAAGTGTCTGATCATCCTCCAGATAATCTACCGTTATAAGTGTGGCTCGAGCCTCAAGAGCATTCTGAACAAGTTCATAAAGGATATCTGTCAGTGTAGCATGCATAGGCTATTTACTGTACTTTGCAATAATATCGGGGATCTGGTCCTTCGTCAAACGCCCATACACTTCTCCATCAACGGTAAGGACAGGAGCAAGCCCACAACATCCCAGACAGCGTACGGCTTGAAGAGAGAATTGCCCATCATCCGTGGTACCATTCACACCGACCCCAAGCTGAACCTCAAGCTCCTTGATGAGATCCTCTCCCCCCTTGAGATAACAGGCTGTCCCCATACACACAGAGATAGTATGTTTCCCCGGCTTCACCAAGCGGAAGAAGTGATAAAACGTCACCACCCCATAGATTTTTGCCAGAGGCACATCTAGCATACGGGATAAAGACAGGGCAACATCTCGAGGGATATACCCATATTCCTCCTGTACCCGATGCAGAATCATGATAAGATTCCCCGGTTTTGACTTCCATTCTTCTATGAATGAAAGGAGTTCCGGAGACAACTTCACCTCTTTCTCTTTGGTCTCAAACATCGTCTCTCCTCCTTCTTCAGTGTATTTCTTTTCAGTAAACACTCCCCTTCCTTGGGGAAATCATCTTCACACATCTCTCAAAAAAACGTCCAATGATTCTTTTTTTTGGAAATACTTGCAATTATATGCTATTACTATACGAAAAAGAAAGAAAAATCACAACAAAAAGAAGAAAGAGAGAAACAAAAGAGAGAACATTATAGAAAATAATGTGAGGTTTTTCATAGAAAACCCTCAGCCCATCCCGAAAGGATGGGCTGAGGGAGTATCTTACATCCTGAAGATCAGTTCTACCCCAGCAGTTAACCCTGTGGTACCCAGTTTCCCATCCCAATTTTGGAAGGAAGGAGGTACTGAGACCGTAGCAACATCTTCTCCACTCCCATCTTCGCGGAAGGAAAGGCTCGCAAATTGATAAAAACTCCAATTAAATCCCGCAAAAAGACGAAGCTTCGTGGTTTGATTAAACTGGAGATTCCAAGAAGCCTGCGGCAAAAGTGAAAAATCAAACCAGTTCAGAGAGACACTCACCGGCGTTGCCAACTCCTTCCCCTCAATAGTAATCCGATCAAACGAGCTTGTGATCTTACCAAGATCTTTCCCTCCAATGGTAACAACCACCTTTGTCCCAAAAACAAGACTCATATTTCGCATATACCACTCATACGCTGGTCCAATATTCATGGAGATGAGCAAGGGATCTCCAAACCCTATCCCAAACGCCGATTCCCAGAGCCAGTTGTACCCTATCTCAAAATCCAAATGCATAAACACCGACGGCGCAAAGCCACTTAGTGACCCAAAAGAAAGATTGGTGTTGAGCGTAACACTTCCCGACGTGTAGACGAGCCTTGCATTCTGGGGGACCCCAAGGGGAAGAACACCCAATGCTAAACCAAAACGGCCTCCTGCCTTCGGTGCCTCCACCAATTGTTGCCCCACGCGAGGATTCCCAAAAATCACATGGCCATACGAATATTCATCACTCACATAACTCACCCGAATGAGCCCTACCCGCTTCTTCTCTTTGAAACGATCCATGATCTGGATCTCATCCTCAAGAAAGAACTCATACCCCGGGGTTATCCCCAAATTTTTGCCAAGTTCGAGATACACGTAGTCCCCTTCTACCCGAAGGATCCCTGTCTTAATCTTAAACTCTTCCACATTGCGAAGATGGTAGGCTAGCCCTCCTACTGCGCTATTTACAGCTTTTTGATAGGCGTCATTGGGGCTCAGACGAGACACCGCTTCTGCCCCATCATTGTACGTCGCTAACAGATTGCCTTGAGTATCGATGATTTTGATAGAAACATTGACAGTAGCCCGGTGTTCTTTCACAATCTTGATCTCATATCCACCACCTTTTTTTTCTTGTCTGATCTGAATATCGTAGGTACGCGAATCATACCCTTGAATAGAAGGAACAAAAATAAACACCGAGTTTACAAGTCGTTCCATTTCCGCTGCTGGAATCACAGCGACCCCCAGATCTTCATCACGGTACTGGGGATTCTGAAGAACAGCCTGTTTTTTCAGCTCACGGATTCGCTGGATAAAACGCTCCGCTGTAGTACCATCAAGTCGGTATTGGTATCCGATCACCTGAAAACGCTTCATCGAGGCTATGGTAGAAATCATCACATCATCAAAGTACATATAGGCTGAACTGGGAAGATTGTACGAGCTATACACGGGCATCACTGCAATCTCTTTGCGCTGAGAAACCTCTGCTGCTATCACTCTCCCACCTATTACCACTATACCCATGAGAGCAAGCCAGAATTTACGCATATACCCTCCTCACATACATAACTTCTCTCTAGTAGTATATCACCAAAAAATAAAAAAATCAAAATACACTCTCTGTAGTTTGCTTTTTTCTCTCATCCACTATGGACGTTTTTCTTTTGTTTTGATTAAAAATTAGGCAAAAGAAAGGCATTTGCCTCTTTATTCACCAAGACAGACTGATCTCGCTCTCTCTTTTTCTCAATAGCCGCACTTTCTTGGATTTTTTCTTACCAAAATAACTTTTTATATTTCAATGTGTTAAAATCAAAAAAATCAAAAGGATTTCTCATTGTCGAAAAATGGCCTTCATCACAAATACTCTGGCACATTTTTTGCTCAATAAATAGGCAAAACCAAAAAAGGAGGAAACCATGAAACGATGGTTTTGGGTGGCTACGGGTGTTCTCCTCGGCATTTCCGGGGTATTTGCCCAGGAAAATGCTGAGATAACAAAAACCCTTTCCGTAGCCCTTGATACGGTATGGGTACTTCTCACCGGGCTTCTTGTATTCTTTATGAATACAGGGTTTGCCATGGTGGAAGCAGGATTGGCTCGGGCCAAGAACACAGTGAACATTCTTGCCAAGAACTTCATTGTGTTTGCCCTTGCCTCTCTGGCATATTGGGTGATGGGATGGGGTCTCATGTTCGGTGATGGAAATGGCTTTATGGGACTCACCAACATCTTCTTTGCCAATGGTGGTGTAGATGAGGGCTACAGTGCCATAAGCTGGACCCAAGTCCCCTTCTGGGCCAAATTTTTCTTCCAGCTAGTGTTTGCCGGCACAGCAGCCACTATTGTCTCGGGAGCTGTAGCAGAGAGGATCAAGTTTCTCTCCTTTCTCATCTTTTCTCTTGTCCTTGTTGCGGTGGTGTACCCCATTGTAGGACACTGGATATGGGGAGGAGGATGGCTCCAACAGCTCGGGATGTGGGATTTTGCCGGTTCGACGGTAGTGCATTCTGTCGGTGGCTGGGCGGCTTTGGCTGGGGTACTTTTATTGGGGCCACGAACAGGGAAATATCGAGCGGATGGAAGTATCCAACCCATTATGGGGCATAACCTCTCCCTTGTGACCTTGGGAGGGCTCATCCTGTGGTTTGGATGGTTTGGGTTCAACCCTGGTTCGACGATGGCTGTTGGTGACGGAAAAGCTATTGCTCATATCTTTGTCACTACAAATACCGCTGCCATTATGGCCATCCTGAGTGCTACCATCACCTCGTGGCTGATCCAAGGGAAACCCGATCTCACCATGCTGGTGAATGGAGCTTTGGCAGGACTCGTGGCTATTACTGCCGGGTGTGCCTTTGTAAGTGTCTCTTCGGCAGCCATTATAGGACTCATTGCGGGGCTCCTGGTCGTCCTGAGTGTGATTGCTTTTGACAAACTCAGAATTGATGATCCAGTAGGGGCTCTCTCTGTTCACCTTGTGAATGGAATATTTGGTACCATTGCCGTAGGGCTTTTCGCCGAGAATGGGATCACGGGTGCCGAAACAGGCAACGGGCTCTTCTTCGGCGGTGGAATGACACTTTTGCTCCATCAGATCCTCGGGGTGTTGATGGTAGGAGCCTTTGTGTTCACCGTTGCCTTGATCATCTGGGCTATTCTCCACAAAACCCTGGGCATTCGAGTCAGCCGAGACGAAGAACTCTTGGGGCTTGATCTCGGTGAACATGGCCAGGAAGCCTACCCTGATTTCCAAGGCTTCCTCACGAAGTAAAGGAGGCATAGTATGAAGTGGATTATAGCCATTATTCGGCCTGAAAAACTCACCGATGTCAAACAGGCCCTTGCCAATGCAGGGGTAGGCAAGATGACAGTCACCAACGTTATTGGGTGTGGTCAACAAGGCGGTTATACCGAAACATATCGTGGAGTGGAGACAGAAATCAACCTCATCAAAAAGGTTAAACTTGAAATTGCCGTGAACGACAACTTTGTGGATATCACCATCCGTACCATTATGGACACGGCCTTCACAGGAAAGATTGGTGATGGGAAGATTTTTGTTCTCCCTCTTGAACGGTGCATCAGAGTACGCACCGAAGAAGAAGGCCCAGAAGCTATAGGATAGTCCTGCCTGCACCCCTACGAGCCATCCAGAAATATCTGGATGGCTCTCTTTTTTTGCAGAGAAAAAAACATACAAGAAAGCTACAGTTCATTCATGAGACGACGTTTCTCAGTTTCAATGATGGTCTGGTTTGTGATTAAGAAGATGATATTGCTCAACTCTGTATTCATCTTTTTCATAAGCACATAGTCATACACCTTGACAGTTGAAGGTGCCTCAAGTTGAAGTCTCACATCAATTTCCCCATTCTCTCCCCGTGTGCCATTGGTAAGAATCCCATACCATGCCGCAAAGGTAGCGGTACGGATAGACGCCTTTCCATAGATGTCCTCTAATTTTTCCGCCAAGGAAAGATAATCAAAATAGTTAGAATTGTATTCGATGGTAATATGAAAACAGACATTCGAGTAAAACTGCATATAAAGGTTGTTGATAAAGGGCTTATAGGTGGCCTTAAGAATAAAAGGAGTTTGTTCATTGATCTTGCCAAAGAAGCGTGATTCGTCGATCTTGAAATCCTCGCTTCGGCTGATGATATCCTCCGCTTGCTGTTGGCTTTGTCCAAGCGTCAACCCCATGTAACTAAAATAACGCTTCTGTCCCACCAAAAGCAAAAGCCCCACACAAAGAAAAAAAGTATCTTTCCACCTCATGCACTAAACACCTCTAAATCACGACGAAGATGCTGAATCTTCTGAATGAGGCTTTTGAGCTCACGATTTTCTCGCTCAAGGGATTCCTGCACTACAGGAGAGGGTTCCATATCGTTAAGTGCCGTCAGAGATTTTTCAAGGTAGGCAATACGCTCTTCATACTCCTTGATCTGTTTGAGAATAGCAAGCTTTGTCTCTTCAGAGAGGGCATTTTGTTGATTTTTGTTTTCAAGGGCATGACAGGCAACCCGGGCTGTCTCTCGTACATAGGGTGGCTCATTTCCATCCTCCGCAAGTTGCCGAAAATAAAAAAGAAGTGCCTTTTCGTGTTGTTCTGGGGTGATAACCCCATTCCGGAGAAGAATATAGCCTATAGGTTCGGTGTAATTCGTGGTTTGTATGTTATACTCCTGTTCCTCAAGAGCCATCTGAAGTTGTTTTTCGGAGATCATCTGAAGATGAAGAAGAACCTCGCCAAATTTCATACCTCGCCTCCTGATAGGGTATATAGTTCATCGGCAAAAGTATCAAAATATTGAGAAACTCCAAGAGGCTTCATGGGAGAACCCCCTCCATCCCCACACTTTTTTTGGTGGCTTTTCCAAAAATGAGCCCTTTGTTCTCTTTTTCCGGTTTTTTGCTGGAAGTTGACACCAGAGGGTGAGCCGGTTATAATACATATGATTCTCATGATACTGGAGGCTTTTCATGCTCTTTCTTGGTGTCAATATCGACCATGTCGCTACTCTTCGTCAGGTACGATTAGCCACGTATCCTGATCCTGTGGCAATTGTTCCACTCATCGAAAAAGCAGGTGCCCACGGAATCACTGTGCACCTTCGAGAGGATAGGCGCCATATTCAAGATCAGGATGTACGTCGACTGAGAGAGTGTATTACTACACGATTAAACCTTGAATTGGCTCTCAATGAGGAGATTATTCGTATTGCTCTTGAGGTAAAGCCTGACGAGGTGTGTCTTGTACCAGAAAGACGATCAGAACTCACCACAGAAGGAGGGCTCGATGTAGTCTCCCAGAAAGAAATGATCTCCAGAGTAGTGACACGATTTCATGAGAAAGGCATAAAAACAAGCCTCTTCATTGATCCTGACATTTCTCAGATTGAAGCTGCTATGCAAACACACACAGATATGGTAGAACTCCACACTGGTCAATATGCTGAAAGTACAGGGAGTATAAGAGAAAAAGAATATAGAAGACTTTGTGAAGGAGCCAAGCTTGCAGCCTCCCTTGGGCTTCAGGTCAATGCTGGTCATGGGCTTAACTATGAAAACACGGAGAAAATAGCCCACATACCAGAACTCCACACCCTCAACATTGGACACGCCATTGTAGCCCGTGCCCTTTTTGTCGGAATGGAAGCGGCCGTTCGAGAAATGCTTGCCATCATGCAAAAGGCCAGAAATAAGGGAGAAAATCTATGATAGATGTGGTATGTTTGGGAGAGATCCTCATAGATATGACGCCCCGACAGGATCATCAGCGTACTTTTTATGAGCCCAATCCAGGAGGGGCTCCTGCCAATGTTGCTGTTGCCATTGCTCGATTAGGGAAAAAAGCTGCCTTTGTGGGGAGTGTAGGTGATGACTTTTTTGGACAATTTTTGAGAGAAACTCTTCTCGCCCATCACGTAGATATCCGCTGTCTCCACACAACTCACAAGGCCCCCACTACCCTTGCCTTTGTTCACCTGGATGGACAGGGAGAGAGAAGTTTCAGTTTTTATCGTAGCCCGGGAGCGGACCTTTTTCTTCCCTGGGGAAGACAGGAACAAGCCCTCATCGCAGAAAGTCGCCTCTTTCATTTTGGTTCCCTTTCTATGACCACCCCTTATGGAAGAAAAATCACCCGAAAGGCCCTTGAGTACGCAAAAAAGAAAGGCAAGATCATCTCCTTTGATCCAAACCTTCGTCCCTCATTGTGGAAAAACCTCACAGAGGCCAAAAAAACTATTCTCTCCGTTCTCCCCCATATCCATATTCTCAAGGTTTCCGAAGAGGAACTGTCTTTCCTCTCTGGAAAAGCACACCTTCAAGAGGGAATAAGCTGGGC
This sequence comes from Brevinematales bacterium, assembly GCA_026417555.1. GTDB lineage: Bacteria > Spirochaetota > Brevinematia > Brevinematales > Thermospiraceae > Thermospira. The sequence goes on from JAOADA010000002.1 coordinate 38,971, forward strand.
CCAAAGGCTTGCTCTCCCTTTCGTGATTATCACCCGAGGAAAGGAAGGGGTCATATGTCTTCACCAAGGCACCCTTCTTTCTTCAAGTATCTACGAGGTAGAAGTTATCGATACCACAGGGGCAGGAGATGCATTTGTCGGAGGATTTCTTTCAAGACTCCTCGAAGAAAATGATCCCTGTTCTCCTTCTCGAGAAAGACTCCTGGCGCATCTCAGGTATGCCTCCGCCGTGGCCGCCCTCACCGTGTCCAGAAGGGGAGCTATACCCGCTCTCCCCTCTCACAGCGAGGTAGAAAATTTCATGGCATCCTCTCGCCAGTAATCCACCGTTATGAAAAACATAGGAATCTTTGGGAGTGCTTTTCATCCCCCTCATCAGGGACACTCCACTCTTGTAAAAACAGCACAGTCATTTCTTCACCTGGATGAGATTCTCTTTGTCCCCACCAAGATTCCCCCTCATAAAACGCTTGTCGAATTGTGGGGATACGAAATACGGGTCCTTCTGGCATGTGTAGCCTTCTCCCTCGAAAGCCCACAAGAAATCCAAAAGCGAATGCTCTCTCTTCCCGCATTCCACGGAAAAGATCTCTCTAGGTTTCTCTCTCTGTATAAAGAACAGTATCACCCTGTGAAAGGATGGAAACTCTGGGAGGCAGAAAAAGAAAGAGAAGGTCCCTCTTATACTATCGATACCTTGCGAGAATACCACTCCCTTTTCCCAGACCATAAGGTTTTTCTTCTCATTGGACAAGATCAGGCCTCGGTCTTTCACACCTGGAAAGAGTACCAGCGTATTTTTGACCTTGCCACAGTCTGCGTGGCTACTCGTCCATACTCATCATCTCTGCCACCTCTCCCTTTTGTACACCTTCCCCCCTTTGAGGAGAACATCTCCTCCTCTACCCTTCGAGAGGCATGGCTCAGGGGAAACTCTCTTCAGGGGCTTGTCCCCCCCCCTGTCGAGACTCTGCTAGAGATGCTCCGTTAACCAATAAAACGGGCATGAAGCACTTGCACGGCCTTTTCCACAAGTTCCTTACGGATGACCACAGAGATTTTAATCTCAGAGGTGGAGATCATCTCGATGTTTATGTTGTTTTTTGCCAGCTCATCAAAAACAGCAGCAGCCACACCAAAAGTGGTTTTCATCCCGATGCCCACCACAGATACAATCCCAATATTCTCATCGTATTCTACACCTGAGGCCCCAATTTCTTTTTGGACCTCTTTCATCACCTCTTTGGCATCGTTGAGGTCTGTGGCCAAAATAGTAAAAGCAATCTCACTCTTGCCGTCATGCCCAACCGATTGAACAATCATATTGACATTGATTTTACTCTCTGCCAAGCGCTGAAAGATCTTTGCTGCTACCCCGGGTTTGTCAGGAACCCCTACAATACTGATACGCACCTCGTCGGTTTTTTTGGCAATACCGGAAACCACCATGTTTTCCATACCCTGATACTCCTTGACTATAAGTGTTCCTTCGTTCTCCACGAAGGTAGAAAGTACCCGTAGAGGAACGTTATATTTCATCGCAAACATGACTGAGCGATCATGAAGCACTTTTGCCCCCAGAGAAGCCAATTCCAACATCTCATCAAAAGTAATAACGTCATATTTTTTAGCGTGGGGGACTATGCGGGGATCTGCAGAGTACACACCATCCACATCCGTATAAATATCACATCTGTCAGCCTTGAGCGCAGCTGCCACAGCAACAGCTGTGGTATCAGAACCCCCTCGACCAAGAGTAGTGATGTTGAAGTTTTCATCGACCCCTTGAAAACCCGCCAAAACCACAATGTAACCTTCATCCAGAGCCCGACGGATACGCGAAGTATCAATATCCAAGATCTTCGCCTTGGTATAGTCAGAAGTGGTTCTGATTCCCACCTGAAGAGCGTTGAAAGAGATGGCTTTTGCACCAATATCATTGAGCGCAATAGCAAGCAAAGCAATAGAAATCTGTTCTCCTGTAGAAACCAACATATCCATCTCGCGTTTGTTGGGATTCGAGGTAATCTGTTTCCCAAGGTTAATAAGATAGTCGGTATTCCCACTCATCGCTGAGACTACCACCACCACCTCATGCCCTGCCTCTCGCGTCGCTTTCACCTTTTTGGCTACGTTCTTGATGCGTTCGATATCACCAACAGACGTCCCTCCAAACTTTTGGACAATCAGTGCCACCGCTTTCTCCTTACAGCAAAATAGAATAGTGCTATTGTAAAGCAGAGAAAAAATTTTTTCAAACATTCTTTTGCCACTGATGAGGATACCCTCTTCTCTACACAAGAAGCACATCCCCAAAAAACACACGCCTGATTTCTCCTTTGTAGGCTGGATGCTCTTGTTTTTCAGAAAGAGGTGGTGGAAGTGGAAAACACGAAAAATATCCCAGAGGGGGAACAAGGCCCTTTCACTTCTTCTTTATCGACTCTATATACTTCTTCACCTCTTCAGGATTTTCTGGGTCAAAGTTTACAGGGTCAAACACTATACGCTTGGCCTTGTTGAGACAATAGTTGGAGATGGCTTTGTTTATTCTATTGTAATACATTTCTTTTGTATCCCCAGCAATAAAATTAAATAATAGGTAATCAACTTTATCTATTCTCTTGTTATAGCCCTGAGAGATCCATTCTTCCTACTTTTCCTTCAATAAGTTTTAAATCCTTCAGTTGATACCAGCCACAGACAGCCCCCAACCTTCGTTCAAGTGCAAGCAATGTCATAGTGCTATGGACAGGCCGTCCTCTCGAGATCTTCTCCGCTTGCAGATACCCCCATCGCTTTAAGATATGCATACTGATCCAGATGTACTCCTTCATGCATTGCCGTAGCCGTATACCAGGCAAGTTTGGCTTTCATCTGTGGGTCTTTCTCCTTACAGGAGAGCTTCTTTGTTCAGCCTTATAGTCTTCCCATCCTCGCCAGCATATCCATAGTTTCCATCCCCCAGGGGCTATTTCTCCGCCATGTATTCTACCATAGCCTATCAGGTTGTCAAGGGGGAATTTTTCTCATCATGTCTCAGATTAGCAAAAAAGGGAAAGAGTCAAGAAAGGCGGGTTATTTTCCCCCGAAGAAATGCACCTTGGCATATCGACGAAGCCCACGGGGATCGGATTCCTTCATTTTGAGAAAAATCTCTTTTGCCTCTTGTCCACATCCCTTTGGGAAAACCTGTTCCTGACTATCAAACCAATCTAAAAAAAGCTTTCTGGCAATGAGAGACGCTGCTCCTACCGCAGGATAGCGTTCAGCATGTGTTTCGAGAATAAGTTTTCCTGGAGATATCTGAGAAAGCAAGTGATAGACATGTGTTTCTTGAGTATAAGCGTCCACTACCACCTCATCCCATGTTCCTTCAAATCGACGAAGAAGATCTTCATACCCAAGGGTCAGAATCGTATTAAGATTGTGATAGTGCTCATAGAGTTCATTGTACGCCTCTGGACTCCAGACAAGCTCTTCTACCTGGCATAAACAACGTATCTCTCCATACCACTGTCTCAGCTGATTAAGTGAGGCCTTTTTGCTCTCTGAGATCCCAAGCATTTGGAGCTTAACAATATTTTCCTTCGGAACACCTACGGCTACCATAACGAGTGGCCCAAAAACATCGCCCTTTCCACACTCATCACACCCTATTTGGGAAAAAACCCCCTCCAGAAATTTCTCCACCTCATTGAGGAAAGTCTGAAGAGAGAGCTCATCCCCTTGAAGAACCAAGCGTCCACTGGTATAAAGAGAAACCGTCATCCCTTTCCCAACAGCCTGCCAATATCCATATTGGAGAGATCGAAAGGAAAAACCTGCTTCCTCAAGAGTATTTCGCAAGAGGGGTTCTTTCTGAACCGGAAAGTTAATCGCATGAGAGGCCATCAAAGTCCACCATTTTCAAGAAGTTTTACTACCTGATCCACACGAGGTCTCAAATGATCTGGTAAACGAAAGGTATCCACATCCAAAAAGCCCTTGACAATCATAGTTTTGGCCTCAGATTCAGAGAGTCCCCGACTCATGAGGTAGAGAAGTTCGTCCTGAGCGATCTTGCCCACCGCTGCTTCGTGAGTGAGGGAGACATTGGCCACCGTAGTTTCCAAGATAGGAATAGCTTGAATCATTCCCCCATCCGACAAGAGAAGAGAGTCGCACTCTACATGCCCTTTGACCTCTTCTGCACGGGCCACCAGATCTCCACGGGCAATCACTGTTCCTCCATGGGTTACACTCCGGCTAATCACCTCCCCCTGAGTCAAGGGAGCCTCAAAAACAATGCGGGCGCCCGTATCATAATATGACCCTTCAGGAGCATAGATGAGAGAATTGAACGATGTTGAGGCCCCTTTGCCTCTCAGATAAGCCGTTGGCATACTCTGCAGGTGTTTTACAGCCTTAAGAGAGATATAATTTGAAATAAACTGTGCCTCTTCCTCTAGAGCAATGGCCGTTCGTGGCCGAACCTCAACAGCCTCCGCCCATTCATGAATCATGGTATAGTTAAGTTTGGAACGAGGTGCAAGAAATATCTCAGTAATCCCAATATGACTTGCCGTTTTCACATAATGGGCTGTCGCACACCCTGTAAAAAGATAGATCTCTGCGTCTTCTTCGAGTACGACCACATTGTGAACGGTTTGCACAAACTTCTCCATTGTGATAAAAAGGCATGTCTGGATAGGTTTGGCAGATTTTGTTCCTTTGGCCACGTGAATAAAATACCCGGAGAGGCTTTGTTCTTTGAACGCCAAACGGGTATATTCATCCTTCTCGGGATCTACAAGGCTCCACATTTTCTCCTTAAGCCAAGGAAATTCTTTGATGGCCATAAACATGGGAAGAATAGTAATGCCCTTTTCCAGAGAGGCAAACTCTTCTACATGATCATTGACCACAGCAAGTTTGACATCGCTTTCTCCAGTGTACCCTACCTTTTGGGTATCTTGCAAAAGATCTTTCTCCATAACCATCCCCTATTGCTTCTGTTGTGTGCGTTCACACACCTCACAGAGTTGAAACCCCTTTTCCTGAATCAGCTTCAAGAGTTCATAGGGATTATTCTCACATTGGATCTGTCCATCAACAAGGACATACCCCCAATCCGCGGAAAGGTAGTCCAAAATATATCCTGTATGGGTAATAATCAACGCCGATTTGGTACGTTTTTCTGTTGCTCCTCGATGCAAAATAGAATGAATTGCTTGCCCAAGAGTTTTCATATTCTCGATATCCACACCGGACTCCGGCTCATCAAGAAGGATGAGGTCAGGGTTTTGTGCTGAAAGTTGGAGAATTTCAGAACGTTTTCGCTCTCCACCAGAAAAACCATGATTCACATCTCGATGAAGATAGGTTTGCATGATCAGCTGTCGACTCTCTTCCTCAAGAGAAAACTCAGGAAAAAAGCGGCTAGAAATTTCGTGAACAAGACTCCCAAGTTTGAGTCCCTTAATGGCTGGGGGAGATTGAAAGGCTATACCCAAACCCATCTTGGCCCGTTCTGAAGGAGCAAGAGAGGTAATATTCACTCCCTTAAAGAAGATCTCTCCACTCGTTACTTTATATTGGGGAAACCCCATGAGGGTAAGCATGAGAGAGGATTTTCCTGACCCATTAGGCCCAAACAGAACATGGGTTTCTCCCTCAGGAAGAGAGAGAGAAAGATTCTTCAACACGGGTTTCTCTTCAACTGAAACGCAGAGATTTCGTATCTCAAGGATATTCATCCTCTTCCTCCCGTATATTGTGGCGTATTATAAAGGGGTGTGAAGTTTTCCTCCGAGGGGTATGACCATCCTTTCGTTGGGGATTTCCCTCCCGTGAAGGGAATTGGCCAAGTTTTTTCGAGGGGAAAAACAACTAAATATACAGAAACACGCACAAAAAGTCAACCCCCACCCCTCTCTTGTGTATGGGAAGAAGCCAACCTTTGAAGGGCAACTTGGGCACATAGAAGACCCGCCACCATAACAGTGGGGGCAAGACTTCCTCGTGGGATACGCTCTCTTCCCCGTCCATAGGTATTGGGCTCCGTCTGATAACCAAGAAGCCCTTGCCCCTGACGAACCATCTCGGTAGAATAAACCACAGAAATATCCTCTAGAAGAACCCCCATTCGTCGAAGCCTCTGTTTAACTTTTCGGCTGAGGGGACATCCATAAACCTCAGAAAGTTTCCCAATCCGAAAGGAGGAAGCATCCCATCTTGCCGCTGCCCCCATTGCCGAAACAAAGGGAATACCTTTTTTCCAGAGGCTCGCCATGAGAAAGACCTTGGGATTTAGACTATCGATGGCATCTATCACAAAATCAACAGGATAGTGTGATAGCATCTCCTCCACCCCAGCGTCCACAAAGCCTTCAATGGCTCTCACCTCTGCCTTGGGATTGATAGAGAGAATCCTTTGAGAGGCCACATGGGCCTTCGATTTCCCAAGAGTTTCTTGAGTGGCAAGTACCTGCCGGTTGAGATTGGTGGGATGAAAAACATCAAAATCAACAACCACAAAGTGACCAACACCACTTCTGGCAAGAGCCTCAAGGGCCATTCCTCCTACCCCTCCGAGTCCCACAACCATCACACGACTGTTTTGCCAACGATGAAGAATGGATGTTCCTACCAGGGCCTCTGTCCGTAAAAGCCAGTTTTCCATGCTTTGCTCCAGGGGATAAGTATAGCATAGCCCTCTAGCTTTCTCAAGTTTTCGATAACCATTCCTTCAACAGACATGTCCCTTGCCTCTATGTGCCCCATTCCTCTCCCGTATCGCCTTGGTCTCTCCTTGGCTCACAAAAACTATTGAAGACAACGAGAAAGAGCGCCCCTCAAGGCACGCCTTCTCTTTGAAGACACCATACCTACAGACAAAGGGCTTATGTTTATTGAAGTCGAAATCGGAGTGTGAATTCCAAAATCACTGGGACGGGTTTCCCACTGGCTCTAGCTGGTGAGAATCTTGCCTTTTGCAGACTCTTGAGGGCAGCCTGCGAGAGAAGTTTGTCAGGACTTTTGACTATCTCAATGTCTTCTACCTCCCCTCTCTCATTGATGTACAACTTCACAACCACCGCCCCCTCGATCCCTAAGCGCCTCGCCTCTTCGGGGTACTCAGGAGAAATCTTGACAAGAGGGACTGGAAGATCATCAACTAAATAAAAAGGGAGAAACTCTTTTGAAGGAGGAAGTGATGGAGTGTCCTCTATCTTATTGGTTTCCTCAACAACAGGCTTTTCAGAAGGGGTAATATCCCCCTCTTTCTTGGCAACAACAGGGGGTTGTGGCTGAGGCCGAGGCTTCTCTTCTTGGAAATCCACAATCGTGAGATACGAGAGATCAACATAATGTTTCTTTTTCCAGGTGATCCGCATAGAAAAGCCAATGGCACCCACAATGTGAATAAGAAGGGAAAGAAGAATCCAGTACCGTATCTTCATAACTCCTCCCTACAGACAAAGGAGAGACGAAGAGGACGATGACTCCGTAACGTTTGCACAATCTCATCAATCTTGTCAAAAGCAAGGTCTTTGTCTGCAACAATCTGAAGAATAGGTTTTCGAAAGATGGCAGCATGTCTTTCATGGAGAAACTGGATTTCAGCAAGGCTTTTTTCCTCCCCTTTGTAGTAGAGCTTGCCATATTTGTCAATAAAGAGGGTAAAGATCTCTTCCTGTGGGATCTGAGCCACTTTCTTGACAGCGGGAATCTCTATCTCCAGTTTTCGACTCTGGTCAAGGGCTGTTGTCACAAGAAAAAACACAAGCAGAAGAAACGCAATATCCCCCATAGCTATCACGGGAAGAGAAGGGGGAAAACTTACCTGTGGTTTTTTCATGGCACAACCCTCAAAGAGATTTCTTTGTTGCTCTCCTGCAAAAGTGAAAGCACTTGGACTACCTCTTTGTAGGTGAGCCCTTTCTCCACCTCGACAACCAGGTAGCGTTGAGAAAGAAGAGCAAGGGCATCAGGAAGGGTCTCCGTGGTGACAGGTTTTCCTCCAAGGGTGAGGATATGTTTTCCAATATGAAGCGTAGCAATATCCCTCTTATAGACCTCCTTGGGCAACGACTGCTTTTTGGGATAAGCAAGAGGGACCCCTGTCTTCACAGCAAACGACGCCGTAATCAAGAAAAAGATAATAAGCAAAAAGGCTATATCCGACTGACTGGCCGTAGGAATCTCTACAACGGCCCGCTTACCTTTCACTTTCATGTTCTACAATCCTCTCTATGAGATTTTCACCAGCTTCCATGGTCACCTGAGTAAAACGTTCCAGTTTTTGGGTAAAAAGACTATAGAAAAAGTTGATAGTGATAGCAATCACCAGGCCAACTTCTGTTGTGATCAAGGCCTCATAGATACCTTTAGCCACGAGGGTAATCGAGACCTGATCCGCGAGGGCGATAGATCGAAAAGCGGCAATCATACCCGACACCGTTCCCAAAAAACCCACAAGAGGAGCAAGATTAATAATGGCGGACATCATGGTAAACCCTCTCTGGAGTTCCCCAATATGAGCATTGAGTTCCATCTCAAGTACTTTGTCAAGATCTTCGATTTTCTTGCGCTTTGAAGAAAGCCGTAGAATCTCCTTGAGTACCGCCGCCGTACGAGATTTCCCCTCTTTGATACGCTGTTCAAGAGTAGGAAGGGGAGTATCAGATTTACAGAGAGAGAGGAGTTCCTCTTGAAAAAGTTGTTGCCTCAAGGTATAAAACACAAACCTCTCGAGAACATACGCCAATCCAAGCACAGACAGAAAGTACAGGGGATACATGAACACCCCTCCCATCCGATGAAACTCAAGAAGCGTGTCAAGAAAACTTACGTTTACCCCCACTTTTGAAGAAGTCTCCTGAGCCAAAGGAGCCACATTTGTCTCTTGTCCAAACCCTGCACTCACCACCACCCAGAGTATCCAGATCCATCTCTGCATTTTCTTCCTCCTAAAATTCTATTCGCATCCCACCAAGAATCATAAAAGAGAAATCTTTGATGGGAATCCTTTTGAGTTCATTGTTCACCACGGCATACTGATAATCAACAATATTCTCATGATTGTAGATATTTAGAAAGGCAATATACGACGATGAGTTAAATTTGAGCCCAAACACTTTGAGAAAATCAAAGGGGCTTGAAGGCATAGTAATCTTGAGATCAAGTCGATGATAAAGAGGAGTCCATTCGCTGTTGTATGCCCCTTGAAAAAGATAATATTGGGTCCCCACACCGGGAATAGTTTGCACAATAAAATTCGTCACAGGGGTGTAGGGATGACCACTCATCACCTGGAATTCCACTCCCACTTTCCAATTGTAGAGCCAGTCTATCCACTTCTTCCCAGATTGATAACGATTGATGAACTCACATGTTACACTCAAGGTATGCTCTCGGAGAAAACCTGGCGTATACCATGTATTGGTCACGATTGGAGAGGGAGAAAAAGGATCCGGGGTCCCCATATTGGTGATGCGTTCGTCAGCATGAACATAGGTATAGGTAATCCAACCACTCCACCAGTCGTTTTCTTTCTTTTTCTTTTGAAGGAAGAGGGATCCCCCATAGGCGATACGCTCTTTGTCATTGTTAAAATTTTTGTCCGTATCTTCCGCAATGAGATCATGATACCATTTCCCAAAACCTTCCACACGATATACCCACAGGGAAGAGCTATACTCTATTCCTGCCATGAGATGACGAGATTTCTGAGAGGTGAGGTTTGGATTGCCATATTCTTTGTCAAGATAGACACCAAACCAGGGGAAGAAGGTATAGTACCCCCCTCGAGTATAGAGAGAGAGGTTCTCTGTCACCTCCCACTTGAGCCCACCCACAGGAGTAAAGGCATATTCGGCAGTTCTATGAAAATACTCCCCCCGTCCACCCATTTCAAGAATCCAGGAGGGAAGAAATTCCCAGTTGTCTTGAAGATAGACGTTAGCATAGGGATAGGTAATATTGCTGGCCCTCGTCTCATAAGAGGCATAGTTGGTCCAGTTTCCGAAGGGGTCAAGTCTATAGAAATAGCCTGTGTACTCTACCTTTGGCATCCAAGGATAGAGAACATTGCCCCCTACGAGGACCTTATGACCTGAAAAAGAGTTGAGGTAGAGATTTGCCCCACTTTGGACATACACGATTTCTTGATCCCAGGATTGTTCCGACACAGGAGCCGCATAAAGCTTTCCCTGATTGCGAAGATAAACCATCCCAAGAACAAGATCACAGGCATCCTTTTCGTTGAAGCTCTGGTCGTATTTCACAGAACTGATCGCTTGCCATATCCCATAGTTAAAGTCACCAGCAAGCGGCTCTCCATTTTGGGGATCCCCGGTGAGTTTCCATTTCATACCTTCATCCCCAGCATAGAAAAGAAACGAGAGCTTGTTTTGTGGTGTAGGACGCCAAACCCATTTGAATATCCCATCCGTAGTGTATGGAAACTGCTGCCCTGCTCGATCAGGCATAAAAAACGGTGCCGTAAGATCATAGAAGGTCCGTCGAATATTGACATAAAACGTCTGATTGGCAGAAAGAGGCCCCTCAAGCCCCATCTCCATAGTAGCACTTGACATATCCCAGAAACCCTTGAGATTTTCCTTGTTTCCTTCCTTTACCTTCACAATAATCTGACCTGAGAGACCTTGGGCAAAAGAGGCGGGGTATCCCGCTGTGTAGAGATCAATGGTTTCTACCCAATTGGGATTGAACATACTGATTCGTCCATTCCATCGTTGAGACTGGAGAATAACAAGCCCATCAAGATAATTCATCTGTTCAAATTTGTCTCCGCCTTGGATATACATAGAAGCATCAAAGAGAGAACCACTACTTCCCACACCCGGCATGGTTTGGAGCACCTTGATAGCATCATTATAAAAACTCTGAGAAACCCCTTTGACCTCTTCTTGGCTGATCACCTTGACAGCAGGCACTTTCCCTTTCTCGCGTTTGGCTTCTACTGTAATTTCGCCACCAACAACACGTATCCGAGTAAGAGAAAGGGTTTTCTTCGTACCTCCCCGGGGAAGAACAATCTGACTCGTGTATTTCTCATAGCCTGCTTTCGCAACAACCACCGTATACACCCCCTCTTCCAACTCAAATTCGACTACCCCCGTTTCATCGGTAGTGTGTTGGATCTTTTTTTCCACAATAAAAACAGTAGCATCTATCACCGGCTTGCCCTTTTCCTGAATAGCAAGTGTAAGGGTTTCTCCCCACAGAAAAGATCCAACAAGCGAAAATCCGATAAGAAACTTTCTCATATCCACCTCCATCGTATGTTTCTTCGCTATATATACTATACTTTCAGGATGAATGTTTTTCAAGAATAATCTGCAAAACAGAAAAAATACCCAAAAAACCATCTCTCGGCTTGGATCAAAGAAAAATTGCTTTTTCCTTGTTTTTTCAGTATAGTATACCAAGAAGAAAAGGAGCTTGGGATGAAAGCAGACAACGTCTTTCGAGTGATGGCTTTGGGAGATATTATCGGAGATGCAGGAAGAAAAATCCTCCAGACAAGGCTTATCCATCTTCAAAGAAAATACGTACCAGATCTTATCATAGCCAATGGAGAAAACGCTGCCCATGGTTTTGGGATCACCAAGAAAATTGTGGACGAACTCCTTAACTGGGGGATAGACGTTATCACAGGAGGAAATCACATCTGGCAACGCAAAGAAATTTTTGACTTCATCGACAAAACCCCTCAGCTTCTCCGTCCTCTTAATTACCCCCCTGGCACACCGGGACATGGCTTCTACCTGTGTGAGAAAAAAGGACTCAAGATTGTGGTAGTCAATATCATGGGACGTATTTACATGGAACCTATCGATTGCCCATTTCGGGCCATGGACGAACTCCTTGTTTCCCTAGACAAAGAAGACGTCCTCCTCCTTGTAGATTTTCATGCTGAAGCCACAAGTGAAAAACAATTGATGGGATGGTATCTAGATGGCCGTGTCCATGCCATCTGGGGAACCCATACCCATATTCCTACTGCTGACGAGCGGATTCTCCCCAAGAAAACCGCCTATATCAGCGACATCGGAATGTGTGGGGCCTCTTATTCTGTGATTGGAATGAATGTCAACGAATCGGTGAGACGTGTCATTCACCATCTCCCTGTCCGTTTCTCGCCTGCTACTGAGGGAGATTTAGAGCTTCAGGGCATCTTGATTGATTTCGACAAACGCACCAAATACCCTCTCCTCATTCAACGCCTCAGCGAACGTATCACGCAGGAATCTTCGTCATGAGAAGTCTTCTCTCAAAAGAATAGCGTCCCACCCTGCCCCACAGATCCCTCTCTCCTCTTTTTTGGAAAGCATACACATCCTCTATGAAGAGAACCAAGATTCTTTCCACAAGCTTCCCAAAAGGAGAAGGCCTTTTACTTTACAAAAAGCCCATTTTTGCCTAAAATAAACAGAGAAAATTTTGCTTTTGGGGTGAAGGTATGGAGTTTACCAAAGAATGGATTGATTCTCTCACTATTGATCCTGTGGGAATTGTCAGAAAGATCTCAGAACAACTCGGCATTCCTGTTCACCAAGTACAAGCCACTGTCACTCTCCTCAAAGATGGCAATACCATTCCGTTTATCTCCCGGTATCGGAAGGAAGTAACAGGATCTCTCAACGAGGTACAGGTGAGAGAAATTTCTCACCAATTGAGTTATCTTGAAAATCTTGAAGAGCGAAAACTTGAAGTGGTACGGGGTATCTTTTCCCAGGGGAAACTCACCGAAGATCTTTTTGTGAATATTCACAAGTGCCAAACCCTGACAGAGCTTGAGGATCTCTATGCCCCATACAAAAAGAAGAAAAAAACTCGTGCCATGATTGCTATGGAAAAGGGACTCACCCCTCTCGCTGAGTACATGGAACAGTATCCCGATGTAGAAAACGAGGCCCAAAAATACATCAATCCAGAATGTGGTGTGAACACCGTTGAAGAGGCTCTCCAAGGAGCCATGGATATCATTGCCGAACGAGTAGCCCAAGACATGGAAAGACGAGGAAAAGTCCGGGAATATGTCCAAAAAACAGGCAAGTGTGAGGTAAAAGGTCTCAAAGAGGCTGAGACAAGTGTCTACAAGATGTACTACGACTATACCAAAAGCCTCTCTGAAATCAAACCCCATCATATTCTGGCCATTAATCGTGGAGAAAGAGAAGAAGAGCTTGAGGTTTCTCTCGTGTTTGATATGGAGGAGGGACTTGCACGACTTTTGGAAACCTACACCATCGTCAACCCTTATCAAAAGTCAGCTATCGAAGATGGGTACAAAAGACTTCTGGTACCCTCCATCCTTCGTGAAATCCGTACCCAACTCACCCAGCAATCAGAGCAACACGGCATCAGGGTATTTGCCGAAAACCTGAAGCACCTTCTCATGCAACCCCCTATAAAACGAACAAGGGTACTGGCTATCGATACAGGCATCCGAACCGGAAGTAAGTGTGTCGCTCTCGACGAAAATGGGAAATATCTAGGCCATTTCGTGATTTATCAACACCAACCAGAAAGAGCAAAAGCCCTTCTTGTTGATGCTATCCAAAAATACAAGGCTGAACTTATCGCTATCGGCAATGGCACAGGTTCTCACGAGGTTCAGTTCCTTGTGTCAGAGATGATCAGTGAGTACCATCTTCCCATCCAATTTACCGTGGTAGATGAGGATGGAGCCTCGGTATATTCTGCCTCTGAGATTGCCATGGAAGAGTTCCCTGAGCTTGATCTTACCGTTCGTGGGGCTATCTCTATTGGCCGCCGGTTACAGGATCCCCTTGCCGAATTGGTCAAGATCGAACCCAAAGCCTTAGGGGTAGGGCTTTACCAGCATGATGTCGATCAGAAGGAATTGGCAACCAAGTTAGATGAAACAGTGGAATCCGTAGTCAACCAGGTAGGGGTCAACATCAATACCGCCTCGGCAGCTCTTCTCCGGTACGTTTCCGGGATGAGTTCTCTTCTCGCCAAGAATATTATTGAATACAGAAATGCCAGAGGAGCGTTCCATAGTCGAGAGGAACTCAAAAAAGTCCCAGGTTTTGGTCCCAAAACCTTTGAACAGGCAGCAGGGTTTCTCAAGGTCCCTGAGTCAGAGGAGTATTTAGACAATACGTGGGTCCATCCAGAGAATTACCCCCTCGCGAGGGAGATCCTTACGTATATGAGAGAGAAAAAAGAACTCACCAAAGAGGTGATGGCTTCCCTCAAGACAAAATATAACGTCGGAGAAACCACCATTCAGGATATTATCCAGGAGCTTCACAAACCCAATCGAGATCCCCGCGAGGATTATCCCCAACCTATTCTTCAAAAGGGTGTCATCCATTTTGAGGACCTCCGAGTAGGGATGAAGGTAAAGGGCAAGGTAAAAAATGTCGTGGATTTTGGAGCTTTTGTCGATATTGGGATAAAAGAAACCGCCCTTGTCCATCTCTCTCAGCTTAGTGACACTTTTGTCCACCACCCCTCAGAAATCCTCAAGGTAGGGGACATAAGAGAGTTTACCATCGTTGAGATTGACTCCCTTCGGAAACGGATTGGGCTCTCCCTGAAGAGCGACCCTTTTACCTCTCAGAAAACCAAGCCTCACACCAAAACGGAAAAACCCCACAATGTGTTGCGAGAGACGAGACAATCTTCTCCCCAATCATCTCGAGAGAAAAGATCCCAAGCCACCAGCCCTACCCTGGGAGACTTTCTCAAAAATGTAAATTTTGACAAACAGGAGCGCCGATGAATGAGATACTCAAGGCTATTCTCTTTGGTGTTGTAGAGGGTCTCACAGAGTTTCTTCCTATCAGTAGTACGGGACACCTCATCCTCCTCGATAAGGCCATAAAACTCTCGGGGTCTCCCCATTTTGTGGCTACTTTTGAGGTAGTCATTCAGTTAGGGGCTATCCTTTCTGTGGTTATGCTCTATTTCTCTGAGTTGTGGCCATTTGGCAAAAAGCAAAAGGCTTCTCAGGTCTGGAAAACGTGGGGATTGGTATTGATAGCTACAATTCCTGCATTTGTTCTGGGGTTTCTTCTTGACGATTGGATAGAGGCTCATCTCTTTACCCCCTGGGTGGTAAGTCTTGCTTTGGTGGGGTATGGTATACTCCTTTTGATCATCGAATGGTGGGGAGAAAAACATTTCGAACATCGGATCCCTCTTGAACTTCTCTCTCCCTGGCAAGCCCTGGGAATTGGGGTATTTCAGTGTCTTGCCCTTGTCCCTGGGACCTCCCGTTCCCTCGCTACCATTTTAGGTGGACTCTTTCTTGGGCTTTCAAGAGAGAGTGCTGCTCGATTTTCTTTTTTTCTCGCTATTCCTGTGATGATTGGGGCTTCTGGACTCAAACTTTTCAAACATGCCTCGGGGTTTTCTCTCCATGAAATAGGGGTCTTAGGAACAGGTTTTGTTGTCTCCTTTGGGATGGCCTGGCTTGCAATCAAGGGCCTCATGCGTTACATCCAAAGACATAACTTCAAGATCTTCGGCTACTATAGAATCATCCTTGGGGGAATAGTGCTTATCCTTCTCTGGAAGGGTGGTATGTGAGATTGGTGATAGGATATCTTTGCCTTGGTATAAGTGCTTTTCTTCTCCTTGCTGTCATAAGTTTCCACCCAACAGATACCGCTCTTTTCGTCTCCCAACCCAATCCAATTGTAGAAAATATAGCTGGCAAGGGAGGGGCATGGGTATCTGCCTATCTTGTAGTTATCTATGGTTTTCCCTCTGCCCTTCTCCTTTCTTTCGGGTTTCTTGTGGTGGGGTTGCATATCTTGGCAAAAAGCAAGCTGGGACACATATGGTTGAAGGTACTCTTTTTCTTCATGGCAGCCATTTCTCTCTCAGTGGTTTCTGCTGTTCTCTCCAAAGAGGTAGATTATCGATGGGGGGGATTGGTAGGATTTGCTATTGTTACCACCCTTTCAGAGATTCTTCCTCGTCCCATTATTGGCGGGATTTTTCTTCTCTCTTTTCTGTGGTCTTTAGTAGCCTCCATAAAGGCTCTCCAAAAGCTCATTTTCCTCTTCATACAAGGACTGGTTTCCCTTGTACAGACCTCACGACATCACGAAGAGCTCTCTGAGGCCCTCTCCCCCCTTCCTCTAGAGGAAACACACGAAGAACTCTCTTTTGCTCCTGAAAGAGAAGAAGTACGAGAAGAACCCGAGTTTCTCCGTCGCCCCCTTCATAAAGAAGAAGATGCCAATATCGAGGTACCTTTCTGGCTTGTAGATTCCTCGGCTTTTCAAGCCCTGAGAGAAGAGGTTGCTCAAGCGTGTGATGTGACCATCCCATCATCACCACCGGCTTCTTCTTCTGATCTCACACTCGACACCCATCCCCTCCCTGAGGAATCCCCTGCGCACAAACCCGCTGAAGAAAATCTCTCAGAGAGCCTGTTCGAAGCCCATACCGAAGAAATACCCCCCCTTTCCCCCCAGGACAAAGAAGAGAGCACACCCTTCTCCTTTTCCTCTCCACCCTCTTTGGAAAAAAATCCTTCACCACCCACGCATGAAATCCTCTCTCTCCGAGATGACCAACCCCAAGAGGAACACAAACGCTCCTCTCATTTTTCTTATAAACCTCCGGCCACTTCTCTCCTTGAGGTGGACCTCAAAGAACGTTTTGGGCCTGAAGACGAAAAAGAGGTCAAAGCCATTTCTCATTTGATTGAGATGACATTCAAGAGTTTCAAGATTGATGTCAAAGTGGTAGGATATAGCCGGGGACCTGCCATTACTCGCTATGAGGTCCAACCCCCTCTTGGACTTAAACTTCGATCTATCACCAACCTCATCGATGACCTCGCCCTTAACTTGGGAGATGCCCACATACGCATTGTCACCCCTATTGGGGAACGAGGTCTTATTGGTATTGAGGTTCCAAACAGAAAACGTCGACACGTTCTCTTACGTGAGGTAGTAGAAAGCGAAGAGTTCCAAAAAAGTGAAGCCACCCTTCCCCTTATCCTTGGCAAGGATATTACCGGTAATATTCTCGTCGATGATCTCACAGAAATGCCCCATCTTTTGATTGCTGGCACCACCGGTAGTGGAAAAAGTGTCTACGTCAATGCCCTTTTGGCGAGTCTTCTTTTCAAAAAGAGTTATGAAGAGATCCGTTTTCTTCTGATTGATCCAAAAATGGTAGAACTTGAGCTCTACAACGGCCTCCCCCATCTCCTTGCCCCTGTGATCACCCAACCAGAAGTAGCTATTGTGGTACTCGAATGGGTAGTGCGAGAGATGGAGAGACGATACAAGCTCTTTAGTGAGCGGGGTGTTCGCAATATCGCCGAATACTTCAAAATCTCCCCACCAGAGAAAGACAACTTCCTCTTCTATCTTGTCGTGGTGATCGATGAATTTGCCGATTTGATGCTTCGGATACCCAAAGAGACAGAGCGTGTGATTTCCCGTCTGGCTGCCATGGCACGAGCCGTTGGTATTCATCTGGTAGTCGCTACCCAACGCCCCAGTGTTGATGTGGTCACAGGAATCATCAAGGCAAACTTTCCCTCTCGTATTGCCTTTCGGGTAAGTTCTCAAACAGATTCTCGTACCATCCTCGATCGTGGTGGGGCAGAAAAACTTCTCGGCAAGGGAGATATGCTTTTCCTCTCTCCAAAAAACACTGATCTACTCCGTCTTCAGGCACCCTACGTTTCTGGCAAGGAGATTGAAACCCTTGTCTATGAAATCAAGCGCCAGAAAAAACCCGAATACCTTCTCGACATTGATGCCCTCATGGAAGAGGTGGAAAACCCTCCACTCACAGACGGAGAACACGAATCATGGGATCCTCTCTTTGAAGAAGCCCTTCGTCTTGCTGCAGAAACAGGCGAAGTTTCCGCCTCGTTTCTTCAAAGGAAACTTCGGATCGGGTACAATCGAGCATCAAGAATCATGGATATGATGGAGAGTCTTCGGATCCTTGGTCCAAGCACAGGAACAAGTAAACCAAGACAAGTCTTGATTTCTCCCGAGGAGGTTGACCACTACCTCGAAACTGAGTAAATAAAAAGGAGGGCCTATGAAAGCCCTGCCACAAAACATGATTTCTGCGGCCTCTGCTGTTTTTGCCAGAGCCTTTCTCCATGATCCTTTGTATGCATGGTTTTTCCCCTCTCACAAGAACCGCCTCAAGAAAATCACTCAGTTGTATCGTTTTATTCTCAACGCGCATATCCGACATGTGTGGATTTCCTCAGACCTTTTGGAGGGCATCGCTCTCTGGGAAACTCCTTATGATCATGGGATGAATGTGTCCCCCTCTCTTTTCTTGCAAGCTTTCAACCTGCTTCTTTCCCTTGGTGTTGTTGCCCTTGCAAAAATGATATTCTTTGCTTTTTCTGCCTTTTCACTCTCCAAACGTCTTGTTCCAGAGGAGGCCTTTTTCCTTGCTGGCATTGTTGTTGATCCCCCCTGCCAGGGCAAAGGAGTAGGGAAAACCATGATCCAGTATTTGTTACAGGAAGCAGACAAAAAGCAAAAACCCGTGTACCTTGAAACCCAGAATCCAGCCAATATCCCCTACTATGAACATTTTGGCTTTGAGGTGATAGAGGACCGAAAAATAGGTCCCCTTGATCACGTTGTCATGAAACGAGACTTCCTCCCTCATCGCCAAAATCACCAAAAGAAACAGGCTTTTTGAAAGGTTCTGCGTCACAAGACGCGTGGATTTTCTCGCAAAATAGCAAAAGGCTCCAAGACAACCCCTTTCAGCACAAATTCTTCATTGGGTTGGACACGAAATACTTCTTCCCCCTTTACCACAAGTGATGGCTGAGGAAGCTCCATGTTTCTCCCATCTGGGAAAATGACCTCAATCCTTTGATCCTTACGGATCTGATTCATAGCCTGACATACGGTATCCTGCTGTGTGATCTCCTTAACATACGCAAGAAAGGTATATTCTCGAAGATAAGCAGGATCTGTAACCTGAAGGGATTCATTATGAGGAAAATAAAAACCTGTGGTATATTCTCTGTGACTTACCTTGTCAAGTTCAGAGAGTATCTCAGGAGAAGGTCTCTCCCCCTTCAGAAAAGCATCAAGGGCATGACGATAGACTCTCGTAACATTGGCAACATAATAAATGGATTTCATCCTCCCTTCAATTTTAAAACTATTAATACCCACACTCATAAGCCTATCGAGATGGGCTGCCAGGTTAAGGTCTTTTGAAGAAAGGATCGCCGTCCCGTGTTCGGTTTCCTCAAGAGGGATCATCTGATTCCGACGGTTTTTTTCCACAAGGTAATACTCCCATCGGCAACTTTGAGCACAATCCCCCTGGTTAGCATCCCTCGTGCGGAGCGTCTTGCCAGGGGAGAATTTTTCTCCTGGGGCATAAAGACGAGGATTGGTAAAGTAATTAGAAAGCAAGCATCTTCCTGAATAGGCCACACACATTGCCCCATGTACAAAGGCCTCCAACTCAAGAGAAACAGCCTCTCGAATCTCTCCAATCTCCTCGAGGGAAAGTTCCCTCGCAAGGACAATACGACAAACCCCAAGTTTTTCATAGAATCGGCAACTCTCTTTGTTAGTCGTATTCGCCTGGGTACTCACATGAAGAGGAATCTCTGGATAATGTTCACGAAGCCAGGAAATCATCCCCAAGTCAGAAACAATCAGCCCATCTACTCCAAGTGGAGCCACTTCTTTAACAAAATCCTGAAAAGGGGCAAGATGACGATTGTGAAAAAAGATATTGGTAGTCACATAGAGACGCTTTCCAAGGCGATGGGCATACTGAACAGCCTCAGCAAGCTCCTCAAGAGTGAGATTGGTAGCTTGCTCTCGAAGAGAAAAAGACTTGACCCCAACATAGACAGCATCGGCTCCATAGGCAAAGGCAAAGCGCATTTTCTCAAAACTTCCGGCCGGAGAAAGAAGCTCATACCGCATCACGACAGAAATCCAAGATCCTGAAGGGTTTTCACACTGCAAAATTCTCCGCACATACTACAATAGCTCTCTTTCACACCAGAGGATTCCCGACGTTTTCTTGCAAGTTCAGGATCCAAAGAAAGCCGAAACATCGTCTCCCAATCAAGGGCTTTTCGAGCTTGGGACATAGCATTATCTACTTTTCGAAAACGCTTCGGATTTTTCACCATATCGGCTGCATGAGCAGCAATTCGAGAGGCCATGATCCCTTGTTTCACATCATCAAGATCGGGAAGAGAGAGGTGCTCTGCCGGAGTAACATAACAGAGAAAATCTGCACCAGCTGCTCCTGCAACAGCCCCACCAATAGCCGCCGCGATATGATCATATCCCAATGCAATATCCGTCACCAGAGGTCCAAGAATATAGAAAGGCGCCCTCTCACATAGACTCTTTTCCATCTGGATATTGGCCACTACCTGATCCAGAGGAACATGCCCTGGTCCTTCTATCATTACCTGTACCCCTGCTTCTCTTGCACGTCGAGCCAATTCACCAAGGGTGATAAGTTCCTCAACCTGAGCCCTATCTGAGGCATCAGCTGTTGCCCCCGGACGCATCCCATCCCCAAGGCTCATCGTTATATCATACTCCCGGCAAACCTCGACAAGACGATCAAAATGCTCATAGAGAGGATTCTCACGGTTGTTTTTCTCCATCCAGGCACACATCATCGCCCCACCACGACTCACCACATCAAGGATACGATTTTTGTGCTTGATATATTGCCAGGCTCTTTGTGTAACCCCAGCATGAAGCGTCACAAAATCCACTCCCTCTTCCCCATGCTGCCTCAAAACATCAAGAAAATGTTCGATAGTCATGTCCTCAAGACGACGAGACTTTTGAGCCAACTCAAACCCAACCTGATATATGGGAACTGTCCCCACTGGCAAACGGGTACGCCTGAGGATCCCTTGCCGTACAGCATTGAGGATCCCTCCCAAACTTAAATCCATCACCGTGTCCGCGCCACATGTTTCACAAACAGAGAGTTTTTCCATCTCCCAGGCAAGATCCATCTTCTCCGGGGAACTTCCTATATTTGCATTCACCTTGGTGCGCATCTTTGTTCCCACCGCGGTAGGAATAGCCTCTCGTTTGAGATTTTTGAGAATCACCACCTCACCCCTCGCGACAAGATCTTTTACCTCGTCCGGAGTAAGCTCCTCTCGTTTGGCAATTTCTATCATCTCAGGGGTGATGAGGTTTTTCTTGGCATATTCCAATTGAGTCATATGTTCTCCTTATATCGATGATGAGGAAGCGGCCCATGCCCTCGACCATAGCTCTCTTCTTTTGTCTGCGTCAGAAGAAAATGTACATAAGCTGTGGCTTTTTCTATCGCTGAAACAAGCTCTTCCCCACGAGCCACGTAGGCCGCAATAGCTGAGGCAAGGGTACATCCTGTCCCATGGGTGCTTGGAGTAGAAATATAAGGATGAGAGACCACCCGTGTCAAAATATGTCCCCCCTGCCGATACACAATCACATCCTCAATTTTGCCTTCTTTTACTTCTCTATGCCCCCCCTTCACCACTACCGCCTGGAGAGAAGGATAAAAAGAGAGAAGTCTTTTTCCATTTTCCTCTGGATGGTGAGGATCAAACGCCTTCCCCAAAAGCTCAGAGAGTTCGGGATAGTTCGGTGTCATCACAGTTGCCAGAGGAAAAAGATACTCTTTCATGGTCTCAATGGCCTTTTTTTCCAAAAGAGGGTACCCCGATTTGGCATACATCACAGGATCACACACCAGCACCCCATCCTGGGGAAGACTTTCCGCCACTGCCCGAACAAGAGAAGCATTCCCAAGCATCCCTGTCTTGAAAACACGAAAGGGAATATCCTCAAGCACGGTACGGATCTGTAACCGAACAAAGGCTGGATCAAGAAACACACTACCGTAGACCCCTGTGGTGTTTTGGGCAGTAAGTGCAGTAATTACCGCGGCACCATACACACCAAGGGTGGCAAACGTCTTGAGATCAGCTTGGATACCCGCACCACCAGAAGGATCAGACCCCGCAATCGTAAGAACTCCCTTCATGTATCCTTCTCCACAAGCCATTGTCTTTGCCATCCATAAAGCCAAAGAAGATAGGGGGCTGCCAGAGAAAGCAAGAACCCGATCACCCCCATAGGAAGATCAACACTCAGCCATAGGGTGATGCCTACCTGCCACAAAGCACAGAGAATCATCCACACCCTCCACACGTTCTTTCCCAAGAATTGTTTCCTCAAAGTAAGCCCTACCATCCCCAGCCAGCTTATCCCGTCAATAATGATCTCCTTCAACCAAAGAACCACACGAACACCAAACACTTCCCTTGCTAATACCGCACTCTGTCCCTCTTCCAAAGGATAGTGAAGGGGTTTATCCAACAGCACACTATAGAAAACGAGTTGAAAAGGAGAGAACACTGGTTCACGAATCCATGGCCCCAAAGCGAGTATACGAAAAACAAACACAAAACCAAAAATAAGGGTGTAAAGACGTATGTTACTCATACCTACCTCGAAGAGGCAATCTCTGAATCTGGACCAATATTCATCTCTCGCGGGGCCTCACACAAATACGCGTTATCCCCCACAAGAGAACGGGTGAGAATGGCATTTTCTACGGTGGCATCAGAACCAATGATAGAATGAGAAATAATAGCATTCTTGATAATACACCCCTCAGAGATAGAGACATTGGGACCAATGATGGAGCTTTTGATTTCCACAGTCTCATGGATATACACAGGGGGAATAATAATTGATCCCGGCACCCGCACCTGAAGATTGGCCAGACGAAGCAAGTGTTCATTGGTTTCCAAAAGCGCCTCTTTTTCCCCACAATCGTACCAGTCCGAGATAGGAAACGTCTTGACTTTTTCCCCGGTATACATCAAGCGTTTGATAGCATCCGTAAGCTGATACTCGTTTTTGGTGGTAATATTATGCTCAAAAAGATAATTGATAGCCTCAAAAAGGCGATGCGCACTTCGAAAGTAATATACTCCACCAATGACAATATTTGAAGGAGGATTCTCAGGTTTCTCGATGAGATTCGTGACATACCCATTCTCATCCATCATCACCACCCCAAAGCGTCTTGGATCAGGAACACTCATCACCCCCAGCATATTGTCCTGAGCCCCGATAATAGAGGAAAGATGCGCATTAAAAATAATATCTCCCAAAAGAATAACTACATCCTCATCATGTTCAAAAAGATTTCTTGCCTGATAAATCGCGTGTCCCAGTCCTTTAAACTCCGTCTGACGAACAAACTTCATAGGAAAAGAATAGTGACTCTTGATGAAACTTTTGATCTGATCCCCCAGATGCCCAATGATAAACACCATCTCAGAGAAATTGAGAGAAAGACACTGAGAGAGAATATAATCAATAATCGGCTTGCCTGCTACACGAATAAGCGACTTTGGGGTCACATGGGTATGGGGTCTCAAACGACTTCCCACCCCTGCCACAGGAATAATAATCTTCATATATTTCTCCTCTTTCCCCCTGAGAATATTATAATGGAAAGGGGGGATTTTGTAAAGGATTTGAGGGAACTGGGAAAAGGTAAAAAAAAATACTATGCCAGCAGGACAAGATTTTCCATCTTCCCTGAACAAGGACTTGATTTTTTGCATCCTTTGCCTTATGATTGTATATATGGACAAATATGCAAATATATCCCCATCTCACCCGGTGGTCTTATGGAAGGTTTTAAGTGACGCTACTCGATTCCGGATTGTCAAACTTCTTCTCCAGGCTGAGTGGCTGTACGTATGCGAGATCGCAGATATTCTGTCTCTCCCTTTTTATACCATCTCCCGACACCTCAAAGAACTCAAATTCTCCGGTCTCATCCAGGAAAAGAGAGAAGGAAGGTTTATCCAGTATTTTCTTGTTCGCAGAGAGACCCCATACGAACAAAAACTCCTTGAGATAATCGAGGTGTTTGAGGATGAAACAACCCACACAGACAGCCTGGCCCTTCACAAACGCCTTCTCCTAAGAAAGTCAAATACCTGTTCTCTTTCTCACCCCCTTGAGACACCCACCATATCTGAAAAAAGGAGGAAAAAACCATGAAAATATCTATCCTCGGCAAAGGATGCCCAAATTGCCGTCGTCTTGAGGAAAACACTCGCCAAGCCCTCTCATTAGTGGGCAAAGAGGCCACCATAGAAAAAATTACCGACATGGATACCATCCTCGAATACGGGGTGATGCGAACCCCAGCTCTGGTCATTAACGAAAAGGTGGTGAGCTCTGGTACTGTCCTTTCTGTCGAGCAGATCGTTTCCCTCCTCAAAAACGAGTGAAAAGAAGGCTTGTATGATACTCTCGTCTTCTGAGAACAAAAGATTCTTTCTGTATATGGCTCTCTTCGTAGGAGTGTATCTTTGTCCTTTTGAGAGCCCTTCTCTCCAGAAGGCTCTTCTGGAGGCTTTTTTCATGTTAGGAGACTATGCTCGTCAGCATGTTCTTCTCTGCCTTGTGCCTGCCTTTTTTATTGCTGGGGCTATCACCGTGTTTGTAAATCAGCAGGCAGTGATTCGCTACCTTGGGCCCAAATCCCCCCCGTGGCTTGCCTACTCCGTGGCCTCTGTCTCTGGGGCTATCCTTGCTGTGTGTTCCTGTACTATCCTTCCTCTTTTCAAAGGCATCTACAAAAAGGGAGCAGGTCTTGGGCCTGCCATAAGCTTTCTTTACTCAGGCCCAGCTATCAATATTTTGGCAATTGTTCTCTCCATCAAAGTCCTTGGTTTTAGACTTGGGATAGCAAGAACAGCAGGGGCTATCCTCTTTTCAGTCATTGTTGGTTTCTTGATGCATCTTCTCTTTCGCAAAGAAGATGAAGCACGGCTTGCTGATGAACGTCTTTTTGCCGTTTCTTCTCACACCATGCCAAGAAAACTCTGGCAGGATGCCCTTTATCTTTTCATTATGGTAGGGATTCTCGTTTCGCTCAATTGGACTCCTTCCAGGGGAAATATCGTCTTTTGGGACACCATCTACCAAAACAAATGGATCATCACCAGTATACTTGGCATCATGCTTCTTCTCATGCTTTGGCGATGGTTTAGCAAGGAAGAACGTGTGGATTGGATAGTGGCCACAAGGGATTTTTCCCTTCAGATCCTTCCCTTACTTTTTTGGGGAATCCTTCTTGCTGGTTTTCTCCTCGGTCGTCCTGGGCAAGAAGCCCTCATCCCCTCTCAGTGGGTATCTTCATTGGTAGGGGGAAACTCATTCCAGGCAAACTTTTTTGCCTCTCTCGTGGGGGCTTTGATGTACTTTGCCACACTGACAGAAATCCCTATCCTTCAGGGACTGTTAGGTTCAGGTATGGGACAAGGTCCAGCTCTTGCCCTTCTTTTGGCTGGCCCATCGCTTTCCCTTCCCTCACTTATGGTTATCTGGGGGGAACTCGGGGCAAAGAAAACCCTTGCCTACCTTGTTCTCGTTGTCATACTTTCCACTCTCGCTGGTTGGTTTTTTGGGATGATCCCATAATAGACAAAATACGCTGTACCATAGCTATCCACTTTTCAGGAAAAACCTTTTCTTTGCTCTCGCCAAATTCGTGAGTAGCACACCATCCTCAGAACTTGCTCTTTTTGAAAAAAAATGCTATACTATACTTTCCAAAGATCGATTGGAAGGAGTATGTCTATGAGAATACCCGCCCTCCCCTTTTTTCTTGTGATGGTGCTAAGTATAGCAGGATGTTATAATATCGACAGGGTCCGTCCCCACAACATAGCAAGCTATATGCAAAAATATCCCGATCGCGGTATTATCTACCTCACTTACAGTTATGAAAATCCCAAGGGAGAATACCTTGATGCCCTTGGTATCTACCGATTCCTCTGGAACTACAAACAACCCCAGGAAACCTATTATCTGCTTGAGATGGAAAACACCAAAAGTAACGAAATGGTAGTCTATTATACTGCCCCTACCGTGATTAATCCTGTTGACTTTGTGATTAGTAACACTACATTCGCTACCACCATGCTTAGACATATCTTCCCTGAACAACCCCTCTATGTGCAAAGTGGAGAGATTGTCTATCTTGGCCATATCTATATCCATATCACCAACAGCAAAGTAGGATTTCTCCCCACCACAAGCTACAAACTTTTCTGGGAAGATAGAGAGGCTACCGACAAGGATGCTTTTTTCAAAAGCTTCCCTCAACTCTCCAACTGGGTATGGAGAAAACAGATAGTGCAGCTTTACGTCTCACAAAAAAGTGCCACTCCTGAAACCCGTCCACAACCATCCACCCCTCCTCCCCAGGTTATCTATGTCACAAACGTGGTGGTCATCACCAATACAACAAACCAATAAGATTTTTTCCCCTGTATAGATCCCGGAGGGCATCTATACAGGGGGTTTCTCTTAACCCTTTTTCTTTTTCTGCAAACCACATGCCCATCGTAAAACCGTTTGTCTTGAAACAAAAAAGTTGACTTTTTTTTCCTCTCTTAGTATGATATCCTTGCAAAGGAGGTGGATCATGAAGGCGCTTCTCTATGCCTACAATCCAGAGTATGCCAAAGAACTGGCCATTCGGCTTATCCCTTTTGGTATCGAGGCTATACCCTGCTCTGAAACAGAGGATATCCTTGCCCAAAAATGCGATGATGAATCCCCTTTTCATCTCATTTTTACCGAAAAAACGGAAAAAGATTTCATCAGCAAACTCAAAGAAAAGTACCAAACTCCCCATACCATTGTTCTTAGTTCCAAGGATCTACCCCCTGCTGAATTAAAAGAACTTGTTCCCCTAGGAATTACTACTGTGATGCGGCTTAAAAACCAACCAGATGCCATGGTAGAGGAGATTGTCCAATTCATCGTTTCCCACAATATTCGCTCAAACGACAAACGCCTCCATATCCGTGTCCAACCTCAACCCCATGAGACAGCCACAGCCTCTGTCTTTCTC
Source organism: Brevinematales bacterium (assembly GCA_026417555.1). Classification (GTDB taxonomy): domain Bacteria; phylum Spirochaetota; class Brevinematia; order Brevinematales; family Thermospiraceae; genus Thermospira. The sequence continues at coordinate 65,920 of JAOADA010000002.1, forward strand.
AAAAAAATGACTCGGTTTGTACGAGGTAAGATTCTGGATATCAGTGCTGGTGGGTTTGCTTTGCTCGCTGACGATACCCTCGAAATCAGTCTTCTCACACCAGGAGAACTCTACGACAATGTCATCCTTAGTCTCAACGGAAGAGAAATAAAAACCGTAGCCAAGATGATTGTGCGACGAGACGTCATTGCCGGTTTCAAGTTCGAAAATGTCGAGCCTAAAGAAATGTTAGAGATTGCTTCCTATATTTACAACCACCTTGAAGATAACTATCGCCGAAAACTTCGGGCAATGATGAATGACAACTAAACATTCTCCCCCCAACAAAGCCCTATGCGTTGCTTTCTCTGGGGCACAGGGGAAAAAACAAGCCGCCCCAAGAAAAGCAAATGTTTTTTACGAACCATGACAAAGAAATTTGAGCACCAACGTGGCATAACTTCCTGGTGGAAGAGAAAGCTCAAGGGAGAATCTCCAAAAACCAGGGAAACACTCATCCTCAGACCATTCACTTCGTAATATGTGGGGATACACCCAAAAATCCCGTTTTTTGGCATGGACCGTGACTCCATAAATACCCCTCACTTTAAGATCAGAAAGAGATACCCCTTCTTCGATCAATACCCTTTCCATGTAGGGATCAAGCACCGGAACATCATAGGCCACTATCCATCCTTCTCTCTCAGAAAAAGTGACCTCTTCCGTAGGGAAAAAGAGACTTCCCTCTTTGCTCGAGAGATACACCCCCTTCTTCCCTTCCAGACGTAGGGAGAGCCCTCGATTAAAAAGAAACGAGAGGTACGCATTCGCCACCAGGAGAAGATAACGATGATCAAGAAGCCCTACCGCATGACGAAATCCCTTTTCATGCCCCTCTTTCGCAAGAAAAGAAAAAACCCTCACCCCTACCTTCCAAGAATGGGTTTCAGAGAGAACAAGACACCGTTTCCAATCCCCCCATGATCGAGAAAGACGTTCTTGAAGCTTCTTTGGGGCATGGGTTCGTATATACGAGCAAAGCACCCTTTCCATTCTTCCTAGAAAGAGATTTTTTCCCACCCATTCCCCCTCCTCATAAGACCCAAACCGCTGATCATCAAAGTAGTTGGGCATACCACAATGCTGCAAAAACTCCAGACGCCTCTCAAGCAGGGTCTTTTCCTCTTCTGAAACCTGCCGTATCACAAGCACAAATTCATTGGAGAGAAGATCTTGGGCACTGAGGGGTTCATGGCAATATCCCACAAACCGAAGGATGACATCTTTCTCCTGTGGAAGATCCTTCACATGAGCTGGAACACTCATATATTGAAAGGTATGGGCGTGGGTATCCTTTATTCCAGCAATACCTATAGCTCGAGAAGGAAGCCTCCACCTGCGCTGAAGCCTTTGCAAGACCTCCAACGTTTCTCTGCCTTTTTTCTCAAGAAGAAGCACCCGAAATTTTCCCTCGGGGACAATCACACCCTCTTTAAGGCGCTCTGAAACCACAAAATCTTCTATCGTGTACTTATACCGCATGGCTACGTCTCAAGGATGGTTTTCTCAATGATACCAGAAGCTATCACCCTCTCCCCTCGAAAAAGAACCCCTAGTTGTCCAGGAGTCACAATCTCCGCCGGTTTTTCCAAAGAGAGAAAAAGACGATCCCCATCCCATTTTACTATACCCCCAATACGCTCACTTTGATACCGAAGCTGAATCTCATAAAAACCTTCCTCAAACGATGACACCAGACTATTGATATCCCGAAGCCAAACCTGACGACTCTTCGGCATCTCTCCCAAGAAAATATTCCCTGTGTTGGCGTCCATCTCTCGAATATAGAGACGTTTTCCAACCGAGACCCCAAGCCCCCGTCTCTGGCCAAGAGAGTAAAGGGCAAGCCCCTCATGCTTTCCAACTACTCGTCCCTCATAGAAAAAATCTCCTCTCTGAAGACAAACCCCATGAGAAAGAAGATACTCTCGATAATCCCCCGGTACAAAACAGATATCCTGACTCTCATTTTTCGTGGCGGAAAGAGGCATACCACTTTTGGCCACAACCTCGCGAACCTCATGTTTGCTTTTTTCTCCCAGGGGAAAAATCACATACGAAAACATTTCCCTGGGCACATACGCAAGAAAATACGCCTGATCCTTGGCCCTATCTTTTCCCCGATAGAGCCCAATATCCTCCCCCTCCCGAAGCACACGGGCATAATGCCCCGTAGCCACCATATCAGCCCCCCGACTCAGTGCCTCCTCGACCAAAGCCCCAAATTTGATAAACCGATTACACATCACACAAGGATTGGGAACGCGTGCCTTCTCATACCCCTCTACAAAATACCGGATCACCCTCACCTCAAAGACATCCTTAAGATCCACTACGTGATGAGCAATCCCAAGAAATCGACATACCCTCTTTGCTGCCTCGATCTCTTCAAGACTGCAGCATTTCTTGGTCCCTTCCTCAAAAGCAGCAACAAAGGTGATGCCTTCAACCTGATATCCCGATTGCAACAAAAGATACGCTGCGGCAGAGCTATCCACCCCACCGCTCATTCCAACAAAGACACGTTTCATCAGAGTTTTTTGAGCCTGTCCTTCTGGCTCTTAATATATTGAGTTCTATCCACCTTTTTGACAAAAGGAAACATCTCCATAAGGTTCATAAACTCTTGAGGCTTTGGTTTAAGGGTATCTTTGTGAAGTTCAATATAATCAATGGTTTCTCTATCCACAATCTTGTCAAGAAGCCGCACCCCTCCATCCCCACTGGTCGCTACAAGATAATAATTGGCTCCCACCTTAATCACCTCTATATATCCCCCAAGCCCAGTTTGTTTGACAGCAATCACTTCAATGAAGGTCGCATCCTCGGTTGTTTCTACCGCACTCTTTTTCACAAAATAACGAACAAGAAAAAACCCCCCAACGGCAAAAACACTGGTGTAGAAAAAGATTTTCACCACCACCCAGAACCACCCACCCCCTTCTGTTTTCACCACTTGCGTGTTCTCCTCTTGATAAAAACGATCAAGAAAACCATTGGTCTCTATATTGGTGTTGACCTGAGCATGCACAAACAACGGCAGTCCTAATAGCAAAGCAAGAAGAAATTTTTGCATGCGCCTCCTCCTCGATGCAAAACACCCTTTTTTCTTTCTTCTACTATAAAGCAAAAAAAAAGAAAAAGCAACCATCACAAGGACCTTTCACCCTATACCAAATCTCTCCCCTACAAAAAATCCTCTCAACCAACAGGTGTCCCTTTCTTCCCTCCAGTTTGACAAAAAACACAGAGGTTTTTCCCCTTCCTAGATCCCCTGAGAGACTATAGTGGTGAGAACATCAATCACCGTTTCTATATCCTCAGGGGTATGCGAAGAAGAAAGAGGCAAACTTATCTCTCCCTCGTAAAAGGCCTGGGTCACAGGAAAATCCTTTGCGGTATACCCAAGAGAGCGATAGGCGGGATGAGAATAGAGGGGGATAAAATGAACATTGGCCTGAATACCCGCCAAAGCAAGATGTTTGAGAAGCGGATCACGCCAGCCAGGAGGAACTCTCAGAGGATAAAGATGATACGATGGTTCTCCCTCCCAAGGAGGATGAAAGGGGATTTTCACAAGGGGATGATTGGCAAACGCTTGATTATATCTCTGGGTATAGGCTTTTCTCCGAGCAAGCATGCTCTCATAGCGCCCCAACTGAGAAAGCCCTATAGCAGAAGCAATATCTGTCAGATTGCATTTGTACCCCGGAAGCTCTATAGCGTAATACCACCCTCCTCCCTCATATTTCTCACGAGCCGTCTTGTTCTGTCCATGAAGCATGAGAAGTCGAAGCCCTTTTTCTATCCTCTCATCGTAGGCTTGAAGCTTGTCTGACCATGTCACACATCCACCCTCTGCGGTAGTCAAATTCTTGACGGCATGAAAAGAAAACACACTGACATCGGCTACAGCCCCAACTCTTTTTCCCTTATACGTTGCTCCCAAACTATGGGCCGCATCAGCCATCACAAGGATCCTTCCCAACCACTCCTGAGGGGTATTTCTTTTAGGACGAAAGTACCCACGAGAAGCAGAGGCCAGTTCAAGAAGTCTCTCGTAATCTGCACTCCATCCTCCATAATCAACGGCAAGGATAGCCTTGGTGCGTTTCGTGATCGCTTTGGCTACCAAAGAAGGGTGAATATGGTATGTGCCTGGTTCAATATCTACAAGGACAGGTTTTGCCCCCACATGAAGAATCACATTCAGGGTCGCAGCAAAGGTCAGGGGGGTCGTAATCACCTCATCCCCCGGGCCTATACCCCAGAGTCGGAGCACCATTTCCATACCTGCTGTCGCGGAATTCATACACACCACCCGAGACACTCCAAGGAAGCGGGCTAATTCCTCCTCAAAGCGCTGAGTGACTGGTCCTGTGGTGATCCATCCCGAACGAAGAACATCCGTGACGGCCTGAATCTCCTTTTCTGTAATATCCGGCGGAGAAAACGAGACCTTTCTCATCCCAACTCCCCCTGATAACAGGGAAGCCACTTTTTCAAGAAGTGCCTCACCTTCTCTTTTTGATAGGTTTTGCTAACCTCTCTCGCTTCTTTTAAAAACTGCTCTCGTACCCTCAACGTCCATAGGTCTTTTTCTTCCGTACAGAAGAGTTTTTTGAATTCTGAAGGACGAAGTTTGTGAGGATCTTCTGTGAGTTCTTCTGTGAGTTTCTCCCCTGGTCTCAAGCCAGTAAACACAATCTCTATCTCATCCGGACGATGCCCATAAAGGGCAATAAGGGTTTTTGCCATATCCAAAATAGCAATAGGCTCTCCCATATCAAGGATATGGATATCCCCCTCAGAAAGCGTGGCTGACTGAATAACAAGACGTGCTGCTTCACGAATCGACATAAAGTACCGTTTCATCTCTGGGTGGGTGATAGTAACCGGCCCCCCCTGTTGAATCTGTCTTACAAAAAGCGGAAGCACACTCCCCCGGGAACCCAAAACATTCCCAAAGCGAACCGCTGACACACGAATACGATCATCTTTCCCCGCACTCAATACCAGAAGTTCTGCCAACCGTTTGGTGGCTCCCATCACCGATGAAGGATTCACCGCTTTGTCCGTAGAGATCATAACAAACCTCTCTATACCTGCGTCCCTGGAAGCACAGTACACATGCCATGTTCCTATGATGTTATTCATCACCGCTTCATAAGGAAACTCCTCCATAAAAGGAACATGCTTATGCGCCGCAGCATGAAAAACAATATGAGGACGAAAAGTAGTAAACTCATACCTCATCAGTTCGCTATCGCGAATATCTGCAATCCGGTATTCCAAACGATCATCACGTACAGACTGGAGAAGATCATACAATGAGTTTTCCCCTCTTCCTACTGCCACCACCCTCTCAATAGGAAGTGAAAGAAGTTGACGAACCAATTCAGAGCCTATTGATCCCCCTCCCCCCGTTACCAAAACACGTTTTCCTTCATACTGAGGACGCAGCCTCTCTGTGTCGAGGGTAACCTCTTCTCTCCCCAAAAGATCCACTGGCTCTATCTGCCGAACATGACTGAGAGAAACACTCCCCTCAATAATCTCTAAAAGCCCGGGCACCACCTTAATCTGAACAGGGGTATACGCAAGGGCCTGAAAGATTCGCTGCATGGTTTGCCGTCCAGCCGAGGGAATAGCCACCAAGACTTCGTCGATCTCATAGCGAAAGATCACATCCCTTGCCTGGTCCAAAGATCCAAGGATCGGTTTTCCACAACACTCTCGAAGACAAGGGTTGTCATCCAAAAAACCAATCAGCTCATACCTATCACTTCGGTGGGCAAGAATCTCCTGAGCAAGACTCTGTCCCGCACTTCCTGCCCCGATAATAAGAAGTCTTCGCATTCGCTTCTCCAGTTAGCCTCTCACTCTCTTTCTATAGCCTTCGTAGTTTTCCTCACCACCAATGTTGGAAGAAGAGCCACTTGTTCTGGTTTTGAACCAGGATGATGCATGGCCTGCGTCAACATATCCAAAGCAATTCGCGCAATCGTCTGAAACGACTGTTGTACCGTTGTCAAACCAAAAAAATCTGCAAAGTCCATATCATCATACCCTACAACCGAAACCTCATCAGGGACAGCCACCCCTGCTTCCTGACAGGCCTCAAGCACCCCAATGGCCTGCAAATCACTCGTTGCCATGATGGCTGTTGGACGATTTTTCATCCTCAGAATCTTGTGAGTAAGAAACCTCGCCCCTTGCCTTGACCAATCATTCACAAAAACAAGCTCAGGGTCAAAAGCAATCTTTGCCATATCAAGGGCAAGACAATACCCCTCGTGGCGATTTCTGGCCACAGACAAATGAAACGGATCCTCGTGGGCCCCATTAATCAGGGCAATACGCCTATGTCCCATCTTCGTAAGATGCTGGGTAGCGTGAAACATACCCATCACATTGTCAAAATACACTGAAGGGAAACTTGGATGCACATTATCAAGAAGAACCAGAGGAAGATCTGATTGCATAGCAAGAAATGCCTCTTCCTTCAAAAGAGGAAGAGAAATCACAATAAGGCCATTGAGTTTTTTCTCACCAAAGATCTTTTGGAGCGTTCGGCTTTTGATCTCCGGAGTAGCCGCATCATAGAGAACCAATTCATAGGGAAAAGGGATCACTTGAGAGATATGAGAAAGCACCTTGTAAAAAAACTCTCCAAAGAAGAAAGGCACAAGAATGCCAATCTGATTGGATTGGTGAGAGTGAAGCCCCGCTGCCAGAGGAGAGGGGTAATAATTTAACTCTTCAATAGCTTTCAGTACCTTTTCCTTTGTTTCATGAGCCACATTGGTTTTGCCATTGATGACACGCGAAACTGTCGCCGCCGTCACTCCCGCTCTCTCGGCCACATCATAGATAGTTACCCGTTTGTGATTTTGTCCCATCCTACCCTCATAAAAAAGTCAACTACATTTATTATATACCCCTCTTTTCCCCCTGTCAATGGGTTTGTAAAGGTTTTTCCTTTCTAAAAAACCTCAATCCATACGTTTCCCTATTCACTCAAAAATTTCATATAAACACCTTTCATATGAAACTTAAAACATAAAGCATACTAAAACACTTGACTTTTAAACCCCCTAAAAGTATACTATTAAAGTAGGAAAAGGAGAAGCCATGGAACCAAACGAAAAAAAACGTATTCCCGCCGAGGATACTATCTATGACATTGTCACTCGCTATCCCGAGATAAAAGCTCGACTTCTTGAACTTTCCCCTCGCTTCCAACGGCTCAATACCCTCCCACTCTTTCATACTGTCGCAAAATTCACCTCTGTCAAGAAAGCCGCCGCCATAGCAAACCTTTCTCTTCGAGAAATGCTTTACCACCTCAATGACACCATTGGATTAAGAGAAGAATATCCTCATCAAGAAAAACGTGCTTCCTCTCTTTTCAAGAAAGAGGGTACAAGGAGAGCTCCTCAAGAAAAACCCTTTTGGTGGGAACAGCGTGTCTATTTTTCTTTTCTTGATGCACGAGGAAACACTCATCCTTTTGAGGAGATTACCACAAGAGTTCAGACCCTCAAAGAAGGAGAAGGGCTTCTGGTGTACCAAGAGTGTGTTCCCTATCCTGTGATGGACTACCTCACTCCCCAAGAGTTTGAGGTATATTATGAAAGAGAAGAATCTCTTGTTGGAGGAGGAATATACAAAAAAGGAGGCCTAACATGACACACCCCCCTCTCTCCCCCTCACAGACAGAGATCCGAGAAAAACTCAAAACCATGATACGGCACATCCAGAAAGAAACACAACCAGAAGAAATCGAAAAAATACAATCTGACTTTGCCTCTCTCATTGACAAGGCAGACCCCATCGTTATTGCTTTAGCAGAACAAGACCTTGCTTCAGAAGGGATGAGTATGAATGAATTTCTCGCTGTGTGTGATATCCATCTCAAACTTTTTCGTGATAAGATACAAAATCCCGACCTCAAGGTTCCCGAGGACCATCCCATCGCCAGGTTTCAAAAAGATCATCGTATCATCCTTTCATGGATAGAAACCCTCAGAGAAACTCTCAAGGAAATGGAAAGACGTACCGCCTGGGAAGAAGGAAAAACAACACTCCCCCACATAAAATACCTTTTAGAAAAACTGATGGAGGCTGAAAATCACAACATTCGCCAGGAAAGTGCTCTTTTTCCAGCCCTTGAACACAAAGGTATAGAAAAACCCCCCGCAATTATGTGGCAGGAACATACCGAGATGCGCCAGGATAAAAAGGCCCTTGTTGCTCTCTTTGAAAAGGCACTCCACATGGATATTGCTTCATGGATAAAGCAAATGTCCACGTTAGCTACAAAGCTTTACGAAAAATTTCTCTTGCATACGCAGAAAGAACAGTATATTCTTTACAAAGTAGCCCTCGAGGTTCTTTCACAACAAGACTGGAAAAATGTCAAAGAAGCCACAGAAGAGATTGGTTTTTTTGCTATTTCTGATCACCAGAGTTACACTATACACGAAAAAGGAGGAAAACAATGAATCTTCACGAACTTTCCATAGAAACCATTGAGGCTATCATGGATGCTCTTCCAGTGGATATTTCCTTTGTTGACGCCGAGGATAGGGTGAAATTTTTTAACACCCCCCACCACGGCAGAATATTTCCACGAACGAAAATGGACCTTCAGCGCAAGGTGCAGAACTGTCATCCCCCAAAAAGTCTTTCTCTTGTGGAAAAGATCCTCACTGGATTCAAAGAAGGTTCCCGAGAGGAGGCTCGCTTCTGGATAGATCTCCATGGACGAAAAATTTTGATTGAGTACTCCCCTGTCCGGGATGCCCATGGGACCTACCTCGGAACCCTCGAGGTTACACGAGATATTACTGACATCCAAAATCTTCAAGGGGAAAAACGCCTTTTAGATGAGCAAAATTTGAGATAGAGAGGAGAGGTATGGGTTTCAAGATAGCTTTCTTCGACTCCAAGCCCTATGATATGGAGAGTTTTGATTATTTCAATCAAGAGTACGGTTTTGAATTACGCTACTTCAAGGAAAAACTCTCTGATGACACGGTATTTATGGCCAAAGGATACGATGCTGTCTGTCTTTTTGTGAACGATGAGGTTACCGCCTATGTGGTTGATCAACTTGTCGCCATGGATGTAAAACTTATTGCCATGCGCTGTGCAGGTTACAATAATGTTGATCTCAAAGCTGCCTACAACCGAATTCATGTAGTACGTGTCCCCGCCTATTCTCCTTATGCCGTAGCTGAACATGCACTCGCCCTGATGATGACCCTCAACCGAAAGATCCACAAGGCCTATACCCGTGTCCTTGACAAAAACTTTACCATCCAAGGGCTCATGGGATTTGATATGCATGGGAAAACGGTTGGTGTGATTGGAACAGGGCAGATAGGACAAATCATGATCCAGATCCTCAAGGGATTGGGAATGCGGGTTCTGGCGTATGATGCCTTTCCCCGACCAGAGCTTGCCCAAAATCTTGGGTTTGTCTATGTGGATCTTGATACCCTCTACCAGCAATCCGATATTATCACCCTCCATTGTCCTCTTTTACCATCCACGGAATACATGATCAATGCCAACAGTATCGCCAAAATGAAGGATGGGGTTATGATTATCAATACGAGTCGAGGTAAACTCATCGATACTAAAGCCCTCATCGATGGTCTCAAGAGCCGAAAAATAGGCTACGCAGGGCTTGATGTGTACGAAGAAGAGGGGGATTACTTTTTTGAGGACTACTCGACAGAGGTGTTAGATGATGATGTGTTGGCAAGGCTTCTCACCTTCAACAATGTTATCGTTACCTCTCACCAGGCCTTTTTCACCAAAGAAGCTATTGATAATATTGCACGTACAACCCTCCAGAATATTAAGGATTTTATCGAAGGAAAACCCCTCACTAACGAGATCTGTTACCGATGCGGGCAGGATCCCTCCAATTGCCAAAAAATCAAAACCGGCAAATGCTTTTAGCAGAAGGTTGACGGGGACGCTAACGAGACATCGTTAAGGGGAAGAGGATGAAAATGCCATAAAGAGAACTCCCTCAAGAGGCCTCTGTAGGTAGAGATTTTTTCTTTTGTGCTGTATAATGTTTCCTTATGAGAATATCTTTTCAGAGAATGTTCTCAGAGGCATCTCATATCCTTCCAGAGATCGCGGAGAAAGGGATCTCCGCAGAGGAGCCTCATCACTTCAGAAAGTGAGGACTACCTTGAGAAAACTCTATCCTGCCTTTTGGGTGTTCACCCCATCCTTGATAAAAGAAAGGAGAGCATATGCGAGTTTTGGGAATCCTTGCTGTTTTGGGAGCGGCAGCCATATGGGCCTTAGAACCCATCATTGCCCGTTTCATAGGAACAGAGGTTTCTTTTGATCATTTGCTTTTTTCTAGGGCAGCAGGATGTGTGGTGATCTCAGGGATAGTGTTTTCCCTTCAACACGTGTTTCTCAAACGAAACGTTCCCATCAGGTGGAAAATGCGCCCTCATCATCTTCGTTCTCTTTTCCTTATTGGGGTTTTGGGAAGTTTTTTTTCTGACCTTTTGTATTTTATTGCTATCCTCTTTTTTCACACTCCTGTGGTCAATGCTGTCCTTATCGCCCATCTTCAGCCTGTTTTTCTGGTATTGTTTGGGCACCTTATCTTCCACGAGGGAAAATTCTCTCTCTGGGATTATGGGGGAATTCTTGCCATGCTTCTTTCTGCTCTCTTTGTTATGAGCGGAAGTCTTTCCAATCTCCTTGCTATCCGTTTTGGCAGTCTGGGAGATCTTCTTGTTCTCCTTGCCACACTTTTCTGGGCTCTGTCGGGGCTTTTGGCAAAAAAATACCTCCAGGATCTCCCCTCTTCTCTTATTACGTTAAACAGGTTTTTGGTAGCTACTCCTTTCTATTTTCTTTTGGCCCTCATCATGAGTCATTCTCTGCGTCTTTCGTGGCCTTCGTTGCTGTTTGGGGGGCTCATTGGAATAGGGTATTTCCTCTATTATGAGGGATTGAAGCGTCTCAAAACCGCTCAGGCCGCCGCATTAGAGCTTGCCTCCCCGGTATTTGCTACAGGATTAGGATTTGCGTTTTTTGGGGAAACCGTTTCCCTCTTCAAATGGATAGGAATTGCCCTCCTTTTTGTGGGTATTTTTGCTTTCGAAAGGGCTTCTCGATCTCATCCCATGCCGCATGAGACTCTCTCTCCTGGACGTGAGGAAAGCCTCTAAAAAACCTCCTCTTGTCAGGAGTTTTCTTCTAGCCTAGGATTTTGCTTTCAGGATCCAGGAAAAGAAAATTTGTTTTTTTCTCTTTGATGAGTTACAATAAACTATCTTCAAAGGAGAGAAAATGATGAGAAAGGTGGTTTTTCTCTTCTGGCTTTTTGCCTTGTCTGGTTGGTGTGTGGATTTCTTTTGGGATATTGAAAAAGCCAAAACCACTGAGGTCGTTCAGGTTTTTCCTGCCTATCAAAGCACCATCAATTGGACACAGGGAAAAATCCGATGTGAGGTGCGCCTCCCTTTTTCTCCCAACTCTTCCCCTAACATAGGAAAAACACGTGCCCAGATAGAGAGTGAGGTAAGAAACGAGCTTCGTGATCGGTTGGTCAAAACCATGGGATATGTCCAGATTTCGGATCTCTTTCTCCTGAGAGATTATTATTCCCTTCAAAGCCAAATACGCAGTGAGCTTTTAGAAGGTGTCAATAATGCCTTTTACTATCCCCTGATTCACGAAAAAAACTTTGTCAAAGGTATAGCCGAATTGGATTTTTTCGGTCCCAAGGGTATTGCTCAGATCTTCTTCCGAGAGATAGCCCGGGTTTCGCTCTCCTCTTATATACAGAAACAACGAGATCTTGCTTGGTATGACGGGGTTATCGTAGATGTTTTCCTCTATAGCCAATTCCTCCCTTCCCTGTATTTTCGTATATATGACGAAGATGGCAATCTCATCTATGGTCCTGAGATCGTAGAAGAGAGCGTCCTTCTCAATCAGGGGGTATGTGAATACGTAGCAAGTCTTGGATCTGCGTTTCAAAGTCGTCGTTTGGGAACAAAGGTTTTTTATGTCGTTCCTCTTTCCCTTCGAGGAAGAAACCCTACCGAGCTTGTTATCAGTCGAAAAGACGCGAGAAAACTCCTTGCTAACGCCAAAACCCACGAGGCCCTCAGAGCAGGTCGTGTAGTCGTGGTAAAACCTAACCCGTAGAGATGTGGTATGGCCTCTGCCATGGTGTTTTGGTGGGAAATCCCCTCCCCTCCATCTTTTGCCAACGTCGGTCATACCCTCCTCCAAACCAGAATCAAAACACCTCCTCTCCGCCTGTTTGTCTACCAAAAGCGCTCCAGTTATATCCGTCTCCAGCTCTCTCAAGAGGATATGCTCTTTGAAGCATATATTCCTTGGGAACGGTGGTCCCTCTTGATTCACAAACTGTCCGCAGGTGTTTCTCCCCCATTTCCACAAAAAAGGAGTGATGAGGCTTTTGGTCTTTTCTGTGAAGAGTGTCATCTCCCCCTAGAAAGGTTTTTTGCGGCAGGGTGGGTGCAACTCTACTCCCATGGGGAAATCCCTCTCTGGATATTTCCAGCACATAGAGAAGAGACTCTGTGGGAATTTTTCCTTCCCATAGCCACACGAAAGACCCTCCCTGACAATGGAAAACGCCTCATCATTGCTGACACTACCCTTGCTCATGCCAGAGAAGAGGTCGATGCCCTTCTTTCCTTAGGGTCTACCGATGTCATAGAAGGAGATTTTCTCTTGTCGGTCGTATGGCAAACTCCCTATACCTCTCTCCATGTTATCTCCCACGGAAAAAAGGGATCTCTGCTCATAAACACCCTGACTCTTTCCTCTCTTCCTGTCCAAGCCAACGATCTGGTCTTTTTCCATTGCTGTGAGATTCTTGACTCCTCACAATCCCTCGCTGCCCACACCCTTTCCCAGGGAACCCGTTGTGTCATTGCCCCCACAACCCCCATCCCTGACGATGGTGCTCTCCTTCCCTCTCTTCAAGCGTTTTATCAGCTCTATGCTCTTGCCAATGCTCGCTACAGTTTTCACGTCACCTCCCTGCTTTTTCCTGCCTTCAAACAAACTTTTCGATTGGCTCTCCCCTATCAGCGTCTCTACATCCCCTAACCCAAAAATTGACAAAAAAACCCTGTTCTCCCTACAATATACTATGATGGGGCTATAGCTCAGAGGGATAGAGCAACAGTTTCCTAAACTGTGGGCCACAGGTTCGACTCCTGTTAGCCCCACGTGTGGGGATATCCATGGGAGAGGATGTCCCCATCTTTATTTTAGGGGACTCAAAAGTTGCCAAGAAACCAAAACCATCCTATAATAAAAGGCTCTCGGAAGAAGGAGTATTCATGGCACGCTACCTGAAAACCATCGAACTCGATGGCTTTAAGTCTTTTGCTGTCAAGACCACCCTCGAATGTGTGGATGGCATCACAGGCATTGTAGGAGCAAACGGTTCTGGAAAATCCAATATTGTTGAGGCCATCAAGTGGGTCCTTGGAGAGCAAAGCGCCAAAAGCCTTCGTGGCGAAAAGATGGAAGATGTTATCTTCAATGGTACTCAAAACCGATCCCCCAAAGGGATGGCAGAAGTCACCCTGACTTTCTCCAATGAAAATCACTGGCTTCCCCTTGAATTCAATGAAATCAGTATCGCCAGACGTATTTTTCGTTCAGGTGAAGGGCAGTACTTCATCAACAAGTCTCGGGTACGCCTCAAAGATATTGTCGAGATCTTTCTTGACACAGGCATTGGTCGAGATAGTTATGCCATCTTTGAACAAGGCAAAATTGATCGTCTTCTTTCAGAAAGCCCTGAAGAGAGACGTCTTCTCTTTGAAGAATTTGCAGGAATCTCCAAGTTTAAATTCAGAAAAGAAGAAGCTGAAAAAAAACTCGAGGCCGCCCGTCTGAATCTTGAACGTGTCCAAGATGTGATTATCGAACTCGAAAAAGAACTGATCAAGCTTGAAAAACAAGCAGAAAATGCTCGTCGATACAACGAAATCAAAAACGAACTCACGAACTGTGAACTTCGGTTTGAGGTCCTTCGAGTAAAAAACATGCAAGAAGAAATTGATGCCAAAACCACGGAGAAAAATAAACTCGAACAGAACCTCATACAAAAACAGGCCAAACTCTCTGAGATTGAAGAAGCCCTCATTTCGCTTGATGAGGAACTTGCACAGAAAGAAACCCAACAAAACGAATGGCGAGATACCCTTACCTCGTTAGAGAAAAACATCACCGAGTACCAGACCCAACTCAAAGCTAACAAAGAAAGAAAAACCTTCCTTGAAAATCAAATCGAAACTCTCTCACATCGCCTCGCCGAAGGTATGGAAAGAGAAAAGCTTCTCCGTGACGAATACCAAAAAAAACTCGAGGCTCTCACTACCATTGAAGAGCTCAGAGAAAGCGCCAAAGAAAAACAGGCTGAGATCCAGCGTCACATCGACGAACTTCACGAGAATATGCGACTCCTGAACCAAGACCTCCTTCACAAATCCCGTGAGTTAGGTCTGTCCCAAACGGTGACACGAGACCATGTAGATACCCTCAAAAAAGAGATCCTCACTTTAGAATTTCAACGAGACAGCCTCCAGAAAAAACTTGAAGATCTTTTTCATCAAAAACAAACCATTTCTTCTCAAAAGCAAGAAAAGCTTTCGCTTCTTGAAGAACTCAAACAAAAACGCCAACGTATTGCCCTCGAGATGCAAGAGATTGCCAATCAGATGCAACAAAACACGAAGGAAGAAACGGATCTCAAGAGAGAAAACCAAAGCCTCTCACAAAGCATCCAGAATCTTCAGCAAAAACTCAAGACAGTAGATAGGATTATCATTGAATCCCTTGGAAAACAGGCTGAGGAAATCAAGACTTTTTCCCAACAAAAACCCCTGTTAGAAGCCAAACTCAATGATCTCTTTGCCAAAATCCAGACCTCTCTTGACCATGGTCAGTTCGAGGAAAGCAAGACCTATCTTCACTCTCTTCATGAGCTCTTTCAGACAATCCAGTCCTCATATGAACGCATCCTCGGCATCCTCTACAGTGAAGAAGGCACCTACACTCAGAAAGAGCGCATTCAGGAAAACATAGAAGAGATTACTGAGGTGATAGAACAAAATCGTCGAAAGATAGAATCCCTCCATGAACGTCTTCGAGAGCTTCATGCCCTCCGAGAAAACATACAAGCCTCCTATGCCCGAGTTGAGTATGAGGTACAACTCCTTGAAGAAGAAACCAAAAAACTCGAAAGAGAAGAAAACTCCTCGGAAGAAGCCTACGCCCATGTCCAGAATACCCTTTCACAGTATGGAGAACGAATCCTACAAAAACAAACCCAACTCGAGCGAATCATATCCCTCATTGAGGAGTACGAAACCAACATTGCCGAAACCAAAACGGAGGTCAATAGAGAAATAGAAAAACTCAACAACCAACGCATAGAAACCGTTCGTATCGATGAACAATACAAATCCCTCTCAAACGAAATCCAAAGGATTGGTCATCAGATAGAAGACATTGAACGAACCCGGGCAAATTATACCAAAGATATTGAAAACTCTACACACATCATCAAGCAACTCGAGGATATCATTGAAGAAACCGAGGAAAAACTCTCCAGCCTTGGGCGTGATCTTGATCATTATCGAAAAAATCTCGCTGAGATTCGTTCTCAGGCAGAAGCCATCCTCAAACAAAGAAAATCCCTCGAATCTCTCAGAAAAGACATCGAAGGAGATCTGCAAACCCTCGAAAAACGTATAGGTGGTCTTGAAAATGCCATCCAAGAACGCCACATAAACCAAAACACTATCATCAGCCGTATCCAAGAAATCTACAATTGTACGCCGGATGAGGTGGAACTTCAGCCAAAAGACACTATTGATGCTCTTCATAAAACTATCAGCAAGCTTCGACAAGATCTTGCTCAATTGGGAGATGTAAACCTTCTCGCCATTGATGAATATCGCAATGCCAAGGAACGCCGAGACTACCTCGAGCAACAAAAACAAGACAGTGAAAAAGCCATGTACGATATTGTCAAACTCATCGAAGAAACCAACGAAAAATCTCGCGAACTCTTTGTTTCTTCATTTGAAGCTATCCGAAAGTCTTTCCAAAAAATTTTTGCCCGTATGTTTGATGGGGGACGGGCTGACCTCATCCTCGTTGATGAAAACGACGTGTTAAATTCTGGAATCAATATCATGGCAGAGCCACCCGGAAAAAAATTCCAATCTATCTCTCTTCTGTCTGGAGGAGAACGGGCCCTTGTGGCTATCTCCGTTATCTTCGCTATTCTTTATCTCAAACCTACTCCCTTTGTAGTCCTCGATGAGATGGATGCTCCCCTTGACGACGACAATATCGAACGGTTCAAGCGTCTTCTCCTCGATTTCAAAGAGGTTTCGCAGTTTCTCATCGTCTCACACTCAAAGTCTACCCTTGAAATCTGTGACGCCCTCTACGGGGTTACCATGGAAGAACAAGGTGTTTCAAAGGTGGTGAGTGTAGCGTTTGACGAAGCAGCCTCCCTCTTCATCAGGGAAGACGAGGAGGCATAGTGATCTTAGCAGATTCCCATATCCATAGCTTTTTCTCCTCTGATTCCACTTCCTCCCTTGAGGATATTGCCCTCATGGCAAAAAACAAAGGGCTCACCTTTTTCACCCTTTGTGACCACTATGAAGTCTGGGAAGAGGAAAAGTACACGTTCGATGTAGAAAAGCGGTGCCATATTCTTGTAGAAAAACAAAAACAATTTCCCGGTCTTCTCATCGGGGTAGAAGCAGGAGAAATCCAAAACAACCCCTCTCTCCTCCAAAGCTGGAAAAACCTACCTTTTGATCTTTTCCTTGGAGCTATTCACGTAGCTGAAGATGTTTTTGGACCTGGAGCCAATCGTTCTGTGCCCGAAGAAACCATCTATCAACTCTATCTTCACGAGGTCAAACGTATGATAGAAACGACCGATATCGATGCCGTCGCTCATCTCGATTTTCCCAGGCGATATCTTTCCTCCTATCATATTCCTTGGGACATCGTGGATGAAATCCTCTCCCTTATCGTCGAAAAAGACATCGCTCTTGAAATCAACACCTCCCTCTGGAGAAAACAGTTGCCCTTCAGCATGCCAGACCTCGAGATTCTCAAAAGATACGCCAACAAAAAAGGGAAGAAAGTCATTCTCGGATCAGATGCTCACCATCCCGAGGATGTCGGAGAGGGAATTTTGAGAGCCTTCCTTTTGGCTCAAGAACTCAACCTTGTACCAGGTTACTATAAAAATCACATCTTTACCCCCCTGGAGGAAATATGAGATATCTTTTTTGGTTTTTCTTTTTTCTTTCTTCGTTTGTGTACAGCCAAACATATATCGGATCAGAAAAAGGTCTTTTTGTCCAGAAAAACAAGGAGTTTCTCCCCCTCTGGACCAATGGAGCAGTATGGGAGATCGTTTCTGTTCCTTCTGGTCTCGTTCTTCGTACCTCGCATGGCATTTTTCTTCTCTCTTTTGCCTCTGGGGAAATACTTCCAAAAAATAAAGGCATACGTACCTGGATGATACAGGATATTCAGGATGGAAACGTTCAGTACCTGTCGGATCCAGAACCCCTCATGGATATTGCCGTAGCCCAAGACAATCCTTCGGTTTGGGCAAGCTGTTCCAAAAGCACCGTCTACCTTTCCACCAATGCTGGCGACAGCTGGATATCCCTTGGTTCACCTACCTACCGGGGATGGCTCAGTGTCTCTCTTCAGGCCCACCCTTCTCTTGTTCTCTGGGCTGGGCATGCTCTCAATGGCATTTTTCGCTATGAAAAAGGATGGAAACGAGAAAGTACCGGACTTTTTGCTGACATCCTTTACAACGAAGAAGTCTCCTCTCTTCTTGCCCTTCCTCAGGGGAAATTTCAAGGGATATGGGCACTCAACAACTTTTTTCCGCACCTCTACCGTTACGAAAACAACCAGTGGAAAAAGATCCAGAAACTTTCTCACGATGATGGTTTTGTCTCCAGCCTCAGTTTCTCTGAAGAAGGACTTCTTGTCACAAGCGACAAGGGTATCATGATCACAGATGGCACAAACCTCTCACCCTGGAAAAGAAACCAAGAAATACTTTCCCTTTGCCAGGCATTCAGAGAAAAAACCCATAGCACAGTTCATACCCTCTACCGAGATGGGGTGGTTCTCTCTGACCTGTGGGTCATTCAATCCCCCTTTCTTTCCGAAAGACAACAAAAAGCCCATAACAAAGTAGCCTTTTATATTCCCCCTTCTGTTGTCGCCAAACCCTCTCGTTTCAAAACCATCGTATCTCTCATGGAAAAGAAAAACGCCAATGCCCTGGTTATCGATCTCAAGGACGATTGGGGTAATCTTAGATTTTCCCCTCATGATCCCCTATTACAACAGTTGGGCCATTCAAGGCCGCTTCCGCTAAAAAGTATCCTTGACGAAGCAAAAAAAAGAGGCTGGTACCTCATTGCAAGAATTGTCCTCTTTCAGGATAGGGTTCTCTACAGTACAAGCAACTTTATGCTCGCTAGTTGGGACAAAGCCCAGGACAAACCCTGGCAGGGCATCAAGACCACACCACAAGGAAAAAAAGATATCCAGGAGTATTGGGTCGATGCGTATCATCCCCTTGTGTGGAGATACAACCTCGCCATTGCCAAAGAAGCCATTGCGTTAGGCTTTGATGAGATTCAATTTGATTATGTACGCTTTCCCACCGACGGAGAAAACCTCTCACATCTTGTATATAGGGCCAAACACCCCGGGATGACCCATGAATCCTTGTTATACTCCTTTCTCCGATATATGCGACGCCACCTTGATGTTCCTCTCAGTATGGATATTTATGGAGCCAATGGTTGGTATAGAACCAGCCTCCGGACCTATCAGGAGATCGATCTTCTCTCCTCATCTATCGATGTCTTTTGTCCAATGTACTATCCTTCTCATTTTGATCAGGGCTTTATGGCATACGATCCCCCTGAAGAAAGGCCTTATCGGATCTATTTTTATGGGAGTAAGCGTAACCGATGGATAGCCAAACACCAGTCTCTTGTGAGACCTTACGTCCAGGCCTTCAAGATAGGGGTGAGTTATGACCGAAAATACTACAATGAAGCCTATGTGCAACGGGAAATAGAAGGGGTGTGGAAAGGAGAAGGATCAGGATATACCTTGTGGAACATGGGAGGGGATTATCGAATTGTAACCAATCTGAATCTCTCTCCACTAGACACTATTTTTCAATAATCGTCACTCCAACGGCACCTACAACCGCCACCCGATTGTTGACAAATGTAAACCGTTTCGGTTCACGGATAGTTGTAACAAAGTGGAGTCTCTCCTCATCTGGCGCAAGACGATAGACCTCCCCCTCCTCCGTGAGGAGATACCACACTCCTTTGTCTTTGAGGGTGTCTTTGATCCTTCCAGCAAGGGAAAATCGCATCCTCATGACCCCCTCACGGGGGGCGTACAAACGAATTTCACTTTTTCCAGAGGAATCCAAAAGAAGAACCAAGTTCTCCCCAATCATATCCATTTTCTGAAGAGGTGCCTCCAAAGAAACACTCCATACAAAATGTCCATCCCTCACATCTACGGCGATTAGGGTATTCCCTGTTCCACCATACAGATAGGCAATTTCCTCTCGTCCAACAATAGGCGCTCCCACAAATTCCCTTACCAAACGATGCGTCCACAAAATCTCCCTCTTGCCTATACTGTAGCCTGCAATACTCCCTGCTTCATTTGCATAGAGGAGAACATCCCAACGTTCGTTGTAATAGGGCCTACTCTTGACAAGAAAAGATGCCTCTGCTGGAAGGGTCCAAAAATTCCCCTCCCAGAGACATACGGTGAGTCCATGGGATTGCATCAGCACCACCCCCCGCGTTGTCACCACCGGTTCCCCTATCACTCTACCGTCGACAGGCCGCAGTTTAAAAAGAATTTTCCCATCATAGCGAAAACGAAGAATAATGCCTGTATACGAGACCACCACCACTGAATCCTCAAGCAACACAGGGGAAAACCACTGTCTTGCCCAGCCAGAGAGATCAATTGCTACTTCTTTCCCTTCCGCTATGGGCACAATCTCCAACCTTTGGGAGGAAGACAATCTCACCCTATAACCTCTGTTTTCCTGATAGGAAACAACCTCTCCCCCTGCCATTCCAACCGAAAACAGTTCTCTTTTCTCTTCCGAAGAAGAAACTTTTTTGGAGACTTGTGTGTTCGAAGAGACACCCTCTTTACGAACAAGCTTTTCATCCGGCTTGCTCCGCCATACGTGCTGCTCTCCCTGAACTAATACCACCTGCCCTGGGGGAGGAGAAATCGCATCCACCACTTTGCCCAGCGTATACCCCTCCGAACGAAGGTAACACCACACTTTGCCCTCATCTACTTTCACCAAGGTTTCTTCAGCCACGACTCGAACATGAAATACTGTTCCCACCACACGAATGTAGAGGTGAGGAGTTTCTACCACATATCGAACATTTCCAGGAAGTTTCTCTGGTTCAAAGGTTGCTTCGCCACTCTCAAGTACAAAATGAATAATCTCAATTCCCTCTCTCGTATACCGAGAAGCGTGGAGACGGGCTCCCTCCTCTACTTTGACACGCCCCATCTGTTTGGCCACACTATCCTCAGAGGAAGAAACAAAAAAGACCCCTCGTCCTACCAAAAAACCAAGAACAAGCACGCAAGCCAGCACTAACCCCCAGCGCAGAGAGAGAGTCCCCCTCCTCGCAGCCAGCATGCGTGCCTTTCTTTGGGCTGCCAGCCGATATTCACACTGGCGCACAAACTCGGAGAAAGGTGGTTTTTCCACCTTCAGAGAATCCCGAAAGGAGAGAAGAAGCCCTTTCACCAAGGCTTCTTTCTCTCGTTGCCCCTTAAATCTTCTTGTTTGCCCCTTATCTCTCATCACCAATGTCCCTCCCCAGTCGTTGTCTTACCCACTCCAAGGCTTTGTCATAACGATTTCTTACTTGACGGGAGGAAATATTAAGTATATGAGCTATTTCATCAAAACTCATGTCTTCTAAGAGATGCCACATCACCACCACACGAAGCTTCTCTGGCATTTCGTATAATATACCTTGAAAAACATGCCAAAATTGAAACTTTTCCGAAAAATTTTTTTCTTCTTCAGGAATATCCTCAAAAGCCATGTGTTCCTCAAGAGAGAAATAGCGCTGTTGACGTTTGAGATACGTCATCGAAAGATTATACACTAACTTGAAAAACCAGAAACGAAAAGGCCGTGAAGGATCATAACTATGACAGCGATAATACAGACGGATAAAAGCCTCCTGCGCCACATCCCCTGCCTCTTGTTTCTTGACTCCTGCCATTTGCGCCCATTGGGTCACCTTGTCGAAATACCTCTCATACAAAACCTCAAGATAAGGAAGCGCTTCTGGAGCAAAGGTATCTCCATCCGTGGCCACCCGTTGTAAACAGGCTACAACTTCTTCATCAGAAAGCTTTTTTAGATCCATGACTTTCCCTTTTTCCTTCAACATTCATAAGGGCATTTCTATTCTCTATTACTATAGCATAAAAACACAAAAAAAACAACTTCTTTCCCGCCCCCTTTTCCCTGAGACAAAAAAAGAGCCCTCCTGAAAACACCCACCATGCCTTCAAGAAGGGCTCAAAAAATCAACCAAAATTCAGCAAATAAGAATTATTCTTTCTCTTCGAGAACCCATTGAGTCTCAAGAGCAATCATAAGCTCCTCATTTGTAGGCACTACAAGAATTTTCGAGGGAGAAGAGAAAGTACTGATCTCCGCAAGTGTCCCACGGGTGGTACGGTTTTTTTCTTTGTCAAGCACAAATCCCCAGTTTTCCATACGAGCCATACACATTTCTCGCACCACCCAGTCATTCTCTCCAATCCCCGCCGTAAACACTACCGCATCCACCCGACCAAGCTCCACCATGTATGCCCCTATGTATTTTCTGACCGAGTGAACAAGAACTTCAAGGGTTAATTTGGCACGAGAGTGGCCTTTTTCCACAGCATCGTGAATCTCTCGCATGTCATGGGAAATTCCTGAAAGCCCCAAAATACCAGATTTCTTATTTAAAAGGTCAGACATGTGTCTTGGGGTGAGGTTTTCCTTCTCCATAATATAGAGAAGAACTGCTGGATCAAGAGATCCAGACCTTGTCCCCATCACGACCCCTTCCAGAGGAGTAAATCCCATAGAGGTGTCTCGTGACTTTCCCCCAGCAATAGCGGTAATACTTGAACCATTCCCAAGGTGACAGGTGATAAGATGAAGATTTTCTAACGGTTTGCCCAAAAATTCTGCTGTTTTCATCGCTACATAGCGATGGGATGTTCCATGGAAACCATACCGACGGATTTTGTACTTTTCGTAGTACTCATAGGGAAGGGCATACATAGAGCTGTATTCAGGCATACTCTGATGAAAAGCTGTATCAAACACCGCTACCTGTTTCTTGTTAGGCAAAACCTCCCTACATGCCAGGATACCCTGAAGGTTAGGAGGATTATGAAGAGGCGCAAGCTCCCCATTTGCTTCAATGGCTTTGATCACCTCATCGGTAATTAAAGCCGAATGATAAAACGACTCTCCCCCGTGTACCACTCGATGTCCAATAGCCTCAATCTCCTCAAGAGAAGAGAGAACCCCATACGGCTCTGAAACAAGTTTCCCAAGAACCTCCCTGAGGGCCTCTGTGTGATTCTTTGATTGTATACCTACCTTTACTTTTGGTCTCTCTCCATGGGTAAAGGAGTACTCAGCCTCACCAAGGCCAATTCTTTCCACAAGCCCTTTGGCCAGAACAGCAGAGGTTGTGGTTTCAATGAGCTGATACTTGAGAGATGAGCTTCCACAATTGACAACAAGTACCTTCATACCTACTCCTTAGCTTATTTTCGCACCACTTTCAATATCCTTTTCTGGGGTGAGAAAGATCACCTTTGTCTTGCCTTCATCACTTGCCGCAAGCAGCATACCCTCCGACACCTCTCCCATAAGCTTGGCAGGTTGAAGATTGTTGATAATCACAATCTTTTTTCCCTTGAGTTCTTCGGGGGCATAGTGTTGCTTGATACCCGCTAAGATCTGTTTCTCGGTATCCCCCACCTTGACTTTGAGTTTGTAGAGTTTGTTGGATTTGGGCATGTCCATAACCTCAACAATCTCAGCCACCCTCAGATCAAAGCGCTTGAAATCCTCAATGGTCACGAGGAGCTGCTCTGTTTGGGATTCCATAGGTTTCTCCTGTACTTTCTGAGATTTTTGGATGAGTCTATTTATCTGTTTCTGGATGAGTTCATCATCATACTTCACAAACAAGATCTCTATTTCTCCAATTTTCCTGGCTGGCATACGATAATCAGCAACAGTAGCCCAACGTTCATAAAGAATATCCCGTGTTTCACCCACCATACGCCACAGTTTCAACGCCGAATCTGGCATAAGAGGATACATCACCACAGCCAAAAGACGACAGAGATGCACACACACCGAAAGAACCTGCCCCAATCTTTCAGGATTCTCTTTGCGAAGGATCCAGGGTTTCTGTTCGTCGTAGTAACGATTACCCAGACGGGCAATATCCATCATCGTTTTGGTGGCCTCTCGTACCTGAAAACGGGAGAGAAGAGCAGCATAAGCCAAGGTTTTTTCCCTCACTTCTGCCCAAAACACCTCGTCCTCTTTTGACCACGCCACGGGCTTTATTTCCCCATCGGCGTGATTTTTCACAAAGGTAAGGGTACGGTTAATAAAATTGCCCAGAATATTTGCCAGCTCTTCGTTATTGCGTTGTTGAAAAGCCTTCCAAGCAAAGTCTGCATCCTTATTTTCCGGGGCATTGGCAGCAAGATAGTACCTCAGAGGATCAGGCGGGAAGTATTCCAGATACTCATCCACCCATACTGCCCAATTCATCGAGGTGGAAAACTTTTCTCCTTCCAGGGTGAGGTATTCATTGGCAGGAATATCATAGGGAAGAACATAAGGGGTATTTTGTCCCATGATCATTGCTGGCCAAATAATCGCATGAAAGGGAATATTGTCCTTGCCAATGAAATGCACCAACCGTGTATCGGGAGAGAGCCAATATTTCTTCCATTCCTCGGGTTTGCCTATCTTTTCAGCCCATTCTATGGTAGAGGAAATATATCCTATGGGGGCATCAAACCAAACATAGAGAACCTTGCCCTTGGCTTCTTCAAGGGGAACAGGAACCCCCCAATCAAGGTCACGAGTTATCGCCCGTTCTTTGAGGCCCTCTTTTTGGATCCAGCCCAAAACAAAATTTCTCACATTGTCTTTCCAATGTGTCTTTGAAAAGATCCATTTCTCCAAACGTTCACTAAACGCTGCAAGATCAAGGTACCAATGTTCTGTTTCTTTCTGAACAGGGGTGGTATGTGAAAGCACACTCTTTGGGTTTATTAATTGATCAGGGTTAAGCAATTTCCCACACTTATCACATTGATCCCCCCGCGCCCGTTCATACCCGCAATGGGGACAGGTCCCCTCAATATACCTGTCCGCCAAGAAGCGCTTTTTCTCCTCATCGTAAAACTGTTTTTCTTTGTGCTTGGTGATATACCCATTCTGATAAAGATCCAAAAAAAACTGCTGAGAAAGACGATAATGATGGGGTCTACTCGTCCCAGAGAAATTGTCAAAATCAATCCGCATGCCAGCAAAACTTTCTTTGATATGATTATGATAACGAGCAACCACCTCAGCTGGACTCACTCCCTCTTGCTCAGCACGCAGGGTAATAGGCACCCCATGCTCATCGGTTCCACAGACATACACCACCTCATCTCCATTGAGTTTCAGGTAACGGACATAGATATCAGCGGGTAAATAAGCACCCGCAAGATGTCCCAAATGGATAGGGCCATTGGCATAGGGCAAGGCAGAGGTGACGAGATAACGGGCCATTGTTTTCTCCTTGGGGAAAAGTTTCAGAGTTTCTCTCGAACAAAATGGGCAATATCTGTGAGGGATATTTTTCCAACAAGAGTATCATTTTCATCGAGAACAGGCAGGGCTCGTACTCCCTTATCAAGCATGAGATTCAGAGCATCGCGCAAGCTCACCTCTTCATAGACAAAGAAAAATTTTTTCTTGTCCAAAACTTTGCTCACGGGCATATCTTTGCCACTCTCCCCCATAAACGTTACCTTCATCACATCCCAGCTGTCCAAAATACCCACTGGTTTTCCCTTGGCATCAATAACAATCAGGGAGTGTACCTTCTCCCGAAGCATCTTGTCCGCTGCTTTGGTGATAGGCATATCCTCAGTGACAGTAAACGGTACCTTTCTCCCCAAGACACCAACCTTTACTTCATCAAGTTCGTTCATAGTGTACCCCTTTTTTGTATTTTACTCTCTTCCATCATGGGTCATCTTAGAAAAACCCCAGATGAGAAATAACGCTCCACTGATAGTGGCAACATAGTTTACCGTTGTGATATTGTTGACCATCCAGGCAAAGATATCATTGAGAAAAAAACCTCCAAGCACACTTCCAATGATACCCACCACCGTAGCACCCCACAGCATTCCCAAAAAGCGTCGTTTAAGAATACGCACATAGAAAAAAGCCACCGCAAAACCAATAAAAATCTGGATGGCAATTGCCAATATCTTTATCCAGTTCATGAGATCCTCCTTCGAGAACTCTTATAGGCAACAAGGGTGGGATATCTCTCTCGCTTTTTCTCCACAAGGGTATAACCAAGAGAGGTGAGAAATTCCTTGACTACACCAGCGGTGTCCTTTCCTTCACTCTGGTGGGTTTCAATAAGAAGCGTAGGAGAGAGCTCAGAAAGAAGTGTTCTGGCCCCTTCAAGAGCCTGTACTTCACTCCCTTCAATATCCATCTTGATAAAATCAATCTTTTCCCATCGATACTTGTGATACTCCTCATCCAAGCTCACCACGGGAACCATCGTCACATCGTATCGAGAAGGATCCTCATTGATATAGTTCGTCTTGAGAAAAGAAGAGGTATATGTCCCTCCCTCGTAGAAGGTGAGATTCCCGCTTTCGTTCCATACCCCACAGGGAACCAGGGTTACATTCGTTACCCCATTGAGTTCGAGGTGTTTCTGAAGAAGCTTTTGGTTTTTTCTATCAGGTTCATATACCCACACATGGCCTGTCGGTCCAACCTTGTAAGCCATATAGATCGCCACCATCCCAATATTCCCGCCCAAATCAAGCACCTTCTCTCCAGGGGAAAGGGACTGAAGTTCTGGATCACTGAGGGGAGCTGGATCAAAATCTCGAAGAGAAAGAAGCGTCACCCCATCTCTCGTAACAATTTTCCAGCAACACCATTTTTTGTCATATGTGTAGGATTTCACCACCGAAGGGTGGAGAAACCGATACACCTTCCCTACCAAAACACGCTTGACATATCCCTCTGGAAGTGCATGGTAACAACGACGAAGAATCTGATACCACCCCATCAAGACTTCGCCTCTCGCTCTTTTTGAAAATACACTTTCCATTGGCCAGAGAAAAGATCCAGAAGAGCCTGGTATCCAAACCCAAGAAAGATGGCATACACCCAGAAATTCTGGATATGCATCACCACTTGAAAACTCTGGGTCCATGCATCCACTTCAGGATTCACAAACTTGATCAGAGAAACCGTGAGGAGTGTCATAGCCCACAAGAGGTAGGTAGCCCAGATCTTTTCTCGCACAAGCATAAAGGCAAACCCACATGCCCCAATCAAAACATTGACAAGACCAAATTGACTCACCAAAAACCTTCCTACCCATGCAAGTTGCCCCCAAAAGTAATTGATCCCCCCACTTGCGGCTCGACCACCATACTGTTTTCGAAGCATCTGGTTAAAAAGCACCTCCAGACTCCTTGTGTCTCCCCAGCTCAGAGGTTTAGGATCAGGCAGGTCAGCCAAGGCATTGGCTCGCACCATCATATAAAGATAAATCGTCATTGCAAAGATAAAAAGCAAAGACCCCACGCCCATGATTTCCATCACCCTATCCACCCAGTTCCGCTCAACCCCCAAAAGTTTGACCACGGCTGTATACACCATCAAGTACACCGGAACAAGAAAGATAGAAAAGAGAATCCATCCCACATCCTGAGGATAGATGAGTCTGGCGAGATACGCCCTGTTGAGAAAGATCAAGACACTGATAGCGGCAAAAAAAGCCAAAACCAAAACATAACCAAGTCGTTTGCGAAATCCCTCCGCATACTCTGGTTTGAGCCGAGAAAGAAGAATACCAAAGAAAGAATATGCTCCCAACGCTCCCAACAGGAGAATAACCAACGCCAACCGACTGTGAAATTGCATGACTACAAGTGCAGCCAGGGGAGCCACCAACACACCCCACCAGATATCAAATACCGAGGAAAGAGAATGATGCTCTGTATCCTGAACCTTATTGGCAAAAAGAGCAAAAAAGGTCAAAGGAAACATCACAAGAAAAAAGGCCACAATATACCACAACGGCAACTGATGATCCGTCAGGGAGAGCCCCATCACATATGCAAGCAACAGAGACTTCCGATACGCAAAATCTATCTCCTCCTGATGACGATACGCCAAAAGCTCCTCATACCACCATACCATCACAAAAATCATCATGGATACAAGAAACACATTCAAGGAATACACCTCTCCCCCCACTGCCTGTTGCCAATGATCAGAAGCAAAAGCAAAAGCCAAAGACGCCGCCAGGGCAGGAACATGAACACTCAGAAGAGCACGAGGTTTTTTATTCTCGAAAGTCACCTGTCGGTTCAATCCCAAGAGTTTCACCAAGGTAAGAAAAAGAAAAAGCACAGCACCGGCCGCCGTAGTAGCCGTATAAATATTTACCCTATACCCAATATCTCCAAACGCAAGATAGGTAAAAAGCTTTCCCACAATCCCATAGAGGGGAAAACCAGGGGCATGGCTTGCCCCCATATTGTAGAGAGTGGTAGTCAATTCCCCACTATCCCCAGCCCCTATAGAGGGGGTCAAGGTTTTGATATACCCAGTGAAAGCCACAAGAAACACAAGAAACGCCAGCACATAATCAAACCATTGAAAACTGTAGGGATGATAGCCCCACGGATAGATCCGCTCAAAGAGGCTCTTGTGTTTTTTGATGGTATGCCCTTCCTTACTTGTTGTCATGATTCTCCCCCTTCATCACTAAAATCAGCCATTTCGATGGATTCTATGGTATAGATCTTTCTCTCATTGCCAAAGGAAAACTCTACCACATCCCCCTTCTGCTTGTCAAGCAGTGCTGCCCCAAGAGGAGAAAGATAAGAGATAATATTTTTCTCAAAATCCACATCCCACTGCCCAAGGATCTGGTAGGTGACCCGTTTTCCATCCTCTGTCTTGAGGGTAACCTTTGTCCCCACATCCACGATTGAGGTATCAACCATTGATTTTTCGATAACTTTTGCCTTGGCAAGTTCCGATTCCAGGCGAGCCACAGCCGCTTTGAGTTGATCCTGCTTCTCAAGAGCAGCTTTGTATTCAGCATTTTCCCTAAGGTCGCCCTTCTCCATGGCTTCCCCAATCGCTCGACTATTCTCAGGGATTTCTACAGTCACCAACCGGTTAAGTTCTGCACGCTTGGTCTCAAGACTCTTTTTCGTAACAAGAAGGGGAGGACGAATCTTGGCTCCCTGCTTGGTTTTCTCCTGCATCTCCTTGCTGGCAAGATCAGGATATTTTTGAAGAAGTTGCTCAAGATATTTCTGTTTGTATCCCTCAGGAAAATAGGTTGAGGTATCCAGCTGCGCATAAAGAGAAAGGGCTGTCGATGGCTCTATGTGATGCATCATACTCTCGAGAAGATCCCTTTCAAACAAAAGATTCTCTATCATGGCACACAGCCGCTTGTTCAGTGAAACATTCACCTTGTCCTCAATCTCCTGACCCAGTCGCTCATAAATATCCAGTAAACGGAAAACCATCTCACTCTCTTTGAGACCAAATCGCTGGGAAATCTCCTTTTCCTCAAGAACCCGTTGAACAAACCAGATATAAAGTTCTGGTTTTTCCGCGTAACTGGAAAAGGCAACTTCCATAATCTCCTGAATGGCGTCCCACTCTCCTTGGGCAAGGAGTTCCTCAAGCATGAAATGGGAAAAACGGTGGATCGGGGTTTTGAGAACCAAATCCACATACTTTGCTGGCCATTCCTTCAGCCGTTGGCGCAAAAGATGGAGAAACTCCTTCTTTAACTCAATATCCAGGTGAGTATAAAACTCTCCTATATTTTTTATACCGTAGAGCCAACTCTGATCAAGAAGATCATAAGACACCGTTCCTCCACGCACAAACCTCAACACCAAAAAAGCCACAAGTTTTCTCTCCTGCGTTTCAGTAGAAGATTTGAGGATATCCTCAAAATAGCCAATCATGGCTGATGCACTCGCCTCCTCAAAACTCCCCCCACGGAGTTTATAATCTATGACATACTTCACCTTGGTTTCCATAGTTCCCGACTTTTTAAATTTGCTCACCAACTCATCAAGCACAGAAACCTCGGAATTTCTTAGATCAAAAACATTTTTTCTGCTCAAACTCGGAACAATCGTGTTGCTACTTTCGATACGCTTCCGAGCCACAATCCACCACTTGCTCCATCCTGACTCAGACAACACATCTGGCACAAGCCATTCCTTGATCTGGGTGGCCGAGGCACTTCCCCCCAAGCTCTTGAGAATAATCTCTACCACCTTGAGAGGATCTTCCTGAAGCAACCTCTGAAGCTCGTCGAGGCGTTTCTTTTTCCACAAGAGGATGTGATCATCATCAAGAACCGTCAAAGCCCGCAATGCAATCTCGAGAGACATCTTGTGCCCCGGTTTGTTTTCAAAATCAAGAAGCACATTTTCATCTTCCATCGCCTTCACCTGCCCAAATCCCCAGCTCTTGTGATAGACATACTTTCCCACATCAAAGGCAATATGGCTCTCAAAAATACGGATGGCATCCCGATAGGGTTTCCAGGTCTGCCCAATATTTGAAAGCTTGAGATACTTCTCCAATTGTGAATGGTTCTGGTAAATAGCCCGATAACAATCCTCGAGTGCTTTTCTGATCTGTTTATCATCTGGGCGCCATTCCACAATGACCTTCAAAACCTTGAGAGCATCCTCATACTTGCCGGCTTTCATGAGACTATGAACATAGTCATTGTAGACCGTCTCGGCCACCCGAGCATCTCCCTGGACCTCTCGAAGTTTTCTCGCAAACATCAAAACAAGATTGATATCCTCATGAAACAACTTAACCATCTTTCCCCAGAGTTCCTCAAGGGTACGGATAGTTTTAAGCTTAATATAACGCTCAAAAGCCAACCGATAATAAAACGCTGCCTGATCCTTATCCCCTTGGGCCTCGTAATATTCCCCCAAATACTTGGCCGTTGCCGCATTTTTCGCATCTACCAACACAAGGCGCCGACGAATATTTAAGAGCTCTTCCTGGTTGCCCTGGCTCTCATAGATCATCTCAAGGGCACGAAGGGCTTCCTGATCCTCCCGATACCCCAACAGTTTCTCACACAGATACTCGGTAATCTTGTATTTTTTGTGTTCCAAGAAACGGCGAATCAAATCAGGGATAAGATTATTCCCCACAGAATTCTCTTCAAAAGGAAGCATCCCCAAAATATACGAGGCAATCACACTATTTTGTTTACTTGCAAGAGCATCATTACAGAGTTCCTTCAGTTCATCCTGAAACCCTTCCTCCACCGCAATGTGAATAATGTTATCAAGTTCCACAAACATCTTGACAGAATACTCGTTTATGGCTGTTTGGGTCCATTGTTCTTCCTTGATCCGTTCCTTCAGGCTTTTGAGAATATCCTCTTTTTTCTGGATATCGGTCATGGGATGTCCTCCTCATTATTCTCTTTCACAGAAATACCATCCGACGGTACTCAGACCATCGCCTTTGAATATCCTTCCAGGGATGGGGCGCAATACCTTCTACCCCAAAGTCTTCCACACAAAAAGACGCCACGACACTTGCATAAGAAGCCGCTTTTTTCACGACAGAAGGAGACAAACGAGAAACATGGTGGGCATCGAGATAACTACAAAAAGCCCCCGCAAAACTATCCCCGGCTCCCGTTGGGTCAACAACGTGTGTCGTCGGATATGCAGGCAAAATCACTCGAAAATCTCTCCCCTGGATAATCACACCGTTAGATCCTCTTTTCATGATGAGAATCTCAAAATGTGGACGATAGATAGCCTCCAAGGCCTCGATGGGATGGTTTTTCCCTGAAAGGAGTTTTGCCTCTCCCTCATTCACAATAAGCCCATTCACAAGCTGAAGCACCTCATCAAGTTCCTTGGGTTTTGTCGTGATCCAAAAATTCATGGTATCCAAAAACTTCCAGCGCATCTGGGGCATTTGCAAAGCCACCTTTTTCTGGATCTTCGGATCAATATTCGCAAGAAAGAGTATGCCCCTCCGGGGATACTTCTGAGGAATATAGGGCTCAAACTCAGCAAAAACACCCAACTCTGTTGTTTTTGTCATCGCCTCATTCATATCCCCACTATATACCCCTTCCCAGAAGAAGGTCTTGCCCGGTCTTACCAAAACCCCTTGATAAGACCTCGTTTTCTGCTTAAGAAAACTCCAACTTGCCTCACTAAAATCCTGTCCCACCACCCCTACAATGTAGGGCCGGGAAAGAAAACTCGCCGCATTGGAAAAATGGGTCACTGACCCCCCTAACATGCGCTCTCGCTTTCCTCGGGGAGTTTCTACACTATCATAAGCCAAAGAACCTACCACCACTATTGCCACGTTTTCACCTCGCTAGGATTTTTTCCATTTGAGCAAATACCTGTACAAACCTTTCAAGAAGATGATCCCTCACCTGAGGCACCGTTACTCCCTTGTCTACTACCTGAACAATTTTTGTTGCCAAAGCCCGGGCATTATTCTTTGCCTTGGCCTGATAAAGATAGTAGTCAAGAAGCCAAAGGTAACTATTAATCAAACGGGGAAGCAGCACATCAAGGGCTTTCTTGTCGTATTTAATTGTTTGTTCCAACATCAGTATCCTCTGTTTGAGTTCATAATGAGCCCTAGAGGAAAGCTCTCGCTTATGCTTCAATGCCCCATGGACAAACGCATACACAGCCAACCATTCCCCAATCAACTCTCTTTTCACCCCATGAGAAGCAATGAGCTCAATGAGTTTCTGCAGGGGAGGATAGCTAATCTTCTCTATTTCTACCATGGGTGGATTCACATACAAGGCATCATTGTACATCACCGAGGCCATATCCTCTTGCCCAGCTTCCACGTAAGCGTTTCCCAGAAGCACATAGAGAGAAACATCTTCCTCACTCTTTCCTAGGCTGAGGGCATATTCAAGGGTTTCAATGGCCCTTTCTACCATGCCAAGTGTGAGAAAAACCTCTCCCAACATAACAAGAACATCGCGTCGTGGCACTGGTGAGAGCTGATAGAGTTCGACAAGGATATCCACCAACCGTGAGAATACAAAATACCTCATGGCCTGGTATACCTTGAGGCTGGTATAGTGGTTTTCCTGGCGAAAATGCTCATACTTCCACCATTCCTGAAAGAGCTCTTCTCCTCCTGTAGCGTCATCTTGCAGAAGAAAATACTCCTGCCTGTGCATCCAAAAACGAACTGTGGCAAGAATCTCTTCCAGATCCCTATCCTGGGGATAGACACTCATCAACTCCAGAGCCCGCTGTTGGACCTCATCAAGCTTTCCCTCGCTCAGAAGCTGATACAACTGGTGTTTCGCCTCTACTAACTCCACCACCATCCCCATTCTCACCCTATCCTACTAACATTTATATATTATAGAGAAGAAAAAGAAAAAAATCAACTTCATACAACACTTACAAAACACAAGCTCGTTGGCCTCTTTTCTCTCATCCCATGAAAAAAAATGTCGATAATATTCTACAAGAAGAATATGATATCGATAGGACAGATTTCGTTCCCTCTTGGGGAAACGGCCATAGAAAGCCGTATTGTACAGGTAGAGGTGATAGAACAAAGGGGAGATACCGTGCGTCTTCGGATCAACCAGGTAGAAACCACCGCAAAAGCCACAGGGCCAGTACCCGAAGAGTTTTTGGCATTGGCCGAGGTGCATACCCAAGACAAAAAAACTCTCGTGAAACTCACCCCTCTTGAATGGCTCCAGGGAGAAAAACTTTCCCTTCACCAAGAAAGAAGCCTCCTCTCGATGGTGAGTGAGCGACTTTTCTTTTTGGGAATGGCTCCCATCGCTGATTACCTCCCGTGGGGATACGCCCTTGCCAAAGTAGGACTTCCTCTCTCAAAAGAACTCCTTGAAGCGGTGTTTCGCCTCTCTAGAAAATACGACAAGCATACTATACCATGGATTCTTGTGGCATGGCGAGAGGGATTTCCACCAAGCGAGGAGGTGGCTGACTTTTTACGCCATATTACCTCTTGGGTAATGGCATCCCTTCCCGAAGAAAACACCCCCCTCCCTCAGCAAAGGCTTGAGAAATTCTCCCAAGAAGAAAAACTTTTTCCCCCATGGCTCGGACAACTTTTTGCCACATTTTCCTGGACTCAAAACTTGATAGGCCTGTGGAGGGATAGTGACACCCTGGCAATGGCAAAATGGGATGACAAGAAGCACGTATTTCACCTGCTGATTGAAGATGAAATCACGGGACGATGGGATATCCGAATAGAAGTCTCGAAAGAACAGCTCACGGTTATCATCATGATGGATCCAGAACTCTGGAAAATCCGACAAGACCACATGAAACCATGGGCCATCGAGTGTGAAAGACGCTGGAGCCGTAACCTCGATCGACGGGTAAGCGTACACCTTCGCCCGTGGGAGGATCCGTGGCAATTTTTTCTCCCTGACAACCCAGAGTCCCAAGTGCGAGGTATCAACCTTTATGCCTAAAAAGACAAAAAGGAGGACACAATGAATAAAACCGTTGCCTTAAAGTATGAGCCAGAACTAGACAACGCCCCAAAAATCTTAGCCAAAGGAGAAGGAGAGATTGGGAAATACATCCTCGAGCTTGCCCAAAAAAACCACGTCCCTATCTACAAAAACGACAAACTCCTTGAATCCCTCTACAGACTCAAGCAAAATCAAGAAATTCCCCCAGAACTCTATCAAATAGTTGCAGAAATTTTCAGTTTTGTGTATGCTTTAAGAAACAAAAAATAAAAGGTAGGCCCCCTTATGCCGGAGATGAGACGTATCCCTCTTTCCGATCTTCGCCCAGGAATGGTGTTTGACAAGTCTCTTTTCGATAGCAATTACAATATCGTTCTCCCGGCAAGAAAGCCCCTCGATAGAGCCACTATCACTATGCTCTATAACCGAGGCATTCTCGAGGTGCAAACAGCGGGTGAGATTGTTGAGGTTGTTGATGAATCCAAAATCAAGTCCCCCCAACCCCACACCCCCTCTGACACAGATTCCCCCAAAAAAGTCGTCATCGACAAAGAAGCCGCCAAACATATCGAGTTTTACAAAAATACTATTGCCAAGGTCAATGCCCTCTACCAAAAGTACAAACGGGGAGAAAGTCTTGACGTCAACCAGTTTCAACAGCTCGCCCATGAATTCGTCAACACCATCATGGGAGAAAAAAAGATTGAGGTTTGGATTAACCTCATCAATGCGGCAGGACGAGGGGATTATCTCTCGCTCCATATCGTGAACACCACTATTCTTGCCCTCCTTCTTGGAAAAAAACTTGGGTATTCTGCGGTCAAACTCTTCAATCTCGCCATGGCAGCTCTTCTCTTTGATATCGGTATGCTCAAAATCCC
The DNA here is from genome assembly GCA_026417555.1 of Brevinematales bacterium. GTDB lineage: Bacteria > Spirochaetota > Brevinematia > Brevinematales > Thermospiraceae > Thermospira. Next base: position 100,886 of record JAOADA010000002.1, read on the forward strand.
CACCTACATTGTAGAAAAAGAAGAAAAACTCACCCCAGAAGAATTCAATCAGATCAAAACCCATCCTATCTACAGTTACCAGGTTATCTCTCGAGAGCTCAATCTCCCCGTCGAGATTGCAAGGGTGGGACTTGAACACCACGAACGCTTTGATGGGACAGGCTATCCTCGAAGACTTCGAGGACAAGAGATCTCCGAAATGAGCCGCATCATGGCCATCGTTGATACGTATGAGGCCGTCACCAAAAACCGTTCCTACCGAGAAAAAAAAGAATCCTACGATGCCATGAAACTCATCCTGGGTGAAGGCTCAAGAAAATTCGACCCAGATATTCTCAAGGTTTTTCTCTCCCTTATGTCTGTCTACCCTGTCGGAAGCTACGTCCAACTCAACAACAAATGCATTGCTCGGGTAATCGCCTCAGATAGTGTATCCCCTTTCCGACCGACCATCAAGATTGTGAGAGATGAATTCGGAGATACTATTGAGAACGGAGAGATCATCCGCCTCTCCAAGGAACCCGATCTCTATATTGTCAAGGTTGTGTATTCCAATGAAATCCAGTCGGGATCCCAAGAACCCATCCCCTAATCGTTTCCTGCTTGGAAGATGGGCTGAGGAGAAGGCTTGTCAGTATCTCCAAAATCAAGGGTGTATCATCCTGGCACGCAACTATAGAACTGTCCACGGAGAAATAGACATCATCGCCCTTGAAAAAGAAACGCTGGTGCTTATCGAGGTGAAGTGCCGCAAGTTCCACCAGAGACAATGGTGTGACGTGGCCATATCTCCTCAAAAAATTAAACGAATTCTGAAAACAGCCGAAATATATATAGAAGAAAACGAGATAGTATTTCAAGAGATGCGGGTGGATGTGATATGGCTCATACGAAACCAGAACAGTGTCGAACTGAGACACCAGAGAGAGTTCGTGTAGACCCTCCTGAAGCACTTCCTGGTCTTGAGGAGGTGATTCTCAAGACGCAGAAGCGCAAGAATTTTCACCGACTGATTGTCAAAACCAATTCCAGTTCTTTATCAGAAGAAAGAATGCAAATCCTGCGACAAAAAATCCATGATCCCAATTACATCCGCTTCGCTATCGACAAACTCGCCGAAAATATCAGCAAGGCCCTTATCGAAGGCTACTTAGAACAAAAAGAGAAATAACACCTGGATCTCATTTTTTCCCCTTTTTGAGAGAAGCAAAGCCCCACCTCCGCCTGGGTTACTTCCCACCCTGACCCCACTCCGTTTTTTCACGAGCCCTTTATCACAAAAGTCCAGAAACCTCTCCTCTCCTTTGGGAGTGACACCTGAGGGATGCTTTTTCAGAAAGTCCTCATTCAGATTGCGAGGAGAGTGACGCATGTATTCTCACGGGGCTTTCACAGGATAACAGTTATACCTTCTCGAGCAAGAAAGGTAGGTGGGAAAATCCTCTGGGCTTCCTTTTCAATAGCAAAACACGACTCATCACTTCTATCTGGATCATGATGGAAAAGGGCAAGTTTTTCCACTTTCGCCTGCTGGGCCACCTGAATAGCCTGGCCCCATGTACTGTGTCCCCACCCCAACTTCGCCTCAATCTCTTCATCCGTGTACTGGGCATCATGAATCAAGAGATGGGCTCCCTTGGAAATCTCTACTACCCGATCATCAAGCCCACCCTTGAAATGCTCAGTATCTGTAGCATACACAAGGGTTTTTCCTCCATACTCAATGCGATAGGTATACGCTATTCCTGGATGGATATGGCGTTTTGCTTGTACCTTTATCCCCTCTAATTGGTATCCTCCCTCCGATAAATCATAAAAGGCTATCTTTGCTGGCAAATGAGAGATTTTCACAGGCCAGTAATCATACTGCATCTGCCCAGAGAAGACATCAGAAAAATGTCGATTGGCCCGGCCAGGTCCAAATAAATGCATCTCAAAGGCAGGAATATAAATAGGAGCAAAAAAGATAAATCCTTGGATATGATCCCAATGGGTATGGCTGAAAAAGATATAGAGTTTAGGGGCTTTGCCTGTTTTTTGAAATTCCTGAACAAGCTGTTTGCCTAACATCCGGATGCCTGTCCCTGCATCCAGGATAACCTTTTTCTCCTCATCAATACTTACCTCAACGCACGAGGTATTCCCTCCCACCTCAAGCTTATCCCTATCAGTGAGAGGACTTGACCCACGAACACCCCAGAAGCGAACAAGCATAGCACCTCCTTCTTCTCCAGATTATCGGAGAGAGAAAAACGAAAATAAAGCCCCACGACCTTATCTTCTTCACCTCATTACTTGGCATCCTCGGCAAAAGCCTCATCAAGGGGATAGGCGAGCACGCCATCCTTGAGTTTTGGTTCAAACCACGTGGATTTTGGAGGCATAATTTTGTTTTCATCTGCCACAGCCAGAAGTTCAGAGAGACTCACAGGATACATGGCAAAGGCCACAGCTGCCTCCCCACTATCCACAGACCGAACAAGACTCTGGGTTCCTCGGATGCCACCAACAAACTGAATCCGCTGGGAGGTTCTCGGGTCGTCTATACCCAACATGGGATGAAGAATCAGCTTCTGCAAAAGACTCACATCAAGAGACTCAATAGGATCAGAGGGAATAATCTTTGAAGGAATAGTGATATGATATGCCTGTCCTTGGAGATACATCCCTATGACACCTTTCCGAGGAGAATCGAGATGTGGGCTAATATCAATGGCAAATCGTTCCGCCAGCCTCTCCAAAAAACGGTCTGGTGTCATCCCATTGAGATCTAACACCAAACGATGGTAGGGAAGAATGGCCAACTCATGAGAAGGAAAAAGTGCGGCCATGAAATACCCATATCCTTCCCCTCTGTCTTTATACCTTTTCCAGACATTATAGGCGGAGGCTGCACGATGATGACCATCGGCAATATACAACCGTTCCACATCCTCAAAGTACCCTTGAATGGTATGAATCATTTCTTCATTTTCAATAACCCAGAGTTTGTGTTCTACCTCTTGGGAGTCTACAAAATGGTATTCAGGGGTATAAGACATAATGGTGGTTTTTATGCTCTCCCATGCTCCAATATCCCGAAAAGTCAAAAAAACAGGCCCCGTACCCACCCCCGTTACCGCAATATGGAGAGTCCTATCTTCTTCCTTGTCTTTGCGGGTGAGTTCGTGCCGGCGTATATCCCCCCTTTCATAATCCTCACACCGGACAGCAGCATACACAGCCGTTTGCTCTCTCCCCTGCCATTTTTGCCACAGAAAATAAAAACACGGTTTTTTTTCTCTGAAAAGCCAGCCCCGCTTTCGAAAATCCTCTATCCTCTTTTTTGCCTCTTCATAGAGCCTTGGATCATGTTCATCCCACTCAGGATAGAGGGCATCTGGCCTGGTGATCTGAAGAAAACTTTTTTCTTTTCCCTTGATCATTTGGATCGCTTCTTCTCTTGACATCACATCATACGGTGGAGACTGCACCTCGGTAACCAACTGAACAGGCGGACGAAGGGCAGAAAACGGCCGAATGATCATGAAAACCTCCTCGAAACTCATCCAGAGAAGACATATTATACAGGGGAAAATATCTTTTTTGCAATGAAAGACTTGTTTCCTTCTTGCCCTATAAAAACCCATAGAAGTTGCCGGGTTTCTCTGTTCTCGAAAATCTTTTCGTCACATTTTCACACCAATGCTCCCATCACCCAAGAGACATACTCCTCATGGCGACTTTTCTCCCCATGTCCTCTGTGTAAAAAAAAGCCTGCCCTTTCAGGCAGGCTTTTTTCTTCGTGAGAAAAGTTAGTAGATAGCCATCTCAGTCTCTTTGTCAAAGAGGTGAGACCGATTGAGATCGAAGATAACCTCTCTATTGGTATCTCCCATATGGACATTCACCTGGGGATCGTACTTCGCAATGAAAGAGTACCCTCCATTGGTAGCAAAGTACACAAACTCTTCTGCTCCCAGACGTTCTACAATTTCTACGTTGGCCAGCGTGGTGTTGGAATCAATAGATCCCTGGTACATACTGCGGTCGTAGATATCCTCAGGACGAATACCAAATGTCACCTCTCGTCCCACATAGGAACGAACTTTGTCCACAAATTGAGAAGGTATCTTGAGCTGGAATTCATTGAAATCAAGCCACAAAGCCCCATTGGAATCCTTCACCGTACAATCCAGGAAGTTCATGGGAGGGCTTCCAATAAACCCGGCAACAAACTTGTTCACAGGGCTATTGTACACTTCAAGTGGTGTCCCAATCTGCTGAACAAGCTTGTTATTCATCACAACAATCTTGTCGCCCATGGTCATAGCCTCAATCTGATCGTGAGTCACATAGATCGAGGTGGTTTTCATCCTGGCATGGATCTTGATGAGCTCCGCACGCATTTGAACACGAAGTTTCGCATCAAGGTTGGAGAGGGGTTCATCGAAAAGATACACCTTGGGCTTACGCACAATGGCACGGCCAATAGCCACACGCTGACGCTGACCACCCGAAAGAGCCTTGGGCTTGCGGTTCAGATACTCGGTGAGTCCAAGAATCTGGGCGGCTTCATTGACACGCTTCTTGATCTCTTCAGGCGGAAAATGCCTGAGTTTAAGCCCAAAAGCCATGTTCTCTGCTACCGTCATGTGAGGGTAGAGAGCATAATTCTGGAACACCATGGCGATATCACGATCTTTGGGAGGTTTGTTGTTTACCACCACCCCATCGATCAGAATTTCACCTTTGGTAATCTCCTCGAGCCCTGCGATCATACGCAGTGTCGTGGATTTCCCACACCCCGAAGGGCCTACCAACACGACAAACTCCTTGTCGTTGATTTCCAGGTTTACGTCCTGAACGGCAACGACGTTCCCTTCGTAAACCTTGGACACGTTTCTTAACACAACGTGTGCCATATCTATCCTCCACGGATTTTATTTGCTTTTTGAGACAATACTATTGTAAGACAAAAAAAAATCCGGTCAAGTATTTTGGAAAAAAAATGTTTTTTTCTCAACAAAAATCTCCCCCTTGAAAGAAAAATACCAAGACCTTAAAAAGACCGCAAGTGCCCTCCGGGGTTTCATTGCTTTTTTGTCTGATGTTCTTTACAATACCTGTATATTCTTAGGAGTGGAGCATGTCTCTCTGGAAAAAATATCAGTATCCCCTTCTTTGGGGGCTCGTGGTTTTTTTGGCGGTATTCAATAGTTTTGTCAATCTTGGTCAGTTTGAGATAGAAACGTGGGATGAGGCAAGGCACGCTCTCAATGCTTACGAAATGATGAAAAACCATGAGTATATTGCCATGACGTATGACGGGCAATTGGATTACTGGAATCTCAAGCCTCCCCTTGGGGCGTGGTTGATTGTGATAGGGTATAGGCTTTTTGGGGTAAATCTTTGGGGTCTTCGCTTTTCCTCGGCTCTCTCCGTCGTTTTGACGGTGATTGTGACAATGAGTATAGCGAGACGCTTTCACAAAAAGATTGCCATCACCAGTGGACTCATTCTTTCAACTCTGTATACTTTTCTGGCATTCCATACGGGAAGGTATGGGGATTATGATGCCCAGATGGCTCTCTTCATGACTCTTGCTGTCTGGGGAATGATGAAATGGACAGAAAACCATCGCTGGGGACTCTTTCTCTCTTCTTTGATGGTGTCATTATCATTTCTTTTGAAATCCTTTTCTGCTGTTATGCCACTGACTTTTATCCTTCTTGTTCTTCTCACAGAAAAGCGGTACAAAAAACTTCATGTTTTCGATGTTCTTTGTTCTCTTTTTCTGATGGCTTTCCCCGTGTTTCTTTGGGCATGGGCACGGTATCAGGAAGATGGACTGACATTTTTTCAGAAGATGCTGGGTTACGATCTTTTGAAAAGAAGTGCTGAAGCGATAGAAGGCCACCCAAGTTCCAATCTTCATTATCTTGAACCCCTCTTTTTCAAGACCCTTCTCTGGTCGCTTTTTTTGTTTTTCGTCATCCCTTTTATGGGGTTTGGGGTTTCATTGAAAAGAAAGGAAAATGAAATGGTGTTGCATGTGAAAACCTCGGGTTTTGGACCGTCTTTTTTCTGGTTGTGGCTTTTGGCTACCCTCCTCTTTCCTCTTCTTGTGAAGACAAAAAGTGACTGGTATCTCAATCCCTTCTATCCTGCTCTCAGTGTCTTCATAGCCTGGCATTTTTGGAATGGCAAGAGCACCTATGCTTGGGTAAATCGTCTCATGAAGCATCGGCTGGCTCTCCTTCTCTGGGGAGCAGGAATCACCGAGCTTATCTTGTTGGCTGTGGTTATTTTCCCTTCTGAATGGGTATTTGAAACCAAGATCCGCTCCTTTCCTTCTTCTCAACGGATTCTCTTCTCTCTTTGGAAAAATCCTGAAAAACCAGACAAGGCGCTTCTCTATTTTCCGGCATGGGTAGACCAATCAGAGCGTTTTCTTGTCAAGGGGATGCTTGGCTATGATTTTGTGTCAGAGGATCACCTTCTCGAGGCTTTGAAAAAGAAAGAAAAGGTTATCTTTGTCGGCCCTCGACACCATCTCGAAAAGACACAAACCACGTATACTCTTCAAACAAACAGCGTGTTAGGAGAATATCAGGATTGGGTAGCGGTATCTCTCTCCCTTCCATAAAAGGGGTGTCGTGTCGATGATGGCTAACGTTTTTCACAATAGTTGAGATTGACATAAATCTTTTTTCCTTTTACAATTTAAGAGAGAAAAAAGAGAGGGAGTACGCATGCGGTATCAATCGCTCGAAGGAAACTATACCCCGGGACAGTTTGAACACGAGATCTATCACTACTGGATGAAAGAGGGGTTTTTTGCCAGTGAGATCAATCCCAACAAGAAACCCTATACTATTGTCATGCCGCCACCCAATGTAACAGGGATTCTCACTATGGGGCATATTCTCAACAATACGATCCAAGATGTGCTCATCCGATATTATCGTATGAATGGGTATGAGGCATGCTGGATCCCGGGAACAGACCATGCTTCGATAGCCACAGAGGCCAAGGTGACCAAATACCTTGCCGAAAAGGGTATCAACAAATGGGAAATTGGTCGAGAGAAGTTTCTTGACTATGCGTGGGAATGGAAAAACAAATACGGTGGGATTATCATAGAACAGCTCAAGAAGTTGGGAACAAGCTGCGATTGGAAGCGAGAACGCTTTACTATGGACGATGGGTACTATCGTGCCGTCATTCATGCTTTTGTCAAGCTTTACAAAAAAGGCTATATCTATCGTGGCTACCGGCTCGTAAACTGGTGCCCGGTATCCAAGTCAGCCATTTCCGATGAAGAGGTCTATTATCAAGAGGTTGATGGCCACCTTTGGTATTTTCGTTACCCTCTCAAAGATCTTCATGAACATCTTGTTGTGGCCACCACTCGTCCAGAGACTATGTTGGGGGATACGGCTGTGGCCGTTAACCCCAATGACAAACGCTATAGGCATCTTATTGGCAAGACGGTTATCCTTCCTCTCGCAGAGAGAGAAATTCCGATTATTGCTGACGAGTATGTAGATCCTGAGTTTGGGACAGGGGTGGTAAAGATTACCCCTGCGCATGATCCCAATGACTATGAAGTGGCTCTCCGTCACAATCTCCCAATGATCAATATCATGAATCCAGATGCCACGCTCAATGATCTTGTTCCAGAGGATTTCCGTGGATTGGATAGGTATGAGGCCCGAGAGGCTGTCGTTGAGGCCATGAAAGAACGCAAACTCCTTGAAAAGATCGAAAAATATACCCACAAAGTGGGATACTCTGAACGTGGACACGTCCCTATCGAGTACTATCTCTCCGAACAATGGTATATGAAAATGACCGAATTGGTCAAGCCTGCCATTGATGTGGTCAAAAAGGGAGAGATTACCTTTTATCCTGAACGTTGGACCAAGGTGTATTTCCACTGGCTTGAAAATATCAAGGATTGGTGTATTTCTCGCCAGCTTTGGTGGGGACACCGTATCCCTGTGTATTACTGCGATGCCTGTGGTTTTATGGATGCGTATGAAAACAATCCTCAAACATGCCCCACGTGTGGCATGACTCTACGCCAGGATCCCGACGTGCTTGATACCTGGGCTTCTTCGTGGATATGGCCCTTTGCCGTCCATGACTGGCCCAATCCTGATCCTAACCTCGACTACTATTATCCTACAGATACGTTAGTGACAGGGCCAGATATTATTTTCTTTTGGGTTGCTCGAATGATCATTGCAGGCATGGAGTTCATGGGCAAGATTCCATTTCGGCGGGTGTATTTCACCGGCATAGTCCGGGATGATCTTGGCCGCAAGATGAGTAAATCCCTTGGGAATTCTCCAGATCCCCTGGATGTGATCCAAGAGTACGGGGCTGATGCACTCCGGTATACCATGACGCGTCTTGCCCCTCTTGGAAACGATATCCTCTACAGTAACGAAAAGTGTGAACTTGGTAGAAACTTTGCCAACAAGATTTGGAATGCAGCCAAGTTTATCCTCTCCCATCTCACAGAAAAGCCCCTCCCCTCGTTGGATTCCATCTCCCTGGATCTTTTTGACAAGTGGATTCTCTCTCGATACCAGCAAACCATTGCACAGGTAAGAGAGGCTATTGAAGCATTTCATTTCAATGAAGCGACGGTACTTTTGTACGATTTCATATGGGATGATTTTTGTTCTTGGTACATTGAGGTGTCCAAGGTCACACTTACCCAGGGAGAGGAAGTGGAGAAACAAGCAAAACGGGCGATTCTTCTCCATGTGCTTGAGGGAAGCCTCAAACTTCTTCATCCTTTCATGCCTTTTGTGACAGAGCGTATCTACCTCACCCTCCCCAACCATGAAAAGACGATCATGTATGCCCCTTACCCTGTCGTGGACAATCACTTCTTTTTTGAAAAGGAAATGAACGAGGCAAAACTTATCCAAGATGCGGTATATGTGATTCGCAATGTTCGAGGAGAGAACAAGATTGCCCCAGGACAAGAGGTTGAGGTTTCTCTTGTGATAGAAAACGAAGCAGACAAGAACATCCTCAAAACCTATACCCCCTTTGTAGAAAGGCTCACCAAATCCAACCTCCACTTCATCTCGAAACGGGAGCCTCAACCTATGGAGGCCGTAGGACACGGCAAAGGGTTTGACGTGTATGTTTCCCTTGAGGGAACCATCGACAAGGAAAAAGAACGTACCCGCTTTGAAGAGGAATTAAAACGATTGCAAGGACAAAAACAAGCAACAGAGGCCAAACTAGCCAACCCAAACTTTGCCACAAAAGCCCCATCAGCCGTTATTCAAAAAGAAAAAGACAAACTTGCCTATTATACAGCTGAGATTGAAAAGATTACCAAAATCCTTGAGAGTCTCAAGGGATAAGGGGGAAGTATGATTATCACGGCTTCGGAAATTCGGAAAGCCATCAAAAGAAAAGATATTATCATCGAGCCCTATGATGAACGGCAACTCAATCCCAACTCGTACAATTTGCGTCTTCACAATGAGCTTTATGTGCTCCGAGAGGGATGCCTAGACATGAAACAGGCCTGTGGCTACGATGTGCTTTCTATTCCCCCTGAGGGTATTGTGCTTGAACCTAACAAACTTTACCTCGGTCGCACGGTGGAACATACCACTTCAAAAAAATACGTCCCCCTTATTGAAGGACGTTCTAGTATTGGAAGACTGGGTATATTCATCCATGCCACGGCCGGATTTGGGGATGTCGGTTTCTCTGGATATTGGACACTTGAGATCTCGGTGATTCAACCTATCCGTGTTTACCCTTTTGTCGAGATTGCTCAGATTTACTTTCATACAGTCAAGGGCAAGATAGAACCCTACCAGGGAAAATATCAGAACAACAGGGGGATTCAGATAAGCGGAATCTACAAGGAGTTTGAGTAGGCTCATGCTCGAGAAAGAAAAATTCGAAGCCGTTGAGGTGCGATTTCTCAAGCCGGGAACCGTTCTTTCCGGTATTGTCTATGATGAAAATGGGACTATGCTCTGGCCAGCAAGAAAGGTTCTCACGGATGCTTTTCTGTCTCGTTTGAAGGTGAAAGGTATCACAACGGTCTATTATGCCCCTCCCAAATGGAAAGAGTCTCCCCAAAAAACCCCTATGTTCAGTGAGGCTAGCCTTGGATTTGCTCAGACAGCCTTTGATGAGATCGTCACCGAGATCCGGTATGGGAAACTCCCTGATACCAATAGGGCACGAGAGGCTATTAACCGGTTTTTTACCGAAATGGAGGCTCGACCCAATGGATTTCTGAATCTTTTGGTTCTCAAGGACTATGACAGTTATACCTACCAGCATTCTATCAATGTGGGAATCCTCTCGATGTTTCTCACCAAAAAACTGGGATTCAATACCTTTTTTATCAAAGAGGTCGGCGTTGGGGGGTTCTTGCACGATATTGGGAAAATCAAGGTTCCCTTGGCTATTCTCAACAAACACGACAACCTTACCGAAGAAGAATTCCGGGTGATGAAGTACCATCCCGTCTATGGGTTCAATATCCTCAAAAGTGACCCTTCCCTGAGTTCCTACATCAAAAAGATGATTCTCTTCCATCACGAAAAGTGGGACGGGAGTGGATACCCTTTGAAACTTAAGGGTGACGCTATAGGAAACTTTGCCAGTATTGTCTCTGTGTGTGACGTTTTTGATGCCCTAACAACGGAACGAGCCTACAAAAAACCCTATACCGTAAATGAGGCCCTAATCTATATCATGCGCAACACAGGCAACCATTTTTCTCCGTATGTGTCTCAAAGGTTTATCAATGAACTCTCAAAGATGTACGATTTGGGGTCCTTTTATCCTGTGGGGGCATTTGTATATCTCAGTACGGGGGAGATTGCCTATATCACTGGCAAGAAAGAGGAGTACACCCTTCGTCCTCAGATAGCCATTGTGGTAAATCACAAAGGGGTTCCTCTCCGCACCCCCCTGCAGGTAGATCTTCAACGGGACGTAGATAGGCATATTGTGAAAACCATTGATGATCCTGATGAAATTGAACGGCTTTCTCTCTTGTTGTAGGACAAGGGAGTGAAATAGAGTGGGAGGGCTGTATGGCAGACAAATTTCCTCTAAAGGTTTTGTATGTGGAGGATGACAGTATCACCCGCCTTGAGGTATCCAAATACCTGGAGAATCGTGTCGAAAAACTCATGGTGGCTTCGAATGGTCAAGAGGGATTGAGGCTCTACCAAGAGGATCCAGCTGATGTAGTGATTACCGATATTCGGATGCCTATTATGGGAGGGCTTGAGATGATAAGGGCTATCAAAGAATTCAAGAAACCAAAATCTATTATTGTAACCACCGCCTACAATGAAACAGATCTCCTCATTGAATGTATTGATGTAGGGGTGAATAAATTTCTTCTCAAGCCTCTTGTGCTTCATAAGCTCGACAGTGTTCTTCAAAATATTCTTTCGGAGGCATAGGATGAGGCTGACGCCATACCTTCGGTGGATAGGGATATTTTTGCTTGGTGGAGGAATAGGTTTTCTTCTCGGGGTGTCCCAGAATCCGGTCACCCGTGCTATACGGGTAGCTGAAAAACTCGCAGCAAGCCAAAAAATCGAGGATAAAAAAGCCTCTCTTGAAAGATTAACAAAACAAAAAGATCTCATCACCCTAGCCACCCTCAATGCTCGTGTAGAAAACGCACGCCGACTTGTTGCTCTTTCTCTCGCCGATCGTCTCATTGCCCAAAAGATGTGGAATGAGGCAGCCCGATACATGGAAATTGCCCGAGACATCACCCCAGGCAGTACGGGGATTGCCTATCGAGAGGGTCTCATCTACTATAACCTCGCTTATACAGCAGTTACCCCCTCAGAGAGGGATGCCTACGCCAAAAAAGCAGAAGAAAGGCTTCGCTTCGTTCTCAAACAAGAACCAGAGAATCCTGATGCTCTCTATCTTTTGACGTTGATGGCACTTGAGTCAAGAGATGCAAAACAGGCATATGAGTATATTGCCCGTGCCTACAAAGTAAATCCAAAAAATGTAGACATTCTCTTTGCTCTGGCAAGGGTATATTATGAACTGGGAGAGTATGAGCAGGCAAAAAAGGTTTACGGAAGACTCCAGACCCTCCTTCCCAAGAATGATAGTCGTCTGGAAACAGTGGAGAGAAATTTGGACATCTTAAATCAAAAACCATAACGAGGAAGATATGTCTTCTTCTCTTTTGTATTATGCTGCTTTGAGTAGCAACGATCTGATAGGCCCAAAGCGCTTTGAAAAGATCATGGCAAGCTGTGGATCAGTGAGGGATTTTTTCTCTCTTGGTGTGGAAGACCAGATGCGCTGTGTTGGGGTTTCTCCACATCACAGAGAGCTCTTTTCCTCTATGCTTAAAAAAGGAGAAGAAATTCTCTCCCTCTGTGAAAAACAAAAAATTACTGTTCTTTCTCTTGAGGATGTCCGGTTCCCTCGAAGTCTCCGAGAGATTCCCGATGCCCCCTTTCTGCTCTACGTGAAGGGAAACCTTCTCCCTGACTATCCCTTGGTTGGGGTAGTAGGCACACGAGAGGCAACCACTGAAGCCCTAGAAGTGAACCGCTATTTTTGTCGAGAGTTTGTGGCTTTTGGGGTAGGGGTGGTAAGTGGGCTTGCCCAGGGCCATGATGAAATGGCTCACCACACAGTCTTGACGTATGGTGGGTACACTATCGCTGTTCTGGGAACTTCTTTTGCTCAAGTAGCAGAACATAGGCGAGCCCTCTTTGAGGAGATCTGTGAACATGGGGCGGTCATCAGTGAATACCATCCCCTGACAACAAATCAGAAGTGGCGATTCCGTTTTCGAAATCGTCTCATTGCCGGCCTCTCGAAAGCTGTGGTGATCATGCAAGCACCGGAAAAGTCTGGTGCGCTTATTACAGCAGAGTTTGCAAGAGTCCAACAAAAACCCCTCTTTTTCATCCCTGGAAACCCTCTTGATCCGCATTTCGTAGGGAGTAATGCCCTCGCGAAAAAGGGGGGAATAATGGTTACGCTTCCAGAGGATGTGGTCAAGGTCGTTTTTTCTCAGCTCCCTTCGAAACCAGCACCGGTATGTTCCGACCAGCTTGCCCTTTTGACAGCAGAAGAACACCGTTTTCTTGCAGGATTACCAGTCCAGTTTTCTCTAGACAGCCTGATAGAGGATTCAGGAAAAACTCTTGGAGAGATTCTTCATCTTCTCACCCAATTGGAGATCAAAGGGTATCTGATCCAATACCCTGGCAATATCTATGAGAAAAGATTATGATTGATAGTCATATGCATCTTTCGTTAGGAATGGTCTATGCACCTTTTAACGAGGAAAAACTCCTTGAAGCAATGGACACGATGAGTATTTCTCTTGGGTTGGTTTCTCTTGTTGATGTGATGGAGTATGGAAACCAAGATCAGCATGATCCCCTTCCCACGCTTTCAGAGTATGAAGGGGCACAAAGGGTGCTTGAGATGCTTTCCTCGGGGAGACTTTTTCCTTTGGTGTGGGTACGCCCCATGGATACCAAGAAAGAGATATTTTTTCAGTATCTTGCGGATAACACAAAGAGATTCTATGGGTTTAAGTTTCATCCCTTTCATTCCAGGCTTCCTTTGAATCATGACAGGTGGGAGATCTATTTTGAGGTGGCAAAGTGTTTCCATTGGCCTATAGTTATCCACACAGCTATTGATGAGTTTTCTCAACCTATCTTGGTATCCCGATGGGCAGAAAAGTACGAGGTTCCTGTCGTTCTTGTCCACATGGGTCTCTATACTGACCATCGGCAGGCTCTAGAAATGATGCTTCGATATCCCCACGTCTATGGGGATACCACCTGGGTGAAAGAGGTTGACCTCTGGCCTATTTTGGAAAAAGCAGGACCAGAGAAGGTGCTTTTTGGGAGTGACGCCCTTGTGGGCGGAGAAAGAACCTATGAGTTTTACCATACCATGTGTGACACCCTACGAAGATCGTCTCAGGTAGGGGATTGGGTACTGAAACGAAATGCAGAACGACTTTTTGGTATCGTGGGACAATAAGGGAAAAGGATAAAAAGCCTCACCTCCCCCTTTTTTGACGTCTCGTGTTTCCAGAGAAAAGGTGGGGTGTGGTGAAATTTTCCAGAAAAATCTGCTCCTTCTCTGGTTTCTTCCCTCAGGAGAGGTTTTCGTAGGAGTGCAAAGTGACAGATGATATGGGGAAAATAGAGACAACCACATCGCACTTTTGTGAGAGGACTTTCTCTCCCCGTGTTATGAGCATCTCTCAGTGAAAAAGAAAAGTAGTATGCAAGCCCACCAGAAAGAGCAAGGAAAAACACGAAGTGAAATTGCCAAAAAACTTCTTTTCCGTTATAATAAGCCACCAAAATGCACAAAGGGGCTCGGATGGTAGAGGGTATTCTGGTTGAGGGTCTGATTTACGCGTTAATGGTGCTTGGGGTATTTATTACCTTTCGCATTATGCATTTTCCTGATCTCACCGTGGATGGAGCTTTTCCCTTGGGGGCGGCGGTGATGGCAGCCACTCTCGTGAATGGTTTGGGAAGTGGGTGGGGGCTTTTCTTTGCTTTTGTGGGTGGTTTTGTGGCAGGTATGGCAACGGCTTTGATTCACAATAAACTCAAAATCCCTGGGCTTCTTGCAAGTATCCTGACCATGACTATGTTATACTCTGTGAACATCCGTGTGTTGGGCAATAAACCAAATGTTCAACTCTTACGAGTGGATCATTTGTTGTCTCGTTTTGAATCCATGACACATGAATATCTTCCCAGAGAATGGGCACTTTTTCTATTTTTCTTGGTGGTTGTATTGGTTGTAAAGATACTTCTTGATCTCTTTTTTCGGACAGATATGGGGCTCACGATTGGGGCAATGGGAAACAATGAACAGATGGTCATTTCCCAGGGGGTAAACCCGGCTACTCTAAAGTATATTGGAATTGGTCTCTCCAATGCTCTCGTCGGACTTTCCGGGGCTTTTGCAGCAATGTACATGGGGTATGCGGATGTAGGACTTGGACAGGGTATTATTATCAGTGGACTTGCCTCAGTGATGCTTGGAGAACTCTTCTTCCGTTCGAATCGTATCTTCATTCTCACCTTAGGGGCTGTGTTTGGTTCTCTGATTTACAAGGCCATCATGTTTTTTGGGCGTTACTACGGATATTATATAGGGATGACACCTAACGACCTCAAACTTATCAGTGGTCTTCTCATCATTGTCTCTATCATTGTGAGTAGGCTTCAGCAAAAATCCTCCCAGAAACTTCGGAGGGATGTATGATCGAACTTCGAAACCTTACCCATGTGTTTCATCCTAATTCTCCTGATGAACGCATCGCTCTCAAAAATATAAACCTCAAGGTTAACGAAGGGGATTTCATCACCATCATTGGAAGTAATGGGGCAGGAAAAACAACACTTTTTAATCTGATAGCCGGCACCTATACCCCAACAAAAGGACACATCCTCATCAATGGGATAGATGTCACAAACGACCCAGAGTACAAAAGGGCAAAGTATATTGGCCGGATATTTCAAAATCCCCTCCTTGGAACGGCCTCCAACATGAGTTTAGAAGACAATATGATGATCTGTTATCGCAAGGGATTCAAATGGCCGGTGGTGAGCCTCAATCACTCAATGCGAGAAACCTTCCGAGAGGAACTCAAGCGTCTACAAATGGGCCTTGAAAACCGAATGAAAGATAATCTTGCGCTTTTTTCTGGGGGGCAACGTCAGGCGCTTACTCTTCTCATGATGGTTCTGTCTCGGCCTGCTCTGATCCTTCTTGATGAGCATACAGCAGCCCTCGATCCAAAAAATGCCAGCAAGATTCTTGCCCTTACTAAAGAGTTTATTGAGGAGTACCACTTGACGGCTATGATGATCACACACAACATGAGCCAGGCTATTGAGTATGGGAATCGGTTACTCATGATGGATGAGGGTGAAATTATCTTGGATATCTCGGGTGAGGAGAAGACACGTCTTACTGTAGATGATCTGATCGCTCGTTTCCATAAACTGAGGCACAAGTCCTATGAAAATGACCGTGCCTTGCTCTCAGAAGACTAACGAGGAGTATGGTATGAAAGAACCCCAACCAAAAAACCTGACTTCTTTGGCTTCCTATGTAGACTATCTAGAGAAAAATGACGTTATTCCTAATGAGTTGTATATAGAGTACAATGTGAAACGGGGGCTCCGGAATGCTGACGGCACAGGGGTCCTTGTGGGACTTACCCATATTGGGGAGGTGCATGGGTACGTGATGGATGAGGGGGTACCCGTTCCCGTGGAGGGAAGACTTCGATATCGGGGGATTGATATCTTTGATCTTGTCCAAGGATTTCAATCTGAACATCGCTATGGTTTTGAGGAGACCGCCTTTTTGCTTCTCTTTGGCAAGTTGCCCACAAAAAAAGAGCTCGAGGACTTTTCGGCTCTTTTGAAGCAGTATCGTCACCTCCCCGATGGCTTCAAAGAAAATATCATTCTCAAATCCCCAAGTCGAGATATTATGAATCTCTTGACAAGAGAGGTGAGTGCCTTGTATGCGTATGATCCTCAGCCTGATGATATTTCTATCGCCAATGTTCTGGACCAGAGCCTTCGACTTTTGGCGCAGTTTCCTGCTATGGTTGCCTATGGATACCATGCCAAAAGGCATTATTATGAAAAGGAGAGTCTCTACCTTCATCACCAGGATGAAAACCTTTCTCATGTAGAGAATTTCCTCTCTCTTCTCCGTCCACATCGGGAGTTTGATCCCATTGAGGCCCAGATTCTCGACCTGGCTTTTGTACTCCATGCTGAGCATGGTGGGGGAAATAATTCTACCTTTACCTTGCACGTCGTTTCTTCAACCAATACCGATACCTATTCCGCTATTGTGGCTGCACTCTGTTCTCTCAAAGGGCCTCGTCACGGAGGGGCAAATGCTGAGGTAGTAAACATGATGGACGATGTCAAGCGAGAAATCAAGGACTGGACAAACGAAAATCAAATCAAAGACTATATTCGCCGTCTTCTCAACAAGGAAGCCTATGATAGACGTGGACTCATTTATGGTATGGGACATGCTGTGTATTCCCTCTCTGATCCGAGGGCCATCCTTCTCAAGAAAAAGGCCGAGGAATTGGCAAAGCATAAAAAACGAGAGGAAGAGTTTCAGCTTTATAATCTTTTTGAGCATTTTTCCAAGCAACTCTTTGCTGAAAAAGCCAAAAACAAGATCATCTGTGCCAATGTAGATTTTTACGCAGGATTTGTCTATGATATGCTGGGAATTCCCCGCGAGTTATATACCCCTATTTTTGCCCTTTCTCGTATGGCCGGATGGACAGCCCACAGATTAGAGGAGTTGATTGCTGGAGGAAGAATCATTCGTCCAGCATATAAATGTATCGCCCCACAACAAGCCTACGTACCACTTGAGAAGAGGTAAGATAAAAATGTTTCTTGCGTTGAATAAAAATTTCTAAAAGATGGTGGCTCATCCTTCCTCCAGGAAAAAAGAAACGATGTTTTGGCAGAAAAAATCCAAAAATTGCCTTTTCCCCCTCATTGCTTTATGATAGAAGAGAGGGAAGAACCATGATTGATTGGAAGGAAATGGTCTTTTCTGATGTGACTCGGGATTATGTGTCCCATATTCGTCCAAGGGTGGGAGATATGGTGTTTGTGCGTCTCAGGATGGGAAAACATCACCCTGTACAAAAGGTTCTTCTCTGGACGATTGTGAATGGTGATGGACACTGGCAGGAGATGAAAAAAGTCCATACCACCCAGCGTTTTGAGTATTACCAAACAGAGTTGCTGGTAAATGAGACTTATAAACAATATCGCTTTGTGTTTGTGACATCTGAGAGGGTGTGGTACTATACCCGCCAGGGTATAGTAGACTATCCTCCCACAGAGGATCATGATTTTGTTCTCCTCGCCCAGGATGACATTCCAGATTGGGTATCACGAGGAACGTTTTATCATATCTTCCCTGATAGGTTTGCCAGGGGAGGATATCAGACATTGAAGCCTTATACGTATCATGGATTTACCGCCAGAGAGATGGCCTGGGAAACAAAACCTCTCCCCTATCACGAGGCAGGATGCATGGATTTTTATATGGGAGATCTGGAGGGGATTCGGCAAAAGATCCCCTATCTCAAATCTCTGGGGATAACAGCGCTCTATCTCAATCCTATCTTTGAAGCCCCTACCACACATCGGTATGATTGCGTCGATTATACCCGTGTGGATGAAAAATTAGGGGGGAACCCTGCCTTGATCCGGCTTTCTGAGAGTCTGCATGAGGAGGGGATGCGGCTTCTTTTGGATATCTCCATCAACCACACAGGCAAAAATCACCACTGGTTTCAAAAGGCACTGGCAGATCCTTCTTCTGAAGAAAGAGGGTTTTACTATTTTGATGAAAAGGGAAATTACCTTTCATGGTACAATATCCCTACTCTCCCGCAGCTCAATTATCATTCCCAAAAACTTCGGGAAAAGATCTATAGGGCCACAGATTCTATTTTGCAAATGTATCTCAAGTCTCCCTACTTTATTGATGGGTGGCGTTTTGATGTAGGAAATCAAACGGCGCGTCGAGATGCAGACCAACTTGGACACGAGCTCTTCGCGGAAATTCGACAGGCCTTGAAAGGAGTCAAAAAAGACGTCTATTTGATTGGAGAACACTGGGAAGACAACATTACCTATCATCTTGGAAACGAATGGGATGGGGCAATGAACTACTTTGCTTGTTTAAGGCCCCTTCGTTTTTTTGCTGGCGAGATGGATCACTTTCTCAAACCAAAACTTCCCATAGGATTTCGAGGGAAAAGAGGTTCGGCCAAGGCAGTGGCCAACCAGATACTCCAGCACTATACACGGCTTCCCAATCCTTTGGTTCATACCCAGTTCAATCTTTTGGATTCACACGATATTGTTCGTTTTCATAACCAGCCGGATCTCTTTCGAAAAGAGTGGTACCGGGGAATGATCTCGGCAGCTTTTCTTCTCCCAGGGACTTTCTCTCTTTATTATGGGGATGAGGTTTTACTGGAAGGGGATACGCACGCGATTGAGGGGTGTCGTTATCCTATGGTTTGGGACGAGTCTCGATGGGATAGAGAGGTCTTTTCCTGGTATCAGCAGCTTGCTTTCTGGAAAAAAGAAAACGTGGCACTCCAGGAAGGAAGCTTTAAAGTTCTTTATGCCGATGAGGAGGTACTTGTCTTGGCCCGTTTTACCATGGAAGAAGGGTGGCTGCTTGCCCTCTCCAATGGTGATGAAAACCGTGAAGTAATGGTTGATGTGGGATGTTTAGGGGTAGAAGAAGGTCAAACCTTTGTTTCCGCGTGGGAAAAAACCTCCTATACGCTGGAAGGGACAAAGTGGAGAGTGAAACTTGCCCCATGGGGACATGAATTAGTACATCTGAGGCTTTATCCTTGAGGGCGGAAATATCCCTCAAAGAGAATCCAGGGATACACCGCTGGGGGCTTTCTAGTAAAGCTGAGATACTCTCCTGTCTTTGGATGGGAAAAACTGAGTCGGTATGACCACAAACCAAGCCGTTGCCCACCCCGGGTGAATCCTCGTCCGTATTTCTGATCCCCATAGAGGGGGTGCCCACGCGATTGCCACTGCACCCGGATCTGGTGATGGCGACCAGTATGAAGTTCTACCTCAAGCAAAGAGAGATTTTTTTCCTGGTGGTAGGCCAACACTCGATAGGAGAGGGTGGCTTTCTTGGCCAAAGGGTGGGAAGAAGAAACGACACGTGAGAGGTTTCGATGAGGATCCTTGGTGAGAAAATCCTCAAGGGTCCCACTCGGAGGAAAAACCTCCCCATATACAACGGCAAGGTAGTATTTTTCGCACTCCCGTGTTTTCATTTGGGTGGAAAGCTTTTCGGCCGCCTTTCTATTTTTGGCAAACACCATAAGCCCCCCAACAGGCCGGTCCAACCTGTGGACAACCCCGATATATGCCTTCTTTCCCCGAGAAGAGAGGTATGTTTCAAGAAATGTTGAGAGGGCTTCATCTCCCGTCTTATCCGGCTGAGAAGGCATATTGACGGGTTTTTCTACTACCACAAGATCATCGTCCTCATAGACAAGAATATCATCACATGTCATATCTTCCCCAAAAATAAAAAAGGGGCACACGCCCCTTCTAGCGGGAAACGGGACTCGAACCCGCGACATCTACCTTGGCAAGGTAGCGCTCTACCAACTGAGCTATTCCCGCAAGAGAATATATTCTAAAGCAAAAAAGAAAGGCTTGTCAAGCCACTTTCTTGCCCAGAGGTAGGCAGATCCAAGCAAAATCGCCACCCGCGTGGGGGTGGCGATTTTGCGCCCAAGAGGAGTCGAACCTCTGGCCTTCGGCTCCGGAGGCCGACGCTCTATCCAACTGAGCTATGGGCGCTTGGACGTGTAGATCTCTTTCAACACAGCATTTGCTCTTGCCCGAAGAGCCATATCCTTGGCAACATGAACCAAGCTCTCTGGAGATTCAGGGCAGGTATGATAATCAACAATACCTATATGGCACTGAATCTCAAAACTCTGGTGTGTTTTTTCTTTTGGGAGAAGTTTGGCAACATCACGAAGTTCAGAGAGAGGCGAGGTAAAAAATCGCTCCATCCGCTTCACAAACTGTTGCACATTTTCGGAGCGGCTCTCAGGGAAAAGAATGATCACCCCACCCTCTGGCATGTAGCCCACCATGTCCACTTCTCTCACACTTCGCTCAAGATGTTGACGAAACCGTTTGAGAAAAAAATTGGTGAGGTTTTCCCCATATTTTTCCCGAAAATGGAAGAGATTCTCAAGCATAATGTAGGCTATCGCAAAATTGCGCATCTTTTTGCCATAACGCTCAATCCTCGCACTTTCACGGCGCATCTGCTGGATGATCTCTTCTCCCTTATAAAAACCAGTGATAATATCATAATTCAAAAACCGAAGATTGTCAAGTAATTTCTTGTAGTACACCTGCACTGCAAGGTACTCGCCAAGCATCGAAAGAATATCTTCTTGCTCTCGACCCAACGAAAAGGAAGCATTCCACAGAAGAAGCAAAGCCCCCTCCCAGGTATAGCGCCGTCGCAAAGGAATCAGGTACACCTTGCCCTTGAAAGGAAGAAGCTTTTCCCAATAAGGCTGAGACGTCAGTTCAACAACCTTTTGCTCCACGGGAATTTCTCGATACACCTTTTCTATCACAAAAATAGGATCAAAAATATGGGTATCATTGACAGAGGCAGCATTTTGCCAATGAAAGTCCTCTATGAGAAGAAAAAAACCCGAAGAAAGAGGAAGATAATTTGCAATAACCTTGAGGATCTTTTGAAAAAGATGACTTGAGAGAGAGGTATTAGCCATAATAGAATAAATCTGTCTGAGAAAATGCATCCGCACCAGATTCTGCTCCAATGACTGAAGGGTAGAAAATTCATGAGCAAGGGCAATACATTCCTCCCTACTCCAGAAAAGGCTCACAGGAGAAAGAGGAGGAAGAGAGGTGATAAGCCGCTGTAACTCCGGAGCCAAAAGCTGTTGGTTTTCAAGACGGGAAAGGATCCCCTGAAAGGAAACCCTCTCAGGAGACATTTCTTTGAAAACCTCATAAAAGAGTTCGCAACCACGACGCCAGAGAAGCCACAGCGATGGACGATACTCTGCCATGAGAAGTACCCATTTGTGAAGGACTCGAGCACACTCCTCAAGGCGATTCTCTTCAAAAAAGAAGTACGCCTGGAAGAGAAGCCAAAGGATATCTTCATAGGCAGAGTGAGAATTCACCTCCATCAGAGCCTTGACTCTCTGATAAAGCCCAAAAAGCTTCAAAGATTGGTGGGTTTTGGCATAACATATACCAAGGTAACATCCCAACTCCTCATTGGAATGATAGGGAAGATGAGCAATACCAGCAATGCGTTTCATTTCCTCAAGAGTACGAAAAAGGAGAATAGCCTCCTCATACTGGGCAGTTCCCACAAGCATCACCGCCATATTAACCAGGGTAAGCATAACCTCCGTCAAACTTCCTATGGTTCGGATGGCATTGATATTTTGTTGGAGAAAACCAGCAGCTTCGTCATATTTTTCTGCAAGAAGATACCCATAGGCAATACCATTTCGTATCTGAGCAAGCTCAAGAGAATTTTGAAAACGCTCCTTGAGGGAGAGACTCTTTCGGTAATAGGCAAACGCCTCTTCGTGTTTGTTAAGATGGGAGAGAATCATGGCTTTGTTGTGGTAAGCAGCAGCAAGCCGAGCTTCGTTACCTAATGTTTCAGCAATTTTGATCATCTCCTCACATACCTGAAAGAGAAGGGAACTCTTGGCGGTAACAAACCCTCCCTGCATATTCTCAATAAAGTATACCCCAAGAATATACGCCTTCATATTGAGAAATCCCCACCGATCAGCCTCAGCCAACACCTGTTGCATGAGACTCTCAAGATCTGAAGACCATCTTCCCTGGTAGGCAGAGGTGATGAGCAGATAATAAAAGAGATATCCAAAGGTTTCGGCTATACTCTGGGAATAAGCGTGGTGATACACCACATAAATGTGTTTGTAGGCCTGTTCAAGATCCCCCTGCCCTAAGTAACTGAGGGCCAAATAAAATTGAAAATGTTGAGATTGTTCCTCATTTGCGATATCAAAACTTTTTTCAAGACCATTGTGAAAAGACTCGATGGCCTGCTGAAATTCTCTCTGATAGTAATGAGCCATTCCCTTGAGGTAGAAGTACATGATCTCATCTTCAGTCAAATACATATCACTACGGATACTCTCCAAAAGATCAATAGCCTCACTGAAATGGAAATAGTGGAGAAGAAGACGTACTTTGCTGAAGGCCTCCTGAATACTCAAAGGACGGGGAGTTTCTTTGAGAGGGGAAGGAAGAGCGTCCAGTTCATATGCCAACCCATCCTGAAGAAGTTCTTCCCAAAAATCTGTAAAAACAAACTGCTGATCAAGGGAGGGTGTGATAAGAAATATCTGGAGATGGTGAGATTTAAGCTTCATGAGACGGCGAAGAAAGGCAAGGGTTTTCTTTTGAAGGTAATGAGCCTCAGTAATGACCCAAAGCGTAGGACACGTTGAGGAAAGGATTTCCACCTGGGCATAAAGACTTTCCTCAAGAGAAAGGCTTTCAAAACTGAGTTCCTCGAGGAAGAGGATATCCCTGTGGATAATCTTCCCCTCATACATGCCCTCAAAAAGGCTTCGATGAAGAGGATAGACGTGACTCTTTTCAAGAAGGGTCGAGGTTGGAATTTGGGTCTCTTGATGAAGGTGCTTCAGTAACTCAAAAAGCGGGGGATAAGGCTCAAGAACCTGGGAAGGACAGGAAGTAACCAAAAAATGATACCCTTCTGCAGAAGAGATCTCCGTAAGAATATTGAGTACAGGTTCATAATGGGTTGTTTTTATTGCCCAGAGAGGGGAAAGTTTTCCTCGCAAGCGAAGAATCTCTTGCCATTCTCCCACCGTGAGTGGCATACAGCCTCCTTCATTAGGCAAACCAGGTAGTGATCAGATCTATACCATCCCCAAAGGGATCACGAGCGATAACAGTGTTTGGTTCTATTGGCGCTTCAAGGGAAAGGCTATGGCACAGGGAAATCCACCGAGGAATATCCTCTTTCAAAATAGGCGCAGAAGTCATCACTGGAACAAGAGGGAATTTTCCCCCTTTCACCTGTACCGATGATGTAAATAATCGGCGTGGGGCACGGATTTCTTGAATGGCAAATTCCTCTCCCAGTTTACACGAGTTGCCTTGTATTGTCGAGAAAGCCTCTGATATCTCTACCTGAAGAAGACAGCCCCGAGGGCAGCGAAGACAGTAGATCTCACGAGTCATAGGTTATCTCCCAAAAAAGCCGCGATGGAGGGTGATTTTTCCACGTCTGAACAAGAGAGGGATCAAGAGAGACACTAATCATTTCTGCTGGTCGAACATACGGAAGTTTCTTCTGAAAGAAGAGAGAATCTTCTCCTCTAAGACTGAGGGTAACGGAAGATTCCCATGGGGTATGTACACGAAGAAAAAAAGAGAGCGGTTCTTCTGTGGTTTTTGAGAGAAGAATTTTTTGGGGCACAACACTTCGGAGAGGAAAATTCCACCCGATGGAGAGAGAGGGTTCACTCCAGAGAGCAAGATTTTTGGCAAATCTGGCGGCAAAGCGTCCTGCAAGCTCTCCATGGTCAGAAACATCATCGACGAGATCATAAATATGTACCACATTGCCGGCAGCAAAGATTCCATACACAGATGTCTGGCTAAACTGATCAACAACAGGCCCTCCGGTAACAGGATCAAGGACAATACCAAGCCGACGACTGAGTTCATTTTCAGGAATGAGCCCTACCGAAAGCAGCAGAGTATCACAATCTACCCACTCACTCTTGTCCTTGATGGGACAAAAGTTTTCATCAAGAGGGGTGATTTCAACCCTTTCCACACGCTCATACCCATCGATTCTGGTGATGGTATGACGAAGAAAGAGTGGGATACCAAAATCCTGTAAACACTGCACATAATTTCTTCGTAAACCGGTGAGGTAGGGAAGGGCTTCTACCACACGAAGAACCTCTCCACCCTCAATGGTAATACGTCGTGCCATAATCATACCAATATCCCCTGAACCAAGGATGATGAAACGTTTCCCCGGCATCCAATTTTCACGATTGATCATACGCTGAACCGTCCCTGCCGTATAAACACCGGCAGGGTGTGTGCCCGGAATATTGATCTGGGAACGAGTGCGTTCTCGACATCCCATCGCCAAAACAATACTCCTTGCCTCAATCTCGTAATATCCCTTTGGAGAGAGAACTGTCACCCGTCGAGAGGGACTTATATCCATGACAAAACTCTCAAGCCAAAGCTCTATCTCTCGTTTACGAATTTCGTTGAGAAAATGGTAGGCATAAAGGGGGCCAGGAAGATCTTGCTTGAATCTTCGAGCCCCAAACCCAGCATGAATACACTGGGGAAGAATACCCCCTGGTTCGTTATTTCGATCGAGAATGAGTACACGAGCCCCCTCATCATGAGCCGCAATGGCGGCAGCCATGCCCGCTGGGCCTGCTCCAATTACCACCACATCATAGATCATCTCGCCCCCTTACTGGTGAAAAAACAAAACGAGAGTTCCCGCCCTTTTTGGTTACCTGATAATATGAGGTGTGGTTTTCTCTGGCAAGAATCTCTATCACCCGTGAGAAATCAAAACTCCCCTGACAACGCCCCGTCCCAAGCCATGTGCGACGTTTAAGAGCATCGTAGGTTCTTGCTGGAATTGGACCTCGAATCTCTGCAAGGAGATCCCCCTCTGTTATCTCCTCACATCGACATACAATTCGGCCATAGGCTGGGTCTTTCTGGATGCAACGCCTTCTCTCCTCAGGGGAAAGATGTTTGAAAAGCCGACGAGGCTCGCGGATAGGGTTAAAATCATGACGAGGGAGAAGAGGTTCCCCTTTTTCTCTGAGTTTTTCGATAACATATTCGGCAATAGCCGGAGCAGAGGCATAGCCCGGCGAATCAATACCACAGATGTTGATAAATCCCGGAACTTCTCCCACCTCAATGAGAAAATCCTTGGTAGGAAAAAGAGTGGCTCGTATACCCGCGTATTGGGCAATAATCCAGCGAGAATCCCAATTCGGAACAAGACGTTTTCCCCCCTCTATGGCTTGTTTGAGTCCCTCTTCGGTGGTAAAAAGGGCTTGTTTGTTTTCTACGTTTTCAGAGGTTGGGCCGATGAGGGTATTTCCATGCATAGTGGTAGCCACAAGGATGCCCTTGCCCTGTTCGTTCGGACATGGAAAAACCACTTTGTCCCAGGAAAAGACATTTCTATCCAATACCACATACTGTCCACGACGTGGTTGAATGTGGTAGTCAGCATGAATCCCCGCCTTGTGCATAATCTCATCAGCATGAATACCGGCAGCGTTGATAACCCAACGAGACCGAAACTCTCCAGCATTTGTTTGAATCCCTACGATAGCTCCGTTTTCCCAGAGAAAATCGACAAAGGCCGTCCCAAGACGAAGTTCCATTCCATTGATCACTGCATTTTCACACGCAAAAAAATTGGCCTGGAAGGGGTCAATGATACCAGCTGTAGGGGCAAAGAGACTCCCACAAGCATGAGGGGAGATACCTGGGATTTTCTCTCTCGTCTCCTCACCAGAGAGAAGCCTTAAACCAGGAACACCGTTGTGTTTCCCCTGTTCATAGAGCTCTTGAAGTTTAGGAAGCTCCTCTGGGACCAAGGCCACGACATAACTCCCTTTCTTTTTGAAGGGAATACCAAGCTCAGTGGCAAGATGATCCCACAGCATATTCCCCCGAACGTTCAGTTTTGCCTTGAGAGTACCTGGTTTTGGGTCATACCCTGCATGAATGATGGCCGAATTGGCAGCACTGGTCCCCATTCCAATATCACTCCCTTTTTCTATCATGAGGACACGGAAGGAATACCGCACAAGTTCTCTCCCAAGAAGAGATCCTACAATCCCACTTCCAATGATAATATAATCGTACCTCATTATTCTACCCAGTGAAAGGTTCGTTCTACAGCCTTCTTCCAGCCGTGATAGAGATTCTCTCGTTTTTCTGGAGAGATATGGGGTTTCCAACGTTTGTCAATCTGCCAGTGGACTCTGAGTTCTTCTTTACCCTGCCAGTAACCAATAGCAAGCCCTGCCGCATACGCTGCGCCTAAAGCGGTGGTTTCCGTAATACGGGGACGAACAACATCAATACCAAGGATATCACTCTGAAATTGCATCAGAGGTTCACTCACCACCATTCCTCCATCCACTCGAAGCTCTTTCAAGTCAATATGGGCATCAGCAAGCATAGCATCGAAGATATCACGCGTCTGGTAGGCTGTGGCTTCCAAGATGGCCCTTGCAAGGTGAAATCGGTTGGTATAATGGGTGAGGCCTACCACAACCCCTCGGGCATCACTTCTCCAATAGGGGGCAAAAAGCCCAGAAAAAGCCGGAACAATGTAAATACCCTCACTCCCTTCAACTTTCATGGCAAGTTCATCTATCTCCGAGGCTTTGGTAATAAGCCCAAGCTTGTCTCGAGCCCACTGGATAAGGGCTCCGGCAATAGCCACAGAGCCTTCCATAGCATAAACAGCAGGTTCTCCTTGGATACGGTATGCCACTGTCGTGAGAATGCCACGAGTCGAAAAAACAGGGGTTGTACCGATATTTACCAGGAGAAAACACCCTGTTCCATAGGTATTTTTGGCTTCCCCTATCTCATAGCAAGTTTGCCCAAAAAGAGCCGCCTGTTGATCCCCAAGTACCGCAGTCACAGGAATATCCCATCCCAGAATGTCCTTGTGAAGCCTTCCATACGCTTCAGGATGAGAGGAATCTATGACGTCAGGAAAGATACTCATAGGGATACCAAGAAGTTCACATATCTCTCTATCCCAGGAGAGGGTATGAATATCAAAGAGAAGGGTACGGCTCGCATTGGTAACATCCGTTCCATGACGTCCTGTGAGGCGATAGACAAGCCAACTGTCAATCGTCCCAAAAGCCACTTCTCCCCTTTTGGCCTTGTCTCGAAGACCAGGAATATGCTCAAGAAGCCAAGCAATCTTTGGTCCAGAAAAATAAGTAGCAATAGGGAGTCCCGTTTTTTTCTGAAAACGGTAGATCCCTTCTTTTTCTGAAAGACGTTCACAAATTTCTGTAGTTCTGGTATCCTGCCAGACAATGGCATTATAAAGAGGTTTGCCTGTTTTTTTGTCCCATAGCACTGTCGTTTCTCGCTGGTTGGTTATGCCAATCGCTTGTATCTCTTGTGCAGAGAGGGAGGCCTTCTCAAGGGCTTCTCGCATAACCTCTACACCCCGAGAAAAGATCTCTTCAGGGTCATGTTCCACATACCCTGGTTGAGGATAGATCTGATGGTGCTCCTTTTGGGCCACCGAAACAATGTTTCCCCCGTGATCAAAAACCACAAAACGGGTACTCGTCGTCCCCTGGTCCAGGGCACCAATATAATGTGCCATAATTACCCCCTGTGTTTTGCAAGAAACTCCAAGGACTTCTCAAAGATGAGTCTCTTGTCATAGTCTTGGGTGGCCACATGATAAGAATTGGTGAGCCACACCACCTCTTTGCTCTGTGATCGTACAGCAGAGAGGGTTGTTTCAACATTACTTGTAGGAAGTACATGATCCTCTTTTGATTTGAAGATAAGGATGGGCTGAGTAATCTCAGCAAGATGGTTTTTGACCATCTTTTGGAGTCTTTTCACCTCATAAACCCCATTGACAGGAGTTCTGTCATAAGCAGTTTCTCTGGTGTTAGGATCTTTGATATCCGAAGAGATGGCTGGTACACTTGCAAGAAAGAACCGAAGAAGCCCCACATAAGGAAGCAAAGGGTTGGGAAAAAATTCAAGGGCATGATTGACTAGGACAATAGCCCGAATATCGGGGTGTTGGACAGCCATCGCCAAGGCCAAAAGCCCCCCCATGGAGAGTCCAGCCACATACAGGGTAGTTACTCGGCCCTTAAGAACATGGTAGGCATCCTCCGCATCAAGAAGCCAGTCCTCCGCCGTGAAACGGTTCACATCCTGCCAGCGTGTTCCATGCCCCGAAAGACGTGGGGCCTCCACATGGTAGCCGGCCTGAAAGAATGCCTCACCCCATTCTCGCACACTGGTGGTGCTCCCCGTAAACCCATGAAGAAGAAGAACCCCTTCATCTCGTTTCCCCACAAAAGAGAAAGGCTCAAAACCAGGAAGTATTGTCATATCTCTCCCTCTTTCTTTTGATTTATTATACCACGATTTGAAAAAATGGCAAGAGAAAAAAAGGGGTTTTTAAAAAGAAATTTGAGCCCTGAATACGAAAAAAGAGAAGATTTCTCTTCCAAGAGAAGGAAACGTTTTCACGGCAAGATAACCCACAGAAAATTTTTAAAAACAAAGAACAAAGGCATAAAAGACTATTGTCCATGGTCTTGAAAGTATCCTATCTCAACACGATTTGGTATAACCTCACGATAAGCACCCTGGCGATTATTTAAGAAAGAAAAAAGTGGGCGTTGTCCTCACGCGCGGAATACCCCCGTACCAAGCGGAAACATGAACTCCCCCCTTCTCTCCTTGAGAAAGGGCAAATAGACAAAAATGAAAACAAGATCTTGAAAAGCCCCTCACCTGCCTCAATACGAGCATAGCACATAGGAAATAGGTCTCACATGAAAAACCCACATACGACCCAGGCATTGTCCCGGGTCGTAGTGAGCAAAAAATTTACTCCCGTGACTTGTTTTTCTCTCTCGCGATCTCCACCCTCACGGTTTTTCCCTTGTATTTCTGACGATCTAAACGGACAAGGAAATTCTCAAGTTTTTCTCTAGGAACATCGACAAACGAGAACCCCTCCCGCATTGTGATACGCCCCAGTTCCTGGCTTCGGATACCCGTCATTTCAGAGATCCAAGCAAGAAGCCCCTTGATATCGACGCTTTCTCTTCCTATGGTGAGAAAGAGACGAACCGTAGGACTCTCTTCCTCCGAGGAAAGCGATTCCTGTTCTGGCTCTCCCATCACCATCTTAAGCAAAGCCGCGGCAATATCCACAGAATCATAGTGAGAAAGTCCTTCAGTGAGAATATCAAGATACCTCTCAAGTCCCCCCTCTTCAATGGTCGAGGCAATCTCATCCAAAATAGCCTGTGTTTGGATCTTTTCAATATCCTGAAGGGTAGGAAGACGACGCCTCTGAAGTTTTGTCTTAATATAACGCTCAATCTCTTTGAGTCTTTTGATCTCCCTGAGGGTCACAAAAGTCACCGCCGTTCCTTCACGTCCTGCCCTCGCCGTCCTCCCGATCCGGTGAACGTAGTACTCCTCATCCTGAGGAAGATCATAATTTACCACCAAATCGATATTTTCAATATCAAGACCCCTGGCCGCAACATCGGTAGCCAACAGGATATCAAAGTGTTGGGCACGGAATCGTTTCATCACAAATTCTCGTTGGGTTTGTTTCATGTCTCCATGAAGGGCTTCTACCTCATAGCCGGCAGCATGGAGTTTCTCTTTGAGTTCTTCTACACGAACCTTGGTATTCACAAATACCACAGTCTGATGAGGATTGTAATAGTCAATGATGCGTGTAAGGGCTTGAGGTTTCTCAGTCTCTCGAACCTCATAGTAGAATTGAGAAATATTGGGCACAGTGAGTTCCCTGTGGGGAATCGTAACAAAGCGAGGATTTTGAACAAAGTCCTCAATTAGGGTTTTGATTTCTGGCGAAAGTGTCGCCGAAAAGAGGGCTTTCTGGGCAGTGTCCGGGACTCTTGTCAGAATGGCCCTCACATCATCAATAAACCCCATATCAAGCATCACATCAGCCTCATCCAGCGTACAAAAGGTCACTCCATCCAGATGAAGGGTTCCTCTCTCAAGATGGTCAAGAACACGCCCTGGTGTGCCCACCACAATATGCACACCACGGGAGAGACTTCGTATCTGACGTTCGATGGATTGGCCCCCATAGATAGGGAGAATAACAATCCATTTTTTGTATTGTGCCATTTTTTGAAGCTCTCCAGAAACTTGAATAGCGAGTTCTCTCGTAGGAACAAGAATAAGTCCCTGGGGGGCACGTTGTTGGGTTATTTTTTCTACCATGGGAATCCCAAAAGCAGCCGTTTTCCCCGTCCCTGTCTGGGCCTGTCCTACAACGTTTTCTCCCTGAAGCAAAAGAGGAATAGCCTCTCTTTGGATGGGAGAGGGTTCTACAAAGCCCATCGCATCAATGGCTTTGAGAATAGGTTCAGAAATCTGAAGTTCATGAAATGTCATGTCTTACCTTCCTTGTGTAATTACTCCATTTTAAAAAGACACCTTATAATCCAGAGAAGGGTCATAAACTCCCTCCCAGGACAAACGATTGTTTTCTTCTCGGAAAACAAAAAGACTGTAGCGACTCTTGGTATTCTGACTCTTCTTGTAGGCGTAAAGATAGATGAGGTTATCTCGTTTCTCATGGCGATGATACACGATCTCTAGAGACGGCATGACCACCAAGGAGAGAAACCTATCCTCTCGTGGGAGACGAAGTTTTTTATCGGTCTCACTCTCATTGAGAAGAAGCGTTGTGTTGGTTTCCCCTCTATAGTAGAGGGTTAGCTGAGAGAGAAGGGTATTCCAAGAATCGGAGAGGATATCGTCACCCACTGACTCATCAAGCCACTGAAACTCATGAGAGAGAAAGAGAGTAGTGATACGTCTCCAGGGAATGGGGACAAAGAGCGTACCGTTCACTTCAATGGAGAGATTAGTAGAGAAAGATACCGTCTCTACCCCAAGAGTCATGGGAAGGGAAACCCCCGTAGAAAATACCACCACCCCTCCATTGGTAGAGACAAGCCCCATCTGCCAGTGAGGAGGAGCATTCCACAGGGAGAGAAGAGAGGAAAGAGTGTTGGTTTCTCCCTGATCGGCAAGGGTTTGGAGAAGGGCTTTTTCATCGATAAGGGTATAGAGATAACGCCCCCGGAGTCCCCGAAGCATACGAAAATATGCCCGTGGAGAAAGGGTCGAGGTGAGAAGAAGGTTTCGGTAGAGGTAAGTGCGAAGGGGACTTTCTCCTCCAAGAGAGGCAATCTGCCAATCATACCGTAACCTATTGAGAGCAAGCCGGTATCCCTCTGGACTCAACCACTCCAAAAGTTTGAGACTGGTAGCCTCTGTGAGGCTTTCCAAGGAGAGAATATCCTCCCTTTCCCACCGGAGACCATACCCTATATAGCCATGACTCATTTCATGCAAAATCACCTTCAGAACATAGAGCCAGTTCTCTTCCAAGAGAAGAGCCCCATCCAAAACAGAACGACGCTGATTGACAAGCGAAGAGAAGAGTGCGTCATCCAGAAGAAGCAAATTTGCGGAAAAAAGCCCATCCGTCCATTCCTCAAGGGCACTCATCTCCCGAGGAACAAAAGCCACCCTCATATCTCGAAAAGGATAAGAACCAACATACCTCTGGAGAATATCTCTTCCCTCACGCAGAAGAGAAAGCAGAGTCACCAGCCTTTTTTCAGCACCGCCCTCATACCGTTCTGGAAGATAAATGGCCAGTCCCCCTTCTTCAATTTTAGAGAAACGTCCAATGACCAGTCGCCCTGTAAACATGAGATTGGTAGATTCAGACTCCCATCGAGAAAGAAGAGTTTGAGAGAAAACTTTTTCCTCTACAAGAGCCCCCCCCATAAGAGCCTGATAGCCAACAGGAACCTCCACCGTCAGAGAATACGAAAAGGCCGGCATCTCATCAAAACTCACAGGGATCCATACCCGAGCACTCTCCAAAAAGACCCCATCTCGAGAGAGATAAAAACCCTGACTTTTTTCCTGACCAGTGATACGAGCCTCCACCCGAAGCACCCGACGTGTACCTGGCAACCAATCCGAAAGGCGAACACGATACACTTTGATAGACATCCCAATACCTACCCCTTGTTCCATACGGAGAAGGGTGGTGCCATCATACACCCCATCGATATTTACCGCTTCATGACAATAAAAATACACCTCCCGCAACGTCTTGTCTCGATAGTTCATCATCTCATAAAGAAGAGAAAACGAAAGTTGAGGAAAAGAGGGGTCAAAGCGAATAGTGCCAGAAACCTTACGAATACTTGCGGTTTTCTTCAGAGCAAACTCATCACACCCCGCAAGAAGAAGCATGAAAAGAAAAAGCAACACTTCTCTCAAGCGGTTTTTGTCTCCTTGCCAAAAATCTTTTTCCACAGATTTTTGAGCCAGTTCCAGAAACGGACAAAAGGATTCTTTTCCAAAAGCATCTGTTTCTTCTCAATCGCTTTCATCACTTCTTCTGGGGTGAAATCCTTTCGTGTCATATTCTCTTCAATCTCTATCTCAAGCTCATCCACCCTGTCTCGTGGAGAGTACACAATCGCCTCTATCTCCTGCCATCCAAGCATCTTGGCAACAGTGAGTCGACGATACCCGGCCAAAAGCTCGTTTTTGGGCGTAACAATGATAGGGGAAAGTAATCCATGTTTTTGTATACTATGTTTGAGAGATTCAATATCTCCCAAGTCTTTACGAATCCTTTCCTTGACCACAATATCAGCTATTTTGACCTTCATTTTCACATCCTCCGCTGTAGACTGCCTATTAGTATAACACTCCCCACAAAAAAAGTCAACCAAACCCTTTCCCGGAGGTCTTCTTTGAGAAATATCTACTTGTTTTTTTCTTCCTTTTTCCTTATGATATTGTCAAGGGAGTTTTTCCATGAAAAAAACACATTCTCTCCTTCTCTTTCTGGATAGCCATGTACACAACAAAGCCCAAAAAGCAAGACAGTGGTTTGATCTCACACTCTCACGCCTCGAAGGCGTGGCTGATGAAATGTTTGTGATCAGTGAGGACAAGGAAACACCCCTTCCCCTTGATCACCTCTGCTTTGCCAATGGTGAAGCCTTTCTCACCTGGGCAGAAGGGCTTCCTCCCCATACCCAGCTCATATTCCTCCCCGCCTATGCTCCCCTTGTCCAACGTTCCCTCTTAGAAAAAGCTCTTTCGATCCATAACCGTTACCTATTTGATTACACGTATGCTGAACTCCCTCCCGGACTCATGGGGGAGATCCTAGACTCCAGCCTTGCCCCTTTTCTCAAAAAAGCCCTCCCAAAGGAGGCCCCACTTTTCCGAAGAAGTTTGAAGGAATGGCTCGGGCAAGACCTCTCCTCCTATGACTGCAATATCGTATTTACCGACATAAGGCTTCTCGAATATCGGCTCAGTTTTCTCCCAGAAAATCACTACCAATCCTTGATTTTAGAGGCCATGACCCATGAGAATTCCCGTTTTGAGAGCCTCGAAGAGATCAAAACCTGGATAGAAAATCACCCTTCTGTTCTTCGCCAGGTTCCTACGTATATTGAGATAGAACTTACCACCCTTCATGAAAAAGAGGGTCCTTTTGTAGGGACTCTTCCCCGCCAAGGGGAAATGTCCCCAGACCATCTCTCTTCCCTCCTTGAGCAACTGGACATATTTGCCCCAGATGCGGTGATCAGTTTTGGATTGTATAGTGAGGTCTTTTCCTATAGCCATTGGGAAAATCTTCTCACCGAAATACACAAGCGCCCCCATCGACGATTTCTTTTTGAAAGCCGGGGTATTTTTCTTTCCCAAAAAAGGCTTGAAGAGGTCCTTTCTCTCCCTCATATCGACGTAATCATCGATATAAGCACTATTTCCCCTACCCTTTTCGAACAATGGAAAAAAAACACCTCTTCCCTTCTCCCATGGGAAGGACTCCAAGGACTTGAATTTTTGCATAGCTTGCCTTCGAAGGAGCATGTGTATATCCAAATGACAAGAACCCATGAAAACGACAAAGAACTTATGCGTTTTTACGAGGTGTGGAAGGACTTTTCTCCCCGTCTCATCATCAAAAAACCAGACAGCTTTGGAGGGAAAAACCTCTCTTGCCGCGTGGTTGACCTTTCCCCTATCAAAAGAACCCCCTGCCTTTCTCTCCAACGAAACATGGTGATCTTCTCAAACGGAGATGTTCCTCTCTGCCGCCAAGATGCTGCCGGAGAGTATCTGGTAGGCAACGTCTTCACTGATGGGGTCATAACCTGCTGGAAAAAGCTCCATCCCCTGTATGAGAAACAGTTTGACCAAGGAATCAGCACCCCTCTCTGTACTTCATGTGACGATTGGTGGATTTTCTCTTTTTAA
Organism: Brevinematales bacterium; assembly: GCA_026417555.1. GTDB lineage: Bacteria > Spirochaetota > Brevinematia > Brevinematales > Thermospiraceae > Thermospira. The sequence continues at coordinate 135,715 of JAOADA010000002.1, forward strand.
AAAGCCCATTTTCTGAAAATCCTCTCTCACCAAACAAAATTTTTTTAAACGTCTTTACTTTTTTTTGGTTTGCTTTATAATATGTTTCTGTAAAAAGAAACACTCAAGGAGTTTTCTATGGAGATTCAGAAGATTGACCTCATGCAAAAAGACATGCCCAGGCAATGGTACAACATCCAGGCAGACTTGCCTCGACCTCTTGATCCCCCCGTTGGTCCAGATGGGAAACCTGTTTCCCCAGATACTCTCCTCGCTATCTTTCCCAAAGCCCTTATCGAGCAAGAAATGTCCACCCAGCGCTGGATCGATATCCCAGAAGAAGTGCTTGATGTGTATGCAAGGTGGAGACCAACCCCTGTTTTTCGAGCTATTCACCTTGAGCAGTATCTTAAAACACCAGCGAAAATCTACTACAAATACGAAGGGGCTTCTCCAGCTGGTTCTCACAAACCAAATACAGCCATTGCCCAGGCATACTACAACAAAAAAGAAGGAATCACCCGCCTCACCACCGAAACAGGAGCAGGACAATGGGGAAGTGCCCTTTCTCTTGCAGGCGCACTTTTCGGGGTCCAGGTACGTGTATACATGGTGAAAAGTAGCTACAATATGAAGCCAGCCCGCCGCCAACTTATGGCCACATGGGGAGCAGAGTGTATTGCCAGCCCAAGTAACCTCACAGAATTTGGACGAAAGATCCTTGCTGAGGATCCCTCCAATCCAGGAAGCCTGGGAATTGCCATCAGTGAAGCTGTAGAAGAGGCCGCCAATCGCAATGACACCAACTACGCCCTTGGAAGCGTCCTCAACCATGTACTTCTTCATCAGACGGTGATTGGCCTCGAAGCCAAAGCCCAACTTGAGAGTGTAGGAGTCTATCCTGATGTGGTTATCGGATGTGTGGGGGGAGGAAGCAACTTCGGAGGGATTGCTTTCCCGTTTCTTCATGATGTCCTCCGAGAAGGAAAACATGTCAAAGTTATTGCTGTGGAACCCAAAGCCTGCCCTACCCTCACCAAAGGAATCTACACCTATGACTATGGAGATACAGCAGGAATGACTCCCATCATGAAAATGCATACCCTTGGCCACACATTCATGCCACCAACTATTCACGCAGGAGGCCTCCGCTACCATGGAATGGCTCCCCTTGTCAGTGCTGTACTGAATGAGGGTCTCATTGAGGCTCGTGCGTATTATCAGAAAGAGGTTTTTGAGGCCGGTGTTCTCTTTGCACGAACAGAAGGCATGGTCCCAGCCCCAGAAACCACCCATGCGATCAAAGCTGCCATCGAAGAGGCTATCCGAGCCAGGGAAGAAGCCAAACCAAGAACCATTCTCTTCAACTTCAGTGGTCATGGTTTCTTCGATATGAGCTCGTATCAACTCTACTTTGATGGAGCCATGGAAGACTACGAACATCCGGAAAAAGCAATTCAAGATGCCCTTCACCATCTCCCCTTACAAACCCAATAACACTCCAGGGCTATCTCTTGTGAGATAGCCCTTTTTCTTTCTTTTCTCATTGAAGAAAAGTATTTCAAGAAAGAATATAACCCTCAAAAAATTTGTGTTTTTTCAGAAAAGGGGATATAATAACTCTCATCAGAGTGTTCGTTGTGGTGGAAGGAGGAATGCTATGTTATTCCGTGAGATACTAGAGGAACGGTTTGTCCGTATAGGCCTCAAAGCAACAAAAAAGAACGACATTTTTGAAGAGCTTGCCGAACTCTTCCAGGAGATCCATGGAATTGACAAAAAAGAAGCCTACAAAGCAATGGTAGAAAGAGAAAAAAAAGGCTCAACTGGTTTGGGAAATGGTCTTGCTATTCCCCATGGAAGAAGTCCCCACGTAAAAGACCTCCATCTTTTGTTTGTCTATGAGCCTGAGGGAAGGGAATTCGAAGCCTATGACAAGCAACCATCCCATCTCTTTTTGGCTGTTCTCACCTCTGATGAATATAGCCCCCAACAGCAACTGGAGATTCTTCGTATCATTGTAGAGATCTACGAAAAAACCGATATGGTACAAGCCATCAAAAAAGTCAAAACCCCCCATGATCTCTACAAGCTTATCCTTGAAAAGGAAGCTGAGTGCCATAAATAGCCTATGGCAGAAAAAACAAAACGACCTCGTCGAAGAAGAAAATCCTCACGATATCTTCCTCTTCTCTGGCTCATTACCGGAGCTCTTCTTGCTGTAGTTTTGGTTTTCTCAGGGCATATTGCCATTGATACCTCAGGCACTCTCCTCCCCAACAAAACCAATACACCCTCTCCTTCCCCTGCCACAAAGGAAACTTTTTCTTCCCTCCCCTCTTCATCAACCTCAAAAACCGTTTCTCTTTATCTAGCGAGACAGTTAGACAAAGGGGTACGTTTGGTTTCCCATCCAATCACCCTCACAACGCAAGACAAAATCCTCCAAGCGACTCTTCAAGCTCTCATAGAGGCAAAAAGCGACAATGATCTCAACCTTATTCCGCCAGACACAAAAATTCGAAGGGTATGGGTGAAAGATGGCTATGCGCATATTGATGTAAGCGAAGAATTCGCCTACAATGCGTATGGAATCCAAGGATACAAACTCCAAATCTATCAGATAGTGCTTACCGCCTGTCAATTTCCTTCTGTCAAAGGGGTATACTTTTATCTTGAAGGAAAACCCCTGCGGTATTTAGGAGGAGAAGGATTTCCTATTCCTCAACCCGTCCTTCCGCCAAAAGAACCCTTTGAAATACCCTATTAAATGAGTATGACCCAACGAGCACGGTATCTCTCTCACCATCCAGAAAGAGGAGACTGCATTGTCTACTGGATGAGCCGAGACCAAAGGGTACATGACAATTGGGCCCTTCTCTATGCCCAACACAAAGCCTTGGAAAAACACCTTCCCCTGGTTGTGGTCTTTTATCTCACCCCTCACTTCCTTGGTGCTCAGCCATGGCATTTTACTTTCATGAGAGAGGGTTTGCAAGAACTGGAAAAACTTCTTGCAACGTATCATATTCCCTTTTTTCTCATTTCCGGATCTTTAGAAGAGGATTTTTTGCCCTTCCTCGTTAGAATCAATCCAGCCATTATCATCACCGATTTCGACCCTCTTCGCATTAAACAGCAATGGAAACATTCTCTTGCCCATCGTATTCCCAAAAGCCTCATAGAGGTAGATACCCACAACATTGTTCCCTGTTGGATAGCAAGTGATCATCAGGAAGTAGCAGCACGAACCCTGCGTCCTAAATTGCACCGGTTACTTCCCCTTTTTCTCACGGATATTCCCCCTCTTGAGAAACATCCCTACCCATGGCAGGGGGTTTCCCCTTTTCACCAATGGCCTCCCTCTGCTTCGTTACCACCCTTTTGCCCTCCCCCAGGAGAAACGGCTGCCTGGAAGGCCTTTCGCCAGTTTCTTGATCAAGGAATTCATCGGTATGCCACAGACAGAAACAATCCCCTCGCCGAGGCCACCTCACACCTCTCGTGTTATTTCCATTTTGGAAACCTCTCACCCCAACGAGTGGCCTATGAGATCAGCCACCATCCCACCATCAGTGAACCCAACACATCAGCTTTTCTTGAGGAACTCATCGTGAGACGAGAACTCTCTGACAATTTTGTTTTCTACCAAAAACACTACGACAGCTGGGAAGGAATCCCCTCATGGGCCAAGAAAACCCTTGATCACCACAGAGATGATCCAAGAGAATTCCTCTATGATAAAGACGCCCTCGAAGCAGCCAAAACCCACGACCCCCTCTGGAATGCCTGTCAGAAAACCCTTCGTTTCACAGGATATCTCCACGGCTACCTCAGGATGTACTGGGCAAAGAAAATCCTTGAATGGTCCCCTTCCCCAGAAGAAGCCATAACGGTAGCCATCTCTCTCAACGATAGGTATTTCCTTGATGGAAGAGATCCCAATGGTTATGTGGGGGTTCTCTGGAGTATTGGTGGTCTTCATGATCGACCTTTTTCAGAAAGGCCTATCATCGGTCAGATCAGACCCATGACATTCTCTGGCTGTGCACGAAAGTTTTCTGTTTCTTCTTATATCCAGTGGGCAGAAAACCTCTACACCTTCTCAGGATAATCAAAAATCGCCTCTGTCACTACCTCGGGTGACTTTCTCTCCTTTGCCCGCTGGAGATTCACAAATCCCACAGAAAGAAAATCTTCCACACTCATTCCCGACACATAGACAGAGGCCCCCATAAAAAGGGTGACTTTTGCACTTTTTTCCCCGCAAAGATATTCACTCATCGCAACAACCTCGCTCATCTTTTTGCCCACTGCACATACCCCTACAAGATCCGTATCCATAAAAAGGATGACAAATCTCCCCCCTCCCCAGTGGGAAATCACATCATGGGCTCTGAGATTTGCGCGAAAAGAGGCGGCCAAAAGCCCAAGAATATTATCAGGACACGTATAATTGGTAGAGGCTATCTCTATCACTGCCTCAATCACCAATAACCCAAGATCAGATTTTTGTCTTTTTTGTCTCAAAACTTCATACCGAACCATATCCTGAAAGGCCTCGGCATTCAATGCCCTCGTTACCCTATCCAACCTCAAAGAAAGCATTTTCTCCTCACTGACCATCTGAAGTTGTCGATGAAGTTTATGAAAAGGATAATGAATGCCGGTATATATCACCCCATCCAAGCCGAAGAGGAACCCAATCCATTCAAGGGTCAGAATATACTGAAGCCACAAAGCAGAATCCTCATGCCCAACCATTCTCCACCAGAAAAACCCTGTCAGGATTCGAAACATAAACCAGAGAACAAGGGCCGTATATAGAGTAGACAAAACCTTATGCCGATGCACAATGAGAACTGCCAAACTCACCAGAAGCACTCCTTCCATCCCAAGAATCCAGAAATGAGCATATGGAAGAAATACCTTTTGCCACAAAGGAAGAAGAAACGCCGTATAACTCCTTAAAAGAAACCAGAGTCCGCTCACAAGTACTCCATAGATCACCCAAAAAGGCCATCGCAACGAAACCCGACGATGGGAATACCATACCCCTAGAAAAAGCCAGAATGTCATCCAGAGAGAAAGAAGAAAATGAAGCGGATACAAAAAAGCCAAAGAAGATGGTGCATTCATGAAGAGAAACAGCTCATACACCCCACCCACAAGAAGACCAGAAACCCCCAGGGCAGAGAGAAAAGAAAAATCACTCGAGACCAAAGAAAAGGTTGCCCCCGTGACATACACATAGGCTGTCCCTACACCCACCATCCCCAACAACAACACCAACAGATACACCCGCTCATAAGGAAACAAAAAAATCAGTAGAGTTGCTAACCCCAGAGAAAAGACAAGGAAAAACCATAACTTTTTGAGTGCTGTCATAAACCCCTCCATAATTCCTTTACTGACGAATAAATTGTATATGAAGCAAAACTTTTTTGCAAATTTTGCCTCCCACTTTTCTTGGGGCTACCCTCTCTCACACCCTTCCCACCCCACGATCCCTATTGCGATTTTTGCCTTTCTTCTTTACGATATAAGAAAATACAAAAGGAGTTTCCATGAAGAGGGTGCTCTACCCTATGGAAGAATGGCTCTATAGAGCCGCCAGAAGAAAACACACCCCTCTTCCCATCAATTTTGGAATAGCTCTAGCGTGCAAACACCTCCCCAAAAAAGATGATCTCTTGCAAGCCTTGAAAGAGATAGAAGATTTTTTCCCTTTTTCACGAGCCCGTGTGCTTTTCACAAAACATAGCCACTCTCTCCTTACCACCGAGGAAACGGGCCCTATTCCTCTAAAGGAAGCAGAGGTTCCGGAAATCTGGGAGGCCTTGGCTTCAGAGCTTGGCTGTCTTTTTGACGACCCCTCCCTCCCTCTTCTCCGCCTCTCTCTCTACACAAGCCCCCAGGGAAATTTCCTTTATGCTCATTTCGATCATGCCCTTGTTGATGGCATAGGGGCTATTGCCTGGCTCAAAACACTCTTTCTCCTTTTAGAGGGAAAAAAGCCTCCAAAACCACCCCTCTACGACTGGAGAGAAATCATCTCCCAGCACTTCCAGCCCTCCTGGGAAACCAAGTATACCCAAGAACGCCTCACCAAACCCCATCTGTGGCAAACCATTCACGAAATCCTTTCTGAACCAAGATGGCCTCCCAGTTGGCACTATCGCCTTTTCTCAAAAACTCTTTCTCCCTTTCTTACTCACAAACTTCGAGAAAAAACACGCCAAGAGCACACCAGCGTCCATGCAGCCCTTGCCGTAAGTTTTCTTCAGGCTTTCTACGAAAAAGGGTATGGACATACTCGCCCCCAAAGAAGTGTCCTCTCCCCTGTGAACCTTCGTCCTCTCTACTCTCTTTCCCCCGAAGCATACGGCCTTTTCAACGGCACACTCCGAACCTCTGTTGATTTCTCCCTTTCTCTCGATTTTTGGCAAAGATGTCGTCTCTTTAAACAAGACCTCGATGCTCATCGTATTACCACTGACTTTCTGTACTTCCATTATCGCGCTGAAAAAGACCTCGAATACGCTCTTCAACATGGTTTTCGAAGACGACAGCGCTTTGATACCCGTCAAGATTATGATCTCTCTCTCACAAATATAGGTCACATAGAAAAATTTTCATCAAACGTGACAGCCATATACGGACCCATAGCCCAAGGACTGCCTACAGAAACCGTCTTGGGAGTATGTACCTACCAAGATACCATGACACTCTCGTGGGTCAGCAAACCAGAATTTATGCCTGATGAAGAGAGTCTCTTTCTCTTTGAAAGAGGGCTTGAGATCCTCCTTTCCCATCTTGCATGATCCCTTCCTTTCTCTTTGCAGTTTTTCTTCTCCCCATCACACAATACCCTCATCAATTTTTCACTTCCTTGGCCTCATCACCTCACAAGGGTTTTGCTTTTTCCCCTACGTGTTTTCGGATAATAAGCCGGTTTTTCGAAAGAACTCTCTCATACTGACACTCATCAGCATACGTGCGAAGGACATGGATTCCCAAACCATGGGTACGTCCCTGCTGAATATGCTTTTCTATATCCACAGAAGGATATGCTAGGGGATTAAATGGGGGGGCTTCATCTTCAATAATCACCTCAACCCTGTTTTCTCTACATGAGGCCTGGATCTCTATCGTACCGTGTTTCCCTTCATAGCCATATTTGATCGTATTTGTCGTCACTTCATCGACCATGAGAAGAATCTGAAATATCTCCTCCTCTCTTACCCCACACTCGGAAAAAAAAACCTCAAGCCTCTTTCTTACCTTTTTCAGTTCTTTCAGATCGGCCTGTATCTTAATTTGTACGCTTTCCTCCATGAAAAGACCTTACAAGAGTTTTTTTGCTTCTTCGATGGAAGGGGCTACAGGGAAAACCTTTGAAAAACCCATCGTATCAAACACCTTTTTGATTTTCTCCTGCATATTGGCAATCACAATTTTACCTCCCTTCGCCTTGAGAAGGTTATGATTGGCCATCAACACCCCTAGAGCCGCCGTCGCAATATAACTCATCTGAGCCACATCGAGGATAAGCTTCACTCCCTGGGCAGAAGCATCCTTAAGCGCCTTGTCTAACTGAGGAGCGGTATGGGCATCCATCTCCCCTGAGATTTTCACAAGAATAGCATTCCCATCCTTTACCACTTGAAATCCTGCCATATCTCCTCCTTAAGATTTGATTTCATTTCGATACAGAAACTCCACCAGATTGATTTCATTCTCAAAAAAACCCATGGCCAGCAATTCCTCGCGCGTTTTCCCCTCTCTGATCCAGTATTTCAATTGTTCTTGGCGAGAAAGAGAGGATACCTTTTTTTTCTCTACCGTTGACTCCTGAGAAAGGGCTGAAGATGGTTTTGACAACACTCTTTCCTCTTGGGCAAAAGAAGAAGGTTTTTCAACAATCTTTTCAATTACAATAGGTTTTTGCGCTCGTTCAATCTTTTCATCCAATTGAACTATTTTTTGATTGGCTTTTTGAATCAATTTTTGAAGCTCTTCAATCTTTTCTTCCAAGAGAGAAATATTTCGTGTGGCTGCCGCATTAAACTCAACGATCAAACTCTCCATCTCCTTTTTGAGACGAGCATCGAGGGCACCATCTTCAAGCTGTTTGATACGTTTCATGGTGATAACGAAAAGATAGACCGAAAATCCAAAAATCACGAGGGAAATCAAAAAAGAGGACATATGTTCTCACCTCTTTATTATCATACGATAGACAAGAAAAAAATGCAAATAGAGACCTTTCCTGGTTTTTTTGCAAACAGCCATAGAGCCTCAAAACAAGAGAAAGTGGCAAAATTTGAGATTATTTTCTCTCCTGTCTATAATTTTTCATCCCCATTCAAGGAGTGTCTATGAAAAAACTGTCCCCACTTCTTCTCTGTGGCCTTGTCTCGTGGTTGTTTGCTGTCCAAAGTGTGTCCATTCCCCTCTTTCAATGGGAAAGAATACAGGAATACGAACTGAGTAATCTCGTCCTTTCAGCAAATGGGGAGCTCTCTCTGTCTCCCTCTTTCTCCACTCTCTACACCTCAGAAAATCCTCTCTGGTGTGCCACAGGATGGAAGCATACCCTTGTCGTGGGCACAGCAGAGGGAGCAAGCCTCCTCTGGATAAGTGGCACAACTCTTCAGAGTAATCTCTTTTCCGAGCATGCCATCATCTCAGCTATTGCTGGGGATGACAATGTTCTCTATGTTGGGGCCATTCCCCAAACTACTCTCTATGTGATAAACTCCAAAAGAGAAATAGAAGCAAAATATCCTCTTTCTCCTGCTTACCTGTGGAGCATTGTACCCTCTCCCTATGGAATATGGGTCCTCACCGGAGAACCAGCAGAGGTCTACCTTCTCCGAGGAAACAAGCTCCAAAAAATAGCCTCTCTCTCCAGTGAAAGACATCTTCTCAAGGGAGTATGGACAGAGGATGGCCTCTACCTCATAGGAGAATCCTCTTTTCTCTACCTTCTCACCAGTAGTTCTCTTTCTCTCCGAGCAGTCGCAGAGTTTTCTGATCCTATCCAGGACATAACCACCGACGGAAAAACCCTCTATGTAGGGATCCAACGAACCACTTCTCGAAGTCGACGCCAAAATGGAGACACAGAAAAACAAGAGATACTCATCTACCGCTACGAAAAAGGAAGTGCTTCTCTTTTGACAACTCTTCCCACGGGACGCCTTTCTCAACTTTTTTTCTGGCAAAAAAAACTCTACATCGGGAGTACACAAAACTTTTTTGTCTACGATATGAACGACAATTCCCTCTCTGCTTGGGGATATGGAAAGGGCGGAATACGCCTGTTCGCAGTGGCAGGTGACCGGTTACACTGTATCACAGAACGTCCTGGAAAGGTTCTTCAAGTAGAGGTTACAAAAGCCAAAGAGGGAAAAATCCTCACCCCCCTCTATGATGCTGGACAAAAAGCCTCCTGGGGAAAAATTCTCGGTCTTGAGAGTATCCCTCCTTTGGCATCTGTGATGACAAGATCAACCCTGAGTCCCTTGCCAGACCTCTTCGAGGAATGGTCTCTCTACCAAAAACAGGTCACCTCTCAACCTAACCGCTATCTTCAAATCCAATTCACCACCACAAGCCCCACCCCCTTTTCCCTCAGGGAGATCTGTGTCACAACCTCTCCTCTCAACCAAGCCCCAGAAATCCTTCGATTTGACGTATCACAAGAGGGAGAAAGGCTTGTCTTTTCTTGGACAGTGAGGGACCCGAATCAAGACAACCTCCTCTATACCCTCTCCTTGAAGCGAAAAAACGGGTGGGTCCCCCTCTTTTCTTCCCCTCTCACCAACTCCTCACTAGAACTCTCGTCCCGAATGTTTCCCGAAGGAGGATACTCCTTTTTGCTTTCGGTAGAGGACACCCCATCCAATCCCCCTTCACTTGCCTTTACCACCAGTCGAGAGAGTGGTTTTCTCACTATTGACCATACCCCTCCCCAGATCAGAAATATGAAAGCCACTCTTGTCAAAAACCGACTTTTCTGTGAATGGAGTGTCTTTGATCTCAAGGGAGTATCCCGTGTATGGTATAGCCTTTCTCCGCTCGAATGGAAACCCATTCTCCCCGAAGATGGGCTATGCGATAGCCAAGAAGAGCGTTTTACCCTGGTTGTGGAAAATTTTACCGGAGGGTACATCCAGATCAAGGCTGAAGACATATACGGCAACGAACACGTTTACGGCCAATGGGTGATTCCCTAAGAAAAAAGGGGGTCTTCTTCTCGCGGATTCTCATTTTTGCCAAAAAAGACACCCCTACGCTACATGAATGTTCACAGAGTCAAGAAACTCAAAAAAGTCTGTGTGGTGAAGAAGTCTTCTTTTTCTCCCTCAAGATTTCAAATTTGCAAAAAAAATCCCTTGCCATTACAATGTAAACATCCTTGTGGAAAAGTGAATGTATTTTCATAAAGGAGGATATATGAAAAGATATGTTTCTTTTCTTCTTGTTGCTTTCTTTCTGGTGGGGTGCAGTCCCAAAGGAGGAAACAAGATTGTCGTAGCCACAGACGCAACGTGGCCACCCATGGAATTCGTGGATGAAAACAAAAACATTGTGGGTTTTGATATTGATCTCATCAAGGCTATTGCTGAAAAGGGTGGATTTGAGGTAGAAATCCGCAATACGGCATGGGATGGAATTTTTGCTGGGTTAGCCAACGGATCCTATGATGCTGTCATTTCTTCTGTAACCATCACTGAAGAACGCAAACAACAGATGGATTTCTCCGAGCCTTATATTAATGCTGGCCAAGTTATCGTGGTGAAAAAGGGTACCTCAGGAACAAAACTATCTGACTTTGAGGGGAGAAAAATGGGCGGGCAGATTGGAACTACAGGGGTTATGGAAATCCAGAAAAACCCTAAAATTGCCCTCAAAACATATGATGAGATTGGTTTGGCCATCGAGGATCTGTATCTGGGACGCATTGATGGAGTTGTGGTAGATGCTCCCACGGCAGCCAGCTTTGTGCTTCAGAACCCTAAATACAAAAATGCCCTTCTCATTGTCGGTGAACCATTCACCGAGGAGTATTATGGCATCGCTGTCCGAAAGGGAAATAAACGTGTGCTTGATCTTATAAACAAGGGATTAGCAGAGGTCAAAAAAGCCGGTATCGACAAGGAGCTTGAGAAAAAATGGCTTCGTTAAGAGATCGTCTCTCCGATGCTGTCCTCATTCCAGGCGAATCCTTTCTCCAAAGGATCGCCTGGAATATTGCTTTCTGGGGGGCACTTTTAGCGCTCATCCTCCTTCCTTTAGTAAAACCTACACCCTACAGAGAGATTGTCTCTTTCTTCCCGGATGGATTGTGGGTTACTTTTCAGGTCACTCTCCTTTCTATTGTATTTGCCTTGCTCTTGGGTATTCTCGCTGTCCTGGCACGAATGTCTCGTTTTCCTCCTTTTAACTTGATAGCCTCTCTCTATACCGAGATCATTCGTGGTATCCCTCTTTTGGTGCAAATCTTTTATATCTACTATGTGATCGCCCGCGTTGTCCAACTTCCTCCGATTGTTTCGGCAGTTACAGGCATGGCTATATGTTATGGGGCCTATATTGCTGAGATTCTTCGAGGAGGCATCCAATCTATCCCCAAAGGTCAAATGGAAGCCGCCATCGCTTTAGGACTTTCTCGGTGGCAAGCGATACGCCTTGTGGTTCTTCCCCAAACCCTCAAGGTCGTTCTCCCCCCCATTGGCAATGAATTCATTGCCCTTTTGAAAGATTCTTCCCTTGTCTCTATCATTGCTGTAATTGATATCTTTCGCCGAGCAAGAGAATATGCCTCGGTGAAGTATTTTTATTTTGAAAGTTACACCATGGTGGCATTAGTTTACCTCGTCCTTACTCTCTTCTTTTCGAAATTGGTCAATATCCTTGAAAAGAGGCTTCACCATGGCCGATAGAATCCGTATTCTCAATGTCTCCAAATCCTTTGGGCACTTTCAGGCCCTTCGAGATGTTTCCCTTACGGTAAAAGAGGGTGAGGTTGTTATGATCATAGGTCCCTCAGGAAGTGGCAAATCTACATTGTTGCGTTGTGTGAACCGACTCGAAACTGTCGACGCAGGCCAAATATGGATAGACGATGATGAAGTTACCCATCCAAAAACAGACATCCGCAAAATCCGAGAAGAGGCAGGGATGGTTTTTCAGTCCTTCAATCTCTTTCCTCATTTGACGGCTCTTGAAAACATTACCCTCGCTCCTATCCATGTACTCAAAGAAAACAAAACACTCGCAGAAGCCAAAGCCTACAGCTTGCTCGAACGCGTTGGTCTCAAAGACAAAGCCCAGAGTTATCCCTCACAACTCTCCGGCGGCCAACAACAGCGTGTAGCCATAGCCCGAGCCCTGGCTATGAAACCCAAGGTGATGCTTTTCGATGAACCAACCTCAGCCCTTGACCCTGAGATGGTAGGAGAAGTGCTTCTCGTCATACGAGATCTTGCCAACGAGGGGATGACCATGATGATTGTTACCCATGAGATGGGATTTGCCAGAGAGGTAGGGGATAGGGTTATCTTCATGGATGAAGGACGCATTATTGAAGAAAATGAACCTGATGAACTTTTTGATAACCCCAAACAAAAACGCACTCGAGACTTTCTCAGCAAGGTGTTGTAAGGAGGCTCTATGCCAAAGATGAAGATTAGTGGCCAAACTCAAGGAAGGCTTGTTTTTGCCTATGATATCCGTGAGGGTCATATAAACTACGCAACACTTCTTCCCGCCCTCAATACCCTTCTCACCAGGCTTGGCTATCACAGAGAAGCTACCCCCCAAGATCTCGAAGAAATCATTGGTGAACTTCTCTACCAAACCAACGAACGTGTCTTTATGAATCTGGAGCAACTGTTCACCGAGGGCAAGTTTACCCATTCTAATATTGAAGAGATCCTCACCGAGGCTATCAAAACAGTTATGAAAGAGAAGCAAAAATAGCAAAGGGGGAAGCCATGAAAGCAAAGGTGTTTTTTCTCCTTTTTTTAGGGATGTGTTCTCTCCACTGGGGTTTTTTGAGCCGTGTTTCCTTGTACAAACTCTCTCCAAAGCTTCAGTATCTTGTCACAGAGCTCGAACAACCTCGCAACAGAAACAACCAGATCTTTTTGCTTGATTTCATCATCCAAAGCACCGATCCCCTCAAAAATGAAGTGCTCAAGGATGTTGTCATGTTTGACATACGAGGAGCCGACATCTATGGAAACTCCCGTCTTTTTTCTGTAGAAACCAGAATCCATGCTCTTACAAACATCCACTACACCACCAACGATGGGTATATGATCTGGTACATCCTCAAGTTTGACAAAAGCTACGAAGTCCGAAAATGGGCGGCTCGCATGGCACGCCACATCAAAGAAGACAATTTCATCAAAGGGATTTCGTATCTCCTCAACTATGACTACTATATCGAGAAATTCCAGTACCAAGACCCCAAAATGCAAAAAATCGACGAAATAGTGCTTGAAATCGTCAAAAGCCTCGGAGAATCTGGAAGTCCCAAAGCCGTCCCTATTCTTCTCCAAATTGTCCATATCCAGAATCATCTCCCTCAAACGATCGAGGCTGCCTGGCTCTCTTTAGAAAAAATTCCTTTCCCCAATCCGGCATATCCCTATTTTATTCTTTCTCTCAAAGATAGTCTCAAAAATAAGCCAGAACAAGTTCCCTCATCACAAAAAGACCAGGTAGACAAGGTGGTTCAAACCCTCACCGAGTTCATCACCAATAACTTTGAGAGAAACGTTTTCTCCCAAGAAGATCTGGATATAGCCAAGGGAGAGAGAAAAGACGCCGAACAAAAATCCAGAACCTATCCGGGCAAATAATCCTTTTCCATTTCTTGACACTTTCTTCTGATCGTCTTATACTAATGCATGGGGATTTTCCCTCTGGCTATCTTCTCCTAGGAGGCGCCTATGGTTGAGCGCTTTGCTATCCAGAATCACACTCTCTGCCCCTCGCCAGAAGGGACCGTTTTCTACTATTACAACGTTGACAGCGAAGAGAAGGAATTTATCCAAAAAGCCTTTGATATTGATGAGCATTCTCTGGCTTCTGCCCTGGATGTTGATGAGGTAGCTCGTTTCGAATTTGAAGAGGAAGGGCATACCCTTATCTGGAAATCTCCTACTCCCCTCATTCTTGCGGATATTTCTTCCCTCAACATCATGTCAATTGGCTTCTTTGTAAGAAAGGACAAACTCATCATTATCTCCAACAAAAAACTCCCCAATCTGCCTACCAAACCCCCCCTTCCCCTGGTTAATCTCAGTGATGTGATTTTCTTTTTTCAGTACCACATCATCCGCAATTTCACCGAACACCTCAAGATTATCAAGCTTATGTCCCGAGAAATCCAGGAAAAAATCAACACCTCTATGCAAAATGAGTACCTCCTCCAGATGTTTCATCTCAGTGAAATCCTCACCTTTTACCTTGAAGCCCTCAATGCCAACCAAAAATCCCTCACCAAGTTTCAAAACTACCTCTTTGTTAAGGCCATTCCCTGCGATGAGGATTTCTTGGGAGACCTGCTTATTGAAACCGAACAGGCCGCCAAACAGGCAGAAATTTACTCTGAGATTTTTGCCTCTCTCATGGATGCACGCGCCAGTATCATCAACAACAACATGAACGTCCTTATCAAAAACTTGACGATGATCAATATTATTTTTCTTCCCCTTAATCTTATTGCAAGCATTGGGGGTATGTCCGAATTCTCAATGATGACCCAAGGAATTCCCTGGCCTCTCTCGTATGGGGCTTTCTCCCTTGCTATGGTGCTCATCGGATGGGTTACCTATCGGTTTGTGACTCGTCTTGAAAACAAACAAAAAAAATAGGGCATCTTCTTTAGGGGCTCAAGACTCTATAGAAACCACATCTATACACCAAAGAGGATTGTGATCCAACGAACAAGAAAAGCCATTAACCAAGCCATCACAAGCCCATACCCAACAGCAAAAATCGTCCATTTCCAGGATCTACTCTCTGCACGAAAAGTCGCTACTGTGGCCGCACACGGGATATAAAGAAGCACAAAAACCATATATGACATCATGGTATCCACACCCATCACCCGAGGCAACACAGAGGCAAGCCCATCCTCCCCTGCCCCATAGAGAACACCAAGCGTAGAAATCACCACTTCCTTGGCAAAAAACCCATTGAGGAGCGCAACAGTCATCTGCCAATCAAACCCCAAGGGAAGAAAGAGCCAATTTATAGCCCTCCCTATTCTTCCAATAAGAGACTGTGCTGAACCAGGTTCAACCCCCCAGGGAAGAACAGACAAAAGCCACATCAGCACGGCGAAGAAAAGTAAAATACTCCCTGCCCGTACAAGATACTCTTTGCTCCTCATCCATGTATTTGACCAAAGATTAAGAAAAGCTGGGACCCTATACACGGGTAATTCCATAATAAGCCCCTCAGAATGCTCTTTGACAAGAGTTTTGTTGAGCCACCAAGCAGTGAAAATACTCACAAAGATACCCAATAGATACAAGATCATCACCATAATCCACCCCTGTCTTCCAAAAAAAGCCGCTGCAAAGAGGGTAAACACCGGCATCCGTGCCGAACATACAAAAAACGGAACCATCATCATGGTTTTCAGTTTGTCTCCCCTATTCTCCAACATTCGTGTAGACATCAATGCTGGTACGGAACACCCAAAACCCAACACAAGAGGAATAAAAGACTTGCCATGCAGCCCCAAACGATGCATCCATCTATCCACAAGAAAGGTCCCTCGTGCCATATACCCAGAATCCTCAAGAAAAGAAAGCAAAAGAAACATAATAAAAATATACGGAAAGAGGACAAGAACATTGCCCACACCACCAATAAGCCCATCTGCCACAAAAGAAGCCAACCACTCCAGAGGAATATGAGAAGCCATCTCAGACAACCATCCAAATCCCTCTTCTAAATAGCCAGACAACACACTTCCTATCTGAAAAGTGAGAAAAAAAATCCCACCCATCACCCCAAAAAAAATACCCATTCCCACAAAAGGCTGCAAAAACACCGCATCAAGCAAAGACGTCAGGCGTTTCTTCGCTTGAAGGGACATGAGCTTTCGTTTCACTACCTCCCGAGAGATCCCCATACAAAGGGAAAGAAGCCATTCTGTCATCACTACCCCAAGATCTCTTTTCACCTTGTCAGCAAGTTCTGTGCGAAGTTTCTCCAATGTCACTCGGATCTTTTCCTCAGAGACGTTTTCTCCGCCCTCCAAGAAACTATATGCCTTCCAAAAAGGACAGGATTCTCCACACGAGGAAAACACCTCCGCTACTTTTTCTAGTCCTATGGCTACCTCATCCTGACCAAGCCGAAGAGAAACACGAATCTCCTTGTCCAAAACCTCAGCAATGGCCTGTTTGAGCCTAGCAATATCCTCCCCCTTTAACGCCGATATTCCTATGACGGGTACACCCAACAGCTCTGAAAGCCGTGCCAAATCCAGGACAATCCCTTCTTTTTCAGCCTCATCCATCATATTGACCACAACCATCATAGGTACTCTCATGAGCGCAAGCTGAACTGTGAGATAAAGATTGGCTTCCAGATGAGTAGCATCTACTATATTAAGAAAAAGGGTATCCTCTGCCTGCAAAACAAAAGATTTTGCAACCTCTTCCTCCTCACTGAGGCTTGAAAAACTGTATATTCCTGGCAAATCCACCACAGAAAGCGATACTCCCCCACATAGGGTTGTCCCCTCCTTCCGTTCCACCGTCACCCCAGGCCAATTACCCACATGTTGTGTTGAACCCGTAAATCTGTTAAAAATCAAAGTTTTCCCACAATTAGGCTGACCAATAAGTGCCAGTTTCTTATACCGCACATCCCGCAAAATCTCTACCTCAATTTTGGAAGCAAGCCCCCTTCCTATGGCCACCTGTCTCTCCTGTACCCCAATCAAAAGAGGGCCTTTTCCGTTTCTGATAACTACTCCCTCCTGGATGCCACTCAAACCAAGTTCTTGAAGCCGACGAAGCCCTTTTCCTTCCCCAACGATCCTCCTCAGGCGAAAACGTTTGCCCTCAGCCACCTTATCCAGCATCTCGATCATGATCCCCTCCTTTCTGTTGAGCTACATACTTCTCTATCACTCTCATTGTCTCTTCACTAAGAATATGCTCCATCTGACAAGCCTCTTTTTCTGCTGTCTCAGAAGAAACCCCCAAAATCTTTAGAAAATCCTTCAAGAGATGATGACGTCTGAAAATCTCAGAGGCCGTTTTCTCTCCTTGATCGGTGAGATGAATGTACCCATACCTCTCCTGTTCAACAAATCCTTGGGCACTCAACTGCCTCAGCGCCTGAATCACTGAAGGTTTGGAAACATGAAGCTTGTCGGCTATCTCCTTCACCCTTGCTACCCCACGCTCTTCTACTAAAAGATAAATAGCCTCAATATAATCCTCAAGACTCCCTGTCATTTTCCTTTCCTTAAAGTTAGTTTATAATAACATTATAAATAAAAACAAACTCTTTGTCAAGAAAAAGGTCTTCCCAAGAATTGATTTTTTCTTTACTTTCTCCTATAATATGCCAAAAGAGAAGAAAGAGGAAATCATGGCGCTTTTTCATGTTCTCCAGGCTCAGCAATTCAACCGAGAGATCTTAGAAGATCTCTTTTTCCGGGCCTCACGCCTCGAACACCATCCTACCCCAAACCTTCTTCACAACAAGATTATGATCACTCTCTTTTATGAACCTTCTACCCGTACCCGGCTTTCTTTTGAAACAGCCATGATCCGGTTAGGTGGCAATGTGGTCTCTACAGAAAACGCCACTCAGTTCTCATCGGCTGCCAAGGGTGAGACACTGGAGGACACTATCCGAGTAGTTTCTGGCTATGGGGATGTGATTGTTATCAGACACTTTGAAGAAGGCGCCGCCTTTCGAGCAAGTCAGGTTTCTCCCATTCCTGTGATCAATGCCGGAGATGGGACAGGACAACATCCCACCCAGGCCCTCCTTGACCTTTATACTATTCAGAAGGAACTTGGCCAAATTGATGGGGTATCCGTCGCAATGGTGGGAGATCTTGCCAACGGAAGAACGGTTCGTTCTCTTTCGTATCTCCTCTCTTTTTACAAAAACATTCGATTGTTTTTTGTCTCTCCCCCTAATGTCCGTATGAGAGAGGATATCAAAGACTACCTCCGAAGCCAGAATATCCTCTTTTTTGAGTCAGAAAACCTGGAGGAGGTGGCTCCACAGGTGGATGTGATTTATCAGACCAGGATTCAGCGAGAACGCTTTGCAAGTATTGTTGAATACGAAAAAACCCGTGGTATCTACATTATCACGGAAGACATCCTTCACCGAATGAAACCCCATGCCATAGTGATGCATCCTCTCCCTCGTGTAGATGAAATCTCCTATGAAGTAGACAAAGATCCCAGGGCCGCCTATTTTCGCCAGGCTCACAATGGGCTTTTCATACGTATGGCCCTGCTTGAAAAAATTCTTGTAGGGTAACCCTATGGTATCAGTCAAAAACCGCCGCTGGATTATGCCCCACAACACAAAACAGAAACTCCAGGAAATAAAATCCCGCCTCCCCTTTCCCGTGATGGATCTTCTTTTAAAAACCCTTATCAATCGGGGATACCAGAGCCCTGAAAAGATCCTAACCTACCTCAAACCCCATTTTCTTCAGCTTCCTTCCCCTTTCCTCTTCAATGACATGGCCAAGGCAGTGAAACGGATTCTTGACGGTATCAAAGAGGGACATACTATCCTCATCTTTGGAGACAAGGATGTAGATGGAGTGACAGCTACTTCTCTTCTGTATAAAACTCTCCATAAACTCAAGGCCAATGTAGTTTTCCGGGTTCCCGAGGGAGATGATAAATATGGTCTTTCTGCAGATATCATACAGTGGGCAGCCTCAGAAGGGCTTGATCTCATCATTACGGTGGACTGTGGGATTACCGCTATCGAAGAGGTGAAACTGGCCTCAAAATTGGGCTTGGATATTATTATCACCGATCATCATGAACCACGTCAACAACTCCCCGAGGCTTTTGCCGTGATCAATCCCAAAGTAGCCGAGAGTGGGTATCCCTTTCCTTTTCTGAGTGGTGCGAGTGTAGCCATGAATCTTGCCTGGGCACTCCTTGAAGCCCACTTCCTTCATGAGTACCACAACCAAGAGCTCATCTTCTGTGATCTGGAAACTACAGGACTCAACCCCTCTCGAGACGAAATTATCGAAATTGGTGCTGTCAAGGTAAAAAATGGGGTAATTCTCGACACCTTCCAGTGTTTTCTTAAAACCGAAAAACCACTCCCCAAAGAAATTTCTCGACTCACAGGAATCACCCAGGAAATGCTTGAGAAAGAGGGTCTCCCACCACGCGAAGCCCTCGAGAAATTTTTCGCCTTTGCAGAAAACAAAAAAATCATTGGTCACAATCTCGCTGACTTTGATATGCGTTTCTTGCAACATGCCTTGAGAAAATACCTCGGGAAACACTTTTCTCCCCCTATCGAGGATACCTTGCGCCTTTCAAAGATCCTTTTTCCAAAACTCAAGGACCACAAGCTCTCCACCCTTGCGGAGGAACTCGGTATTTATATAGATACCTCACAGCTTCATAGGGCCTCTTTTGACGCTGAACTCTGTGCGAAAGTCTATCGCTCTATGATCCTTCAAAGAAATCACCCTCTCATCCAGTCCCTCCAAGATATCATGAGCCTTGCCGCTATCGGGACTATTGCTGACATTATGCCTCTCATTGAAGAAAATAGAACCATCGTCAAAAACGGCTTGGAATTTGTCCGTTACTCTTCTATTGGACTCATCAAGCTCATCCAATCCCAGCAAATCCCTATCCAGAAAGTGAGTGTCAAGGATATTGGATGGGGTATCGCTCCTATGCTCAACTCTCCAGGAAGAGTAGGTCAAGCCAGTATCAGTGTTGAACTTCTCCTCTCCTCAAAAATCCACGAGGTGGACGAACTCCTCAGCCATATTGTAAACAAAGACAACGAGAGACGCCAACAATTCGACAACAATCTCAAAAATATCGAAAAAAAACTCACCCCTGAAACCATTGACGAAACCGTCATCATCCTCGAAAGCCACGAAATATCCAAGAACTCTACAGGACTTCTTTCAAACAAACTTTCTCTCCAGTACCAAAAGCCCGTTGTCGTTATTGCCGTTCAAGAGAAAGAGGCAATAGGTTCGGTTCGAAGTGCAGTCAATTTCAACGTCATCGAAATGCTGGAGCATTGTAGCGATCTTCTCTCTCAATTTGGGGGACACAAAGCAGCTGGCGGGTTTACCATATCTAACGAAAAGCTTCCAATATTCAAAGAGAGGGTGTTGGAATACTACGAAAAATTTCAGCAAGAGGCTACGCCGGACAAGATTCCTATTGATCTTGAGATTGATAGGCTTTCCGATATTACCCTTGACAATCTCCGCTACCTAGAAACCATGATGGAACCCATAGGTACAGGGAATGAACTTCCTCGTATTTTTATCTCAAAAGTCAAGCTTGCCAATCCCTACTTTTTTGGCAAACAAAAAGACCATTTCCAGTGTTTCATCATCAAGGGCGACGTAAGTCTTCCTGCCGTAGGATGGGCTTTCAAAGAGACTCTCATGAACTTTGGTTTTGACAAATTCACTGATCAATGGTTTGACATTGTTGCTGTACCAGAAATCAATCGTTACAATGGTACAGAGCAGGTGAGACTCAATCTTGTCGATATAGCCCTTCATCCCTATGAGAGAGGAGACGAATGCAGATAAAACAAGAACTTCTTGCTTCTTCAATTTTTCTCATTGATGATTCTCTCACAAGTCTTCACCTTTTTGAAAAGATCTTGCGAGACGCTGGTTTTAGCCGAATCACCTCCTTCCAACAAGAAAGCCAAGCCCTTGTTGCCATCCTCACCAAGCCACCAGATCTTGTTCTTCTCGATATGATCCTCTCCAAAACTACCGCTGTCGATATACTCAAGACCCTCAAAAACAATGTCAAAACCAGAAATCTTCCTGTGATCGTCCTTTCCCATTCGTCAGATGAAAACCTCATCCTCCAATGTCTCCAGCAAGGAGCGGAAGACTTTATTCCCAAAGAAAGTAACCCTCTTGAAGTTCTAGTAAGAATTAACAATATCCTTTCACGCAACTACTATATGAAAAGCCTTTTTGAAAAAAACCGTCGCCTCGAAGAGGATATACGCTTTGCTGCCCACGTCCAAGAAAAATTCCAAAAGATGACCCATCTCCACATGAAATATCACCATGTTGAAGTTATCTGGCATCCTTACAACATTGCGAGTGGGGATTTTTATTTTGCCACCAGTTTTCCCCATGAAAAGACCTTTTTCTTCCTCCTGGATGTGTCAGGCCACGGGGTAGGTGCTGCGCTTGTGGGATTTCATCTCAACTTCCTTACTCAACAATGGATCGCCACACGCCCTTTAGCCTCGGCAGAACATCTCCAACAATATGTCGAGTGGATGAACGCGGAAATGGAAAAAGAATATGGAAGTATGGGTATTTTTCTTTCCGGGATCTTTGCCCTCTGCGATGAGGAAACCCACACCCTTCACATCATTTCTGCTGGTTCTCCACCCCCTATTGTACAAACAGACACCTTCCATACCGTAGAACTTAAAAACTCTGTGGCTATTGGGGTAGTGACTCCTGCTCTCTTTCATCTCAACAGTTTCTCTACCCTCTCATGGAAAAGACTTCTCTTTTTTACAGATGGTATCTACGAAATCCAATCCCCTTCCAAAGACATGCTCTCCCTTTCTGGTTTCATCCAGATTCTGAACTCTTTAGAAAAAGATGGCAAATTTTCTCTTGCCAATCTCTATAATCGTATCGCCAAAGAGTATTCCTATCATTTTGAGGATGATGTCACCATTTTTATGCTGGAGAAAAAAACATGACATCCTCTTTTTTTTGGAAAGGAAATCCTCGCTATCCCCTTCTTCTTCAACGTATTCTCACTCAATCTCAAGGAAGGCTTCTCATTGTCACCGGTGAACCAGGAATAGGAAAAACCTCTCTTGTCCTTGCCATCCTAGAGAAACTCTATGGAGAGAAATTTCTTTTCTCTTCTTCTTTTCAATTCTTCCGACCAGATGAGTATCATATGAAACTCTTGTATTTTCTCACGTCTCCCTCCCCCTATCAAGAAGAGCATCTTCAACGGTGGGGAATCCAATTTCTTCTCCATATCTCTCAGCTCATCGCCCTCAAAGAGGTGAAAACTTCTTCTCTTTCCTACAAGAAGAAAAACCACACCCTCGACGAATTCCGTACTTTCCTCAGTGAACTCATTCTGGAAAAAACCTTTGCCAAAACCCTTCTTGAAGATAAAGAACTCCAGAATCATCTTCTCACTCTTTCTGAAGACATTTCAAAAAAGAAAAGTGTCCCTTTAGCTTTCATCCATGAGGTTTTCCATTTTCACCAATACCGTAGTGATACCCCACGCCTTACCTTCATTGGTGGATGGGAAAACGCCACCCTTGAGGCACAAAATGCCAGCCTCAAACTCTTTGAAGAGATGCCTTCTTCCAGTCGAATTATTCTTCACACCAATGCGTTGGAGAATGTGTTGCCTACTATTATCTCTCGAAGTCTTGTGGTATCGATTCCCTCTCTTTCCCCTTCCGTTGTCAAAGAGATTCTTGGAACACCTTCAGACTTTCCTACCTGTACTCTCCACATGAGAGAAAGCCTCTTCAAAGAAAGATCAAAGGCCGTTGAAAGGGTGCGCTTCTTTTTTGAAGATCTTGGTTTTCGGGTGCAATATACAGATGAGTTGTTTTCCCTCGCCCAAGAAATCTCTTCAAATCCTTGGATAACCTACTTCTTTTTGGAGGAACTCCTGGCATATCTCAGGCTTTCTTGGCTATCCCATCAAAAAACCATCCGTGGGGGGGATGAACTCTCTCTGGAAAACCGAAAATTTGTGGTATATACTTCCGAAGCAGAGGAATGGAGGAGAGAAATCTCTTCTCTCAAAAAATCTCTCAAAAAAACTACCCTCCAATCCTCATACCTTCTCACAGACCTTCTCATCAGGCTTGCTCGCTGGATCCAAAAGAGGAAAATTGTTGACAAACATACCAAAGAATAACGCCCGCCCCAGGTTAGACTGTGTGTGTGCGAACAAATTCTTCCACTGTCTTTCGGATCTCATCCCTCACCTGCCTGGTGAATACCTTTTTTTCTTCCTCCGTTCCCTGAAAGGAAGAGGGATCTCGAAATCCCCAGTGAAGCCTTTCTCCCTTGCCTGGAAAAATAGGACAGCGTTCTGCCGCTTCAGGATCACATACGGTTATCACATAGTCATACATTTTCCCGGCTTTGTAAAGATCAAAAACAGATTTTGTTTTGTTTTGTGATAAATCGTATCCAATTTCTTTCATTACCTCTACCACAAAAGGATTGAGTTTTCCAGGTTCAAGCCCTGCACTTTCTGCTTCAAAAAAATCTCCACCGAGACGATTCAAAAAAGCCTCTGCCATTTGACTCCTGGCTGAGTTATGGATACACACAAAAAGTACCCTTTTTTTTGCCATATGTCCTCCCAAAAACCCTCTTGGGCTGTATATTTCACCCTCTTCCTGATTTGTGGCGGGCAACTCTCAGAATACCCCTCCTTCCCCAGGAAAAGGCAACAACACCACCTTTCTTTTTCCTTCAAACTATACCTCCCCTCGAGCAATCTCCGTCCCTATACCAGCATCTGTCAAAAGTTCCAAAAGGAGAGAATGCTCAATCCTTCCATCAATGATATGCACCTTTTCCACACCACTCTTCACTGCTTTGAGAGCAGAGTCTATCTTGGGAATCATGCCCTCAGTAATCTTCTTCTCTCTCTTGAGTCTTTGAATTGTCGCCTCATCCACAGTTGAAAGAAAGGTTTTCTCATCATGAATATCCTCATAGATACCCTTCACGTCCGTCATGTAAATAAGCTTGTATGCCTTGAGGGCGATAGCAATCTCCCCAGCCGCTACATCTGCATTGATATTGTAGGTTTTCCCATCCTCTCCTACCCCAACAGGAGAAATCACTGGCACATACCCTCCAGCAAGAAGGGTTTCAATAACCCCTGGTTGAATAGACACAATCTCACCTACCAATCCAATGTCCTTTGGGCCTTTTTTCCTTGCCAAGATCAAACGGTTATCCTTGCCAGAGAGTCCTACGGCTTTTATTCCATGATTATTTACCGCAGCAACCAGCTCTTTGTTAATACACCCACTCAAAACCATCTCTGTGATCATCATTGTCTCTTCATCCGTATAGCGATACCCATCTACAAACTTTGGTTCCATTCCCAAGCGCTTCATCATTTCTGAGATAGCTGGCCCTCCTCCATGCACAATAACCATCTGAATACCTATCAGTCTCAAGAGAGCAATATCTTGCATCACAAGTTCTTTGAGCTTTGGAGACTCCATAGCATTTCCACCGTATTTAATAACTACTGTCTTGCCAGAAAATTCCCGAATATAGGGAAGAGCCTCCATGATGATTCGTGCTTTTTCAATATACCTTTCCATATCTCTCTCCTAGAATGAAAAATGTCCCTGACGAACTGCATGACACCCCAAAGAAAAGGCCACAGGAAGTGTGGCAATATGACACGGAAGAAGCTTTACAAAAACATCCATAACAGTTTCCCCAAACCCAAGCCCTTGAAAACCCACAGAAAGCTCGTTGATTCTCTTTTTGAGATTCTGGGCTATCTCATAGGCAAGGGGATCGCGAGAAACATACCCAAGGGGTTTCAAAAGCATGTGTTTTGAGGCACTGAGTGCCTTTTCTAACGTACCACCAATACCTACACCAAGAATATAAGGGGGACACCCCTTTGAACCAATATGCCTCATCTCCTCTACAATCCACTCTTCTATTTCTTTCTGTCCATCCGTCGGAAGAAAAAGCCGGGTTCGCGTCACATTTTCTGACCCACCCCCCTTTACAAGGACAATGCCTTCGAGAGTTTCCGTTTCTGTCCACTCCGTCGTAATAAAAACAGGGGTATTATCCCCTGTATTTTCTCTTGTTAAGGGATGCGCCAAAGAGGCTCGAAGATGGTGTTTCTTGTAAAAAGCACGCACCACCTCCTCTACCGTTTCCTGAAGAGGAAAATCCACACATACTTTCCCATGATAAAGGTAGAGTTGAACATATCCCGTATCTTGACACAGGGCTCTTTTTTCCTCCTGGGCTAAAAAGGCATTTTCTTCATACATCTCCACTATCATTTTTGCTTCACCAGCAAGATCTTCTTTCACTTTCCCAAAGTACCATCGTACATCTGATCGTAAGGAAAAATGCGCCGTATAGAGGGCCTCCTCCATACGGCGAACAAAATCCTTCTTTCGTATCCGTTTCACTGAGAACAACCCTCACATTTTGCCTCAGATTTTCCCTCTGAGCAAGAAGTCTTTTTGTAGTCTGTGACATAAAATCCACTTCCCTTGAAGATGATGCCCATCCCTCCACCAATTTTTCGTTTTACCTTTCCCCCACAGGAAGGACACTGCTCAAGGGGTGGTTCACTCATCATCTGAAAGGTCTCAAACTCATGCTTACATTCCAGACATGCATAATCATAGTGTGGCATCCTTACCTCCTTTATCTTGATGATTTACCATGAGAGTGTCTTCAGCCGTTCTATAGCTTCAAGGACATTGGACTGATCACCAAAAGCCGACAACCGAAAATATCCATCCCCATTTTTTCCAAATCCAATACCAGGGGTTCCTACTACTTGGATATTTTCCAAAAGATAATCAAAAAATCTCCAAGAGTCCATAGGTGTTTTAAACCATATATACGGGGAATGGACTCCTCCTGTACAGGGGAGCCCAAGGGAAACAATAGCATCACGAATACGTCTAGCATTCTCCTTGTAATAGTTAAGGACTTCTCGAATCTCCTTTTGTCCCTCCGGGGTAAAAACAGCCGCTGCTGCCCGCTGAACAGGATAAGATACTCCATTAAACTTTGTAGATTGACGACGAAACCAGAGAGAATGAAGAGAAAGTGTATGCCCCTTCTTTGTTCTCACCTTTATTTCCTTGGGAACAATAGTATAAGCACAACGAGTACCTGTGAAACCAGCTGTTTTAGAAAGACTACGAAATTCCACAGCGACTTCTCTTGCTCCATCTATTTCATAAATACTCTTTGGAATAGAAGGATCCTCCACAAATGCCTCATACGCCGCATCAAAAAGGAGAAGACTTCCATACCGGTGAGCATACTCCACCCACTGTTTCAGTTCCTCTTTTGTGAGTACCTGACCAGTAGGATTATTTGGAAAACATAAATAGACCACATCAACACGTTTTTTAGGAAGAGCTGGCTTGAAATCATTCTCCAGGGTAGCATCAAGATAAACGAAACGGGTATATCTTCCATGAGACAATTTCCCTGCTCGCCCTGCCATAACGTTACTATCTACATAAACAGGATACACAGGATCAGGAATGGCTAGAGAAATCTTTGTATCAAATAACTCCTGGAAATTTGCTGTATCTTCTTTTGCCCCCGTGGAAATAAATATCTCATCAGGAGAAACAGAAATACCCCTCTCCTGAAAATCTACCCTCGCAATAGCCTCCCGCAAAAATTCATACCCCTGTTCTGGTCCATACCCTCGAAATGTTTCCTTTCTTGCCATTTCTTCCACACCCTGTTGAAAAGCTCGAATAACAGAGGGAACCAGAGGTTGAGTCACATCTCCAATTCCTAACCTGATAATTTTTTTCTCAGGGTGCTTTTCCTGGTACATCCTCACCCTTTTTGCCACCTCAGAAAAAAGATAACTCCCTTGCAAGAGAGTGTAATTCTCGTTTACACGAACCATCTCTATCCTCCACTCTTTTGTTTCACGTGAAACACTACTTTTTTTGAGAAAATAAGGTATAAATATGCTCTAACTCTGCCTCAGAAAAATAATGAATTTCTATTTTTCCCTTCTTTTTAGACCCCTTAATAGTGACCTTTAATCCAAGAAGTTGGATAAACCGTTCTTCTAAGTTCTCCAGAGAAGATGGAGAAGAATGAGGTGTTTCACGTGAAACACGCGCTTCTTCTTTCTCAAAAACTCTTGCCATATCCTCAGCTTCCCTCACAGAAAGCCCCTTTTCTACAATGTAGTCTGAAAATTGGATCATTTTATCTATATCAGAAAGCATCAAAATAGCACGTGCATGCCCCTCGGTAATTTCTTTCTGAATAATCTTCTGTTGTACACTCTCGGGAAGTTTGAGAAGACGAAGAGTATTTGCAATCGAACTCCGGTTTTTTCCAATTCGCTGAGCAAGCTCATCCTGAGAAAGATTTAATTTTTCCATAATCTCTCTATACGCAAGAGCTTCTTCGATAGGATTTAAATCCTCTCTCTGGATATTTTCTATCAAAGCTATTTCAAGTTTATCCTCCTCACTAAAATCCTTCACAATCGCAGGAATCTCAAGGAGACCAGCCATTTTTGCTGCTCTCCACCGTCTTTCCCCTGCGACAAGTTCATAACGACCATTCCCAAGATCGGTGACTAAAATAGGTTGGATAACCCCTTTTTCTCGAATAGAATCTGCTAACTCTCTTAACTCATTTTCTCCAAAAAACTTTCTCGGTTGATGCTTATTTGGGAGAATTTTTCCCACATCAATCATCTGAATATTTCCCTTCTGAACCTCTTGATCAAGAATATGCTCATCTACCAACGCTAACATTCCCTTTCCAAGGCCATGTTTCTGTGCCATGCTATCCCCCTACTCTCTCTAAAAATTCCTTTCCAAAGGCAGCATACGATTCCGCTCCCTGACTCTTTTCATCGTATTCAAAAATAGCAATTCCATGGCTTGGGGCCTCAGAGAGACGCACATTTCTCGGAATAACCGTCTCATACACCTTTTCTTGAAAATAGCCCTTTACCTCATCTAAAACCTGTTTAGAAAGATTCGTACGAGAGTCATACATCGTAACTAAAACCCCTTCAATAGCTAAATTTTTATTGAGACTACTTTTTACAAGCTTGATAGCTTTGAGTAGCTGAGCGAGTCCCTCCATAGCATAAAATTCACTTTGCATAGGAATAAGAACAGAGTCAGCAGCCACAAGCCCATTTAAGGTAAATAAACCAAGAGAGGGAGGAGTATCAATTAAAATAAAATCATAATTCTCTTTTATCTCATCAAGAGCATCCTTGAGAATGAATTCTTTACGAGGGGTATTGAGAAGCTCTATCTGGGCACCTGCTAAGTCTAACGTTACTGGCACAAGAAAAAGGTTCTTGTATTTCGTGGGAAGAATAACCTCTTGAATTTTTTTCTGTCCTATAAGGACCTCATAAATTCCATTTCCACTTCTCTCCCTGATATCAATTCCTAAACCGCTACATGCATTTCCCTGAGGATCTATGTCGATAAGAAGAACTTTTTTTCCTATTTTGGATAAATAAGCGGCCAAGTTGACTGTGGTGGTTGTTTTTCCTACCCCACCCTTTTGATTGGCAATCACGATGATTTTTGACATACCTCTCCTCCTATTTCCTCATAGAGTATTATTATATCACAAAGCCTTTTTTTCTTCAAATTCTCCTCTTTGCACATTATAGAAGAGAAGAGAAAAATATGAGGGAAATCAAAAAAAATATATCATCATAGTCGTAGGAACCTTTTCTTTTGTAGAAATACCTAAAGTATCTTCTTAAAGAAGAAGGATATACCTCTCTTTTTTTATGTGCAAAAAGGGATTTTTGGCTCTTTTCTCTTTTGCAGTTTTGCTATGTGATAAAGGTCTGAAAGAAGAAAATGTTTTCTTGAAGGAAATAAAGAAAGGTTTTTTTACAGAGAACGCAGAAGTTTTGCACAGAATTTTTCTTGTAGACTGTCTGAATATTAAGAAAGAAAAAGTGGTAAGCTATGGGGAAAAAGATAAAATCTGTAACGTTCTTGAGTGAAAAAGGTCTTTTGGTAGAAATATAATTATATTATTATATGAAAATATTTTCCTTTTTTCTTAAAAATGTGTATATTCTCTATAAGAACAAAGGAGGTAAGTATGGAACAACTTATCGATACTCAAACACGGCAGGAACTCTCTCGGCTTTTTAGGGAAACACTCATGCGAGTGGTAGATATCACGGTTTACAGTACAGGTGATGAGGATATTCACCAGTTTTCCAGACAGTTTCCTATGGAACTTGCTGAACTTTCAGAAAAGATTCAGGTAAAGCTCCTTCCTGCACGTGATGATCTTACTAACCCTAGTATGGTGATAGGAAAGGACCTGGGGTACCGTTTTACGTTTCTTGGGGCTCCGTATGGTCATGAGGCGTCTACCATTGTTGAGGTTATTCGACTTGTGTCTCAAGGAAGATCTTCTCTTTCGTCTCGATTTCAACAGGCCCTTCAAAGGCTTGATAAAGAGGTTACCATTCAGGTTTTTGTGACTCCTTCGTGTCCTTATTGTCCGCAGGCCGCCCTTCTTGCTACTGGAGTAATGCTTGCCAATCCCATGAAGATTTCTGTTGAGGTGGTAGAGGCTCAGGAGAATCCTCAACTTTCTATGATGTATCGTGTTTCTTCGGTACCTCAACAGGTGATCAATGGGGTGATGGAATCTATCACTGTTGGCGTTCAAAAAGAACAAGATTTTGTGGAACAGGTCATCCGTTATGGAAGTAATGAGCCTGAAAAACTTCTTGCGGAAATGAAACAAAAGCCTTCCTCGGATCTTCCTGATACCGTCCAGGGAGAAATTGAGCTTACTACAGCAAATTTTGATGAGGCTCTTGCTAAGTATCCTCGGTTGGTTGTTGATTTCTGGGCGGAATGGTGTATGCCATGTAAGATGATGGCCCCCATTTTTTCCGATCTCGCCCATGAGGATACTACCACAGTGTATGCGAAGTGTAATGTGGATGAAAATCCTGAGATTGCAGAAAGGTATGGGATAGTCTCTATTCCCACTGTTGGGGTATTTCGTTCTGGTCAATTGACCAGAGAGATTGTAGGTGTGAAACCTAAAAACCAGCTTGCCTCTGAGATTGCAAAGGCGTTGGCATAAAGGCTCGATTTTTTTCTCATCCTGTGCTATACTATAGAGAGGCGTAAGGAGATAGCATGAAACAAAGATGGGTCATATGTCTTTTTCTCCTCTCTTTGCAGGGAGGGATGGGATGGGAGATTTTTGCTGAATATACCCATACGATGAGTGCCCTTGGCAAGGACCATCTTTTTCGAGGAGGAATCACTACTCCCTTGTGGAGGGGGTGGGCTTTTTCAGCCTATGGAGAGGCTAATGTGTTTTTTGGTATTCCTACTGGTGGTACAGGAGGTACTCGCTCTTTTGGTTATAGAGGTGCGGGGATAGACCTTCTCTATCGGAATACGACTCTTGAGGATATTCAACCATATGCTCGGTTTGGATGCTGTTGGGTATGGCCTTCAGAGGAGATGACTTCTTCTTCTTTTTCGTCTGGAATACGGGGAGGAGTAGGAATGGTGTTTCTCCCCTGGCAGAAGGTGGGGCTTTCTGTGGGAGTGGACTTCACGGGGCTCATGGAGGGAGGACGGGCAGAAAAAATTCTTACCACTCCTGTATATCATCAGGGTGTTCAGATCGCAGGCAGTGTCTTCTGGCGTTTGTAGGAGGGAGTTATGTACGATGTAGTGATCGTTGGAGCTGGACCAGCAGGAATTAGCCTTGCTGTGGAGGCTCTTGAAGCAGGCATCTCTCATGAGAACCTTCTCATCCTTGAAAAAGAAAAAGAACATGCCTTTACCATCAAAAAGTTCTATCCGGATGCCAAATTGGTAACAGCTAATTACAAGGGAATGGAACCGAAGTGTGAAGGGCTTCTTTGTATGACTGATCTCCCCAAAAGTGATGTGATTGATTTTTTGGATAGGACTATAGAAACGTATCGTCTTCCTGTTCATTATGAAGAGCAGGTATACACTATTTATGAGGATATAGAAAAGGAATGTTTTGTTGTCAAAACTTCTCGGGCTTCCTATGAAACCAAAATTGTAGTGATTGCTATTGGTGTTCTTGGAAAACCGAAAAAACCTGATTATCCTCTTCCATCCTCTCTGTCAGAACGTATCCTTTTTGATGTGACGAGTCGTGCTGTGAAAAATGAGCACGTCCTTATTGTAGGTGGTGGAGACAGTGCTGCCGAGTATGCTCAGTATCTTCTCCAGTTTGGTAATACCATTACCTTGAGTTACAGACGGGAAAGATTTGAGAGGATGAATCTCATCAATCGTCGAACTATTGAAGAACTTGAACGCTTGGGGATAATCACTCTCCGGTACAACTCACATATTAGGGGTGTTGAGGATAAGGAAGGAAAACCGTTGGTTCATTTTGAAGAGCCACCTACACCTGTTATATTTGATAGGGTGGTTTATGCACTTGGGGGAAGTTCTCCAAAAAACTTTCTTGAGTCTATAGGGATAGCCTTCGATGGTCCCCAACCGATAGTGAACGAACACGGAGAAACCTCTATTCCAGGGATTTTTCTTGTTGGCGATCTTGTGCATTATCCCAAAGGGGGATCTATTATTACGGCTTTTAACTCAGCAAGGCGGGCGATGGAAGCTATTTGTTCCCGTTATCTTCATTGTACCCTGAGGAAAGAGGGATGAGAATTCTTGGGATAGAAACTTCCTGCGATGAAACCTCTGTGGCCCTTGTGGAAGATGGCAAGCGGATCCTGGGGGAGGCAACGTATTCTCAAATTGCTGTTCACCAGGCTTTTGATGGGGTGGTGCCAGAGATTGCTTCGCGTCAACATCTTGTTCATATTCTTCCTGTGCTGCAGAAGGTTATCTCTGTAGAGGAGATGACGTCTGTCGATGCTGTGGCGGTTACTCAGGGGCCTGGGCTTATTGGGAGTCTGCTTGTTGGTCTTGGGGTAGCCAAAGCCATCTCGTATAGTTTTGGCAAACCCCTTATTCCTGTGAATCATATAGAGGCCCATCTCTATGCCCCTCATCTTTTTGCAGATATTCCTTTTCCGTATATTGGGCTTGTGGCTTCGGGAGGGCATACCCTCCTCTTTTTGGTGCGAGGTTTCCATAACTATGAGGTTCTTGGGTCTACCATCGACGACGCCGTGGGAGAGGCTTTTGATAAACTCGCCAAAGTGTTAGGTTTGGGATACCCTGGTGGTCCTCTTATAGACCGCTTGGCTCAAGAAGGGAATCCAGACAGTTTTCCCGAACTTGGCAAACGTCTTTCTCTTCTTCCTGATACGGAGAGGGATCGTTATAATTTCAGTTATTCTGGGTTGAAGACAGCCTTCACCTATCGTGTCCAGCACCTTCAAGACAAGGAGACAAAGCTTCCCCATATTTGTGCTGCCTTCCAACGGGAAGCGATTGACCTTCTTCTGCGAAAAAGCCTCAATGCCCTTCGGGACAATCATCTTTCTACTTTTGTTCTTTCTGGAGGAGTATCGGCCAATTCCTATCTCCGATCCCAGGTGAAGGCATGGGAGAAGGAGGGTATCCAGACCTACATGGCACCTCTTGCCTATTGTGGTGACAATGCGGCAATGGTGGCAGGGAGAGCCTACCACGATGCCCTGGCCGGGAAATATGGAGATCTCAGAACAGATGCGTATTCCCGCTTGGAATATGTCCGTAAGGGAAAAAGATCTTCCTGACCCTTGTCTTCACAGGAAAGCACCCTCTTTTTTGAGAAAAAGGATAAA
This sequence comes from Brevinematales bacterium, assembly GCA_026417555.1. Lineage (GTDB taxonomy): Bacteria > Spirochaetota > Brevinematia > Brevinematales > Thermospiraceae > Thermospira. Next base: position 168,507 of record JAOADA010000002.1, read on the forward strand.
TTCATCTATTGATCTTTAGGAGTTTTCCTGAGTTAATGGGCCACATAGCTGTTGAAAAGGACAAAAAAGACAGGCGGTGGTGTCTTTTGTTTGGACAAAGGGCTCTTCAGAAAGGATGAGAGAAAGGGCATTTGTTATCCCCTTCACAAACACACTTTCTATCTCATTATCAAAGACAAAGGGGGTGTCTTTTCTTTCAACACTGGAGAATGTTCCCTCCTTTATGTAACATATCTGGAGGGAGGATAGAGAGTTTTTGTAAGGATTTTTCTGGGACTGGTTTTTTCTTTTTATGTTTTCTCCATTTTTTACAAGCCACGCATACAATAGAAGTTGAAAGAGATGGGTTCGGTTTTTGTTTTGATGAAGGGTGATGATAAAATTTTCATCGAGGGTTTTTTCTTGTTTTTCAGTACTCTTGAGGGGAATGGAAAGGGATTCTTTTTTTCCTGTTTTATAATCTATGATCACAAAGGATCCGTTTTGTTTGTCGATACGGTCGATACGACTTGTCAGTTGGAGAGTCTTATCTCCTATGGTGAGACTTCCAAAAAATTCTGTTTCACATTCGAGGATAGTAAAGGGGACAAGGCTCTTGTGTGTTTCGATGACTTTTGTGAGTTGTTTGTTTACAAAGGTTTTTAACAGGGCAAGTCTTCCTTTGACGGGTTGGTCAGAGAATTCTTCTCTGATAGCCTTTTCTATGAGATCGGGAAGATAGTGCTTCAAAGACTCTATATCATTTTTGTTCTCAAATGAAGTCTCTGGTTTAAAGAGCTCCTCCATAACGCTATGGATGATAGTGCCTTTTATAGCGGCATCTGGTGCCTCTTCGAGGGTTTTTGTCTCGCCTACACCTAAGATATACTGGTAATAAAACCGAAGAGAACAGGTGAAGTAGGTTTTGATGGAGGTGGCTGAGTAAGTGAAAGAGAGAAGTTTTTGCCTGATTGCCTCAGTCTTGGGGTAGGATATTTCTTTGCGAGAAAGGGAGGCAAAGGGATAGGTGTAGGTCTTTTCCCCGATAGTACTATGGTGTGGAAGATACTCGAAGAGAATTTGTTCAATATAACGGCTTTTCTCTTGAAGGCCGGTGTCCTTCGTTTCTTTGGTGTAGAAGAGAGAGATCTCTTTGGCTCGTTTGAGAAGACGATAGAAGTGATAGGCATACATTGCTTCTGTTTCAAAGGGTTGGGGAAGATCGAGTGCTTTCCGTATATCCTGGGGAATGAACGATTGTCTCGAAGACGCCGCCGGGAATACACCCTCATTCATAGAAAGAATATAAAGGCTGTCGAAATCCAATGCTTGGGTTTCCAATACGCCCATAATCTGCCATCCCTCAAGGGGTTCGCCACTGAAGGCTATGGTGGTCTGTCCAAAGACATCCCGGAGGATTTTTGCCACTGCTTCGAAGGAAATGTTTAGATTTTTCTCTTTGACAAGGTTTTGGATTTCCCCAAGATGTTGGAGAGCGACGTATATAAATTCACAGTCAAAGGAGAGCTCTCTTTTCCTATGAGTACCTAGCAATTCCTTAACAAGACCAAAGAGAATTTCCAGGATTTGTGTTCCGCTGAGTTGGGGATTCCAAAACCACTCATAGAGAGATGTCTGGAAAGACTCTTTTTTAGACAAAAGTTGATCGAAAGCCTTTTGAGAAACACGAGACATATTCTTGTCCCTGATGGTAGCAATCATGGCATTGAGGGTCTCATTTTCTGCCAAAAGACGGGTGTATTGATGATCAAGGAGTTCGATGAGTAGAGCCCCCGAGAGACTGGTCTCTTCCTGGTTTGAAGGCACAGGGAGGCCTTCACGAACAGGGAGGCTTTCACGAAGAGAGAGAAGTACCTCTATCCACGAGGCAATTTGTGTAGCGCGGAGAGGAAACCCCATGGTGACATTGACAGAAGAGAGAGTAGGAGGAAGAGAGTTCAAAACAGCAAAGAGAAGCTCTTCCTTAGGAAGGATGATGGCCACCTTGTCTGGACGTTTTTGAGCGGTGTTGTTCTCTTGTTGGAGTTTGTTGTGAAGTTGTTCACCTAAGAGTTTGACCATGGTGGTTTCGTTTGTGGTGGCAAAGATGTGGAAGTTACGTTGGTCCTTCTGAGAGAGAAGATTCTCGTTCCAGGAAATTTCTTCAGGGGGGAGAGTTTTTTCCCAAAAATTTCTATAAAAAAAGCCAGCCTCTTGCTTGATATCTTCGGTGAAGTAGGTATCCATATCGAGAAAGACAATATTTTTTTCCTTGGTAGACGAAAAGATATTTTTTTCAGCGGGTGAAAGTACATGAAAACCTATCCAAAAGATATGAGTGGCGTTTTCGTGAAGAGGGTGGGTTTGGGAGGATACCGTTTCCTGTGCCTTTCGGTATATGAGACCGCTGTAGGCCTTTTTGTTCTTGAGACATTCATTTGTAAAATCAGTGTATATATCCCCTAAACAATCCCAAAGGTTGGAAAAAGCTTCGGCTATAGTGGGGGCACCTTTTTCGTAGTTTTGCAGTTTTTTTAGCCCCTCACAGAGCTTAGAAACATCTACAAGGTGTCGGTCAATCTCGTCAAAATCTGCCAGAAGGGTTGTTCCGAGAAAATAGAAATCCTCAAAAGAGACAAAATTTTTTCCTTTTTTCTGGTATATCGTTTTATAGCTTTGGTAGAGTTGAAAAAGAAGGGGGAGTCTTTCTGCCTTCTGGAGACCAGAAAGATCGATCGCATACTCCTCAGAGGAGAGGCAGAGAGGGGAAAAAATGGGAATCGTGATTTTCTCCCGCAAGTATTCAAAAAGAAACGACCTTGTTCGCTTGTTGGGAACAAGGATTATGCTTGACGAGAGTGTGTCCTTGTAGGTATTCAAGAGCTCATTGGCTACTTTCTGAAGAAATTTCTCGTTTTTCATGCTCCTACCTTCACAAGTTTTTGAGAGGAGATAAGAAGGACATAGCCTTCGACCTTGGTATATCCCATCTTCTTGATGGCTTCACAGTAGTGTGTGAGTTGTTCTTTATACCGACTGACAATGGCAGAGGTATCCTCTTCTCTGGACTGGAGACCTGATTTGTAGTCCACCACGATAGCCCTGCTTTTGTCATTGGCAAGAAATACCTTGTCTGGACGGATGAGCCCTATCGGGGTGAGAAGGGTTTCTTCATTGTGGATAGAAAAACCCGTTGTCCACCCATTCTCTACGAAAATCTGCCATATCTCCCGAAGCATAGCCTTCACCTCGTTTTGGCTTACCTCAGGAAGGGTGCCAGGAAGTGTGTTGGCGTACTGGGTAACGACATATTCAATGTCTTCCTCCTTGAACACACGGGCAAGCAACTCATGAAGAATGATCCCCTTTTCTTGACTCTGGCGTTGTTTTTCCTGGAAAAGGAGGTGAATCTCTGCCTCATGGCGACGAACACGCATCTTTGTATGCCAGGGGGAGGAAGGGAAAAGGCTCAGGGTGTTATGAGAGGGAGGGGGGGTATGAGAGTTTTTTTGGGGCCACGTACCCAGAGAAAACCCAAGAGAAGTGGGAGAGTTTTGGACCATGGAAGAGTTTATCTCTGAGAGTAGAGAGAGAGTAAGATGGCCAAGTTTTTTCTCAAGACTCTCGTTTTTTTGTTGCAGGTAATCTTTGAGTTTTT
>JAOADA010000002.1:172243-305807 GCA_026417555.1 Brevinematales bacterium
TTCTATGGGAACGTACACACAAAGAACGTCTCGTGCCCTCGTAAAGGCAACATAAAGGATATTGATTTCGTCTAGAAGACTCAGATCCTTCTCCTCTTCGTACGCTTCACATACGCTGGGTACATACTGGAGGCTCTTTTTGACTCGGTAGAGCCAAGCGGTGGGAAGGTTGTTTGAAGTACGAGTAGAGTTGGAAAAAGGATCCAATGGAGGAAACGGGGCGATGATGTCCTTCTCATTTCTGGTTTGTTCTGAAAGAAGGGGAAAAAGGACAATAGGGAACTCAAGTCCTTTGGCCTTGTGAATACTCATGATCTGGACAGCATCTGAGGAAGGATCGGGATCTATGGTGAGGGAGGGAGAGATCTCTTCGTCCCAACTCTTGAGAAAGTCGGCGATAGAACCGCTTTTCTTGAGGGAGAACTCTCGAAGGGTATCAAAAAATTTTGTCAGAAAAACATGATGGGTATCGTTTTGTTCGAGAGAAAGTCGGCGAAAAATCTCCTCTCCAAGATCAGGAAGGGTGAGGGTGAAAAGAGAAAGCCTCTCCTGGATGAGCTTAGAAAGGAAAGTAAATGCCATGTGCGTATCCTTATGCGTATCCTCATAAGAGGATATCCCCTGGCTGGACTGGCAAAGAGAGAGTAGTCCTTGGCTTGTTAAGGAGTCAAAGAAATTCATCAGAGTATCTGCACCCAAGGGAAGAGATAATACCTCACTGTAGAGATGGAGAAAAGAGAGGATGGCATTACGATCCGTAGGACGTACCAATACACGAAACGAGGTAACGATAAGCCTGACGGCTGATGAACTAGCGACAAACAATCCATCCTCAGAGATCACGGGGATGTTCTGCTTAAGAAGGGCGTTTGCCAAAAGGGAGGCGGTTTTGTTTTTTCGGACAAGGATGGCGATATCCCTGTAGGTATATCCTTGAGCCTTAGCTTTCTGGATCTTGTTCACACACCACGAGACAAGGGGTGAGGAATTCTCAGTGTCGTTTTCGTCTTTACTGGAGGTGTTGTCTGAAGTGTTCTGTAGAATCTCAAAATCAAAAGAGACTAAACCTTCCTCTTGTCGATGAGGATTTTGTTGGACGTTCTCATAAGAGCGAGTAAAAAGAGAGTTTTTTTCCTGGAAGGATATTTGTTCGGATTGAGAAGGGGACTGCTGACGAGAAGATTCTTGCGAAGAGGAAAGTCGGTTTTTCAAACAAGAAAAATACGTATGGGTAAATTCTACAATTGTTTTTCGGCTTCGGTAGTTGATGGTAAGAGGAATTTTTGAAAAGTCAAAAGGGAGCTTTGTTACCTCAGAGAGCATAATTCTTACATCCCCATTACGCCAGCGATAGATAGCCTGTTTGGGATCGCCGACGAGATAGGCTTTGCCTCCATTGGCGAGGGCTTCCTTTATAAGGGGAGAGAGGTTATTCCATTGAAGACGCGAGGTGTCCTGAAACTCATCAATAAAGAAATAGCGGTACCGCTCCCCAAGACGAATATAGACGTAAGGGACGTTGTATTCATTGTTCAAGGCGTTATAAAGTCGGCGCCCGAACTCCTCAATAGGGATACGCTGGGTTGTCTGTATCTTTTTTTCAAGTATTGCTTGGAAGGCATTCATCAAAGCCAAGGGAAAAAGATGCACGATAAGGGCCTCATAGATACGGAAAAAGTATTCGGTATTTTTTGTGTTTTCTTTCCAACGGAGTTCCGTGAGGGCAGGGTCAATGCATTTTGTTTTCCATTGTTCTATCTTTTGGTGGGTTTCTGAAGAATTGTCCTTTTTTGTCCATTTGTCTAACCTCTCTGAGGTGTAGTTGAGTGCATCATTGGTGTCGTTAAGGATGGCCTCAAAGAACGAGAGATTCCCACTCCCGTTGTAAAGCAGATCTTCTTTGCATATGTTTCTGGATTCCATTTCTTTGGTCACTTTTTCGGCGGTGTTTTTTCTCTTTTGAAAGAGAGAAAAATACATATCTTTGATATGGGTATAGAGTTCTCCTCCGTATTCATATGCTGACTGATGCAAGATATCGTAGAGAGCGAGATAGTTCGTTTCTTTGTAAATGATATGGGCTTTTTTGAGGAGGTCCTTTTCAAATGAGGAGGTATTTTTGTCAATACTGTAATCCATCACATCCTCTAAAAGGGCTGTGATCTTTTCGTCTTTTCCAAATGTCTCAAGGATTTCTGAGAGGATTTCCTCAAAGAGGGGTTTCTTGTCCAAAAGAACTTCAAAACGCAAGGGAAGACCTAACTCAAAAGCAACACTCTGTGTGAGCCTGGTGAGAAAACTATCAATGGTTGTAATAGTAAAATAGCTATAGTGGTGGAGGATGTACTCGAGAATTGTTTTCGCATGAGAGTCAAGATCGGGGTAGGCCTTCCGGAGGTCAGGATACAACAACCTATCCCCTTCTGAAAGCCTTCTCAGAGCATGAAGGATACGTTCTTTCATCTCAGCGGCAGCTTTATTGGTGAAGGTGATAGCGAGAAGAGCACGGAGGGTGTTTTCTATAGAAGCATCGGGAGTCTCAGACCTCGCCGCCTCCAAAAGAAGCCGAAGATACTCTCTCACAATAGTATATGTTTTACCGGAACCTGCCGAGGCCTCATAGATGAAAAGATGGGGATTTTCTGATTTCATAACACAATGATACTATAAAAAATGCTTTTTGTCAAGAAAAAACAAAAAATTTTTTTATGCTTTTTTTCAAAAAGCGAAGGGAGAAGCCCCCCTTCTTGTGGGTAGAAAAAAGCTTGGCCGTCGTGATAACGACGGCCAAAAACGGAGAGGGAGGGATTTGAACCCTCGGTACATTGCTGTACACACGCCTTCCAAGCGTGCTCCTTAAGCCAGACTCGGACACCTCTCCACGATGAGGACAATAGTATAACGGAAGAAAAAGAAAAACGCAAGTTTTTCCTTATCTTTGTGGAGAGGGTATCAGGGAACCCTCTCCACAAACACCAGGGTGTGGGAGAGAGGGGGGCTCATTCCTTTTTTAGGACAAGAACCTCGTATTTTTTCACCAGCACACTGGTGGTTTGTCCGGGAAGGCTTGTGGCACCGTTTCGGCTTGCAATGATGGTCCACGAACCAGCTGGAAGGGCCACGGTGAAGTCCTCTCCTGCATTGTATACCACAAAGAGGTCTTTCTGTCCCAAGGGAGAGCCTATGATGAGGTTGGTTGTCACCTTCCAGTCGTTGGTAAGTCCTGCCTTGACATAGGCATCAACATCATCCCAGGTGGTATATCGGAAATGAGGATACGTTCTTCGGAGCCATATCATATTGGTGTAGTAGGAGAAAACCGAGATATTGGCAGCTTTGAGATTCCAGCGTATTTTGTTCACCTCATCACCAGCGTTGTAGGAGTTCTTGGCCTTGTCCCAGTCAGAGGAACTGCTCTCATTCACCACCTTGGAGCGAAGGAATTCATCACCCGCATGGAGGAATGGTATCCCCTGAGAGGTGAGGATAATGCCAATACCAAACTTGTTGATATTGGTGCCTTGGTCTCCATTCGTAGCTCCTGTATAGCGGATCTTGTCCCACCAGCAAAGGTTATCATGGGCAGAGATATAATTGATAGACTGCTCGGGGTCGTAGGCAAACATCGAGTCCCAATTATCTGCAAGAGCATATATTCCTTTGGCGTACATGATAGATCCTCTCACCCCGGCGGGAATACCCCCTGTCCAATCGGGCTTTGTTCCAAAAGCGTAGGCCATACCCTTGCCATCATTATCCCCTTTGAGTCTCTCTCTGTACTTGGGGTTAAATGCTCCTACATGGGCGGAGGCAAGGAGGGGCATCTTGCCAAGGCGAACCTTGCTGTTTTCAGCAGGGTCAGAGGCATATCCATTCCACGGTTCTCCGTAGAGGAGAAGCTTCCTGTCAGGATATTTGCTGGTAAGGTACTCTCCCCATTTTCTTACTTCATCATATGGGAAGACACCAATCAAGTCAAATCGGAACCCATCCACATTCATATTGCTGACCCAATACTCCAGTGAATCTCGAATCATTCGGCTTACCATGGGTTGGCTGGCATCAATGGAGTTTCCACACCCAGAGAGGTCTTGGAGGGTGTAGTACAAGGGAGTGATAGACTCAAAAACACTCTTGTTATAGGTATGGTTGTATACCACATCCATGACTACTCGAATGCCATGTTTGTGAAATTCATTGATCATGGTTTTGAACTCTTTTATGCGATTGGTGGGATCACTTGGCCATTGGGAGTACTGCTCTTCAGGTATATTGTAGTTCCATGGATCGTATCCCCAGTTATACTGGGCGGTATAAAAATCATACACTGGCAACAGCTGGACATGGGTGATGCCCATTTCTTTGAGATGATCAAGTCCTGTTTTGTAACCGCTGTAGGTTGTGCCTGTCTCCACCATACCAAGAAACTTGCCACGTTTTTCATTTGGACCATTCCAGGTGCTATCTATCGTGAAATCTCGGACATGGACCTCGTAGATGATAGCGTCCTCACGATTGAGAAGAGAAGGACGAGGGGCCCAACCACCATCGGGATCGGTGAGGTTAGTATAGGGATCAATGACAAGATTTTGACCACTTCCATTGACCATCTTGCCATAAGGATCCCGAACCACGAATCCATTGATCACAAAATTGTAGGGTTTTAACCAGTGGTCTCCGGGAACGTACACATAAAAAATTGTAGAAGGATCAGCCTCTGGATAACGGGGAAGATTGGTTTTTGTCATATCGTAATCAACACCATTGAGACGAAGTTTGACAGTTTTATTACCGGGTACCCAGATCGCAAAAGTACTTCCTTGGGGGGTATACACCACCCCAAGCTCTGTACGGTATTCTATTGTGCTTTTGCTCAAGGTATAGGTGTTGGAGTTGGTGATGGTGGAATTGTATCCCCTCACCACAAGGGTGCATGTCTCTCCCACATTTATCCCCTCCCCTACCTCAATGGTTGTACCATCACTGTAGGTTTGGAAATCGGAGCCATTGGTAGAGTAGGCCCCACTCGCAGAGATACCACTGACCCGGAGAGTGACGGTAACCTTGTTGGTGAAGGTATACGTCTCACATTCTATCCAGGCGTAGGGCTCTTCAGGGTTATAATCATACCAAAGTCCATTTGTCCAGTACCATCCTGTCCGGTTTCGGTAGAGGTCAGGGGTTTTGGTGGTGGTGTCCCCTGTCTTGTCCTTAAAAAGGAGCCAGCTTTCACTTCTTCCCGATATGGTGTATCGGTACCATCCGTTGCCCGTATCCTCCATAGCCGGTGAGCTTGTCCAGGCCGGACCGGCAGGCCAGTAGTAGATATAGGCCCCTGCCCAACTGTCTGGTTTTTTGAAGTAGACGGTGAGGGAACGCGAAGGCGACTCTCCTGAACTCTGATTTTCTCCTCCTTGAGAGACACTGCATCCTATGAGGCTTACGATGAGTATTCCTCTCCAGAGTCGTTGCATTGTTTTCCTCCTTTTTGGTTCTGTGAAAACTTCCTGTGAGAGATTAGCGTGAATCCTCTCTTTCAGATCTTTCATGAGGTTATAACTTTTTTGGGAAGCACGCTGGTGCGTTTGCCTTTTGTTGTGAAGGATTTTCAGTCCCTAGTTTCCTCTGATAAAAAGATAGAGAGAGGGTTCATTTTCTTTTCCTAGTATTATACCATAAACGTATCATTTGTCAACTACTTGGTGTGTTGTATTCTCTCTTTTTCTCAATATACATGACCTTGTTTTTTTTCCACAAGATATCCTTTGTTTTTCTTTTTGGTACGAAGAAGGCGTCATACGGAGGGAGTGTTTTCATTTTTTGTGGGGATTTCGTTAACCCTGAATCAGAAACATTCTGCACAACGGTCTTTGGGAAGGGAAAGGTTTTCCCAGAGAAACTGTTTTTCCATACACAAGTATATCGGTGCCCCAGGGAAAATCTTTTCAATAGTGGCCAGCATGGAATGATAAAACTGACGCCTCAAGGGACGAAAGTAGCGAAACTTGTGGTCGTCTTCTGAGGGGAACATCTCCCCTGCGAGTAAAAGGGATCGAGGAAATCGTTTTTCAATAATAGGGGCGAGACTCAGTGTGTGGCGGTATCCCCCTAAACTTATCCATCGTATGAGGCGATGATCAAGTGTTGAAAAAAGCATTTGAGCAAGCCGTTGGTACTCTGAAAGAAGATCAGGCAGCATAATCAGAGGATCAAAATGAAGAGCAAGGGGAATACCGTGTTTTTGCAGGGTTTGCATGGCCAAAAGACGTTTTTCGAGGGGGGCTGTATTTCCTTCTTCTTTCTCCGTAAAGGAGGGAAGATTGACCGAAAATCCCACCACAACATCTACTTCTGGATAGTGCTTGTGGGCTTCGAGGAGGGTTTCTATTTCTGATGATTTGGTTTTGAACTCAATAGTGATGTTTTTGTGCCAGTGATGATCATGAATCATAGCAAGAAAGAAAAGACTCTCCTCTAAAATCTTGTCAAGGGCAAGAGAATCTGCAAGTTCTCCTGTTCCCACTCGAAGATGGGAATGGGTGTGAAGGTGGCTTGCTATTTCCGGGATCAGGTCTTCTCTGTTAAGAAAGGCAGTGATAAAGGGGTTATTTTCAATGTAATTTTGGAGGATACAGTAGGTGCAATCAAAAGGGCATCCTGTTACCGTGTTCACTGTATAATAATTGCAACATACTACCCCTGGCGAGCCTGGGCATTTTTTGAGAAAACGCCCCTTTTGTCGGCTAAGAAAAAGAGTAGATTTTCCCCAGCGGAACTTTTCCTCCAAGGGAAGACTTTTGACATAGGCGATAAGCTCGTCTTTGGTGGCCTTGTGTGGAAAAAGCCCTAATCGGGAGGCTATGTTTTCTATTTGGGGGCTTTGTATATCAGGATCATAAAACAAGCGTTCAATCATAGTTCTCTCCCAACAAGATGGAGAGGGCATCTTTAATTTCTTGGGAGATACGAAGGCATTTCTTGCTGAGAGAGGCAAGATCTTTGGGGCTTTGAAGCAACACGTGGAGAGTGAGGGCATCCCCTTCAAGAAAAGGCGGCCAGGTTATTTTCCAACCGGTTTTTTGTTTGATGCAGGTAGCGAGGGCCTGAAGCTTTCCTTCACTTGCCACAAGGAGTGGATAGCGCAGGTTTTTGAGTCTTTGGAGGAGAATCTCGAGACGTTTGGAGGGAGGCTCGTGGAGAGATTGTATCTCCTCCCATCTCACTTCTTCAAGAATGTTTTCGTGTGACCAGTTTCTGCCGTTTTCAACACTCAAGAAAAGTTGTCGGATCAGCCTGAGTTGATTGCCGTGAGGGCGAAGAACATCAAGAGCATGGGGAAGCCAGAGAAGCCAAGGGAGATCGTTTCTCCAGTCCCAGAGAAGACGGAGGGAGATGCCATACAGAGCAGCTTTTGTGATCAGAGGGTGATGGGATTGAAGCCATAACCAAAAGTTTGGTTCTTTCGCAAGGGGTATCCAAGGAGAAAAAAATGAGAAAAGAAGGGACTCTTCTACTCCCATCTTGTGAGCACAGAGGAAAAGTCCTGCCCATTCGATCTCTTCTTTGCCCCCCTGGAAAAGAAGGGCTTCTTGCAAACAGAGAAGAAGTTCGTGAGGGGTTTGGGGAACAAAAAGAAGGAGATTTTTTTGTTCACAAGATGGTTCCCCCTCGTAGGGATAGATCTCTCCCTCCCACAGAATGGCTCGAATCCATTGGGGAGAGGAGATTCTTTGCATTGTCCAACGGGTGAGCAAGAGCCAATTTTCTGGTTTGAGAGCGTGGGCTTCTGTACAGACAATCATGAGAAACTCCTGGTTTCTGGGAAGAGAGATTTGTATTTGTGGAGGACATTTTTTGGCAAGATCATACGTATAGCCTGGGGATGGATAGTGACTTCGAGTGGAAGGGTCTCAAAGGGTTCCCCATCCACTTGTGAAAATACCCTTTCTTCTGAGTTGAGCACAAGAGAACGACAACGAATGAGATCTTTCCTCTGGAAAAGCGTTCCACCCCCGTAGGGTTGCCATAAGGTAGTTACTACTCTCCAGACAAGACGGAGGAGATTCCAGGTTCCCACTTCTCGGTAAAGAAACACATCCAGATACCCATCAAGAGGACTCGCTTGGGGGGTAATCTTGAAGTATCGTCCATATCGCTGGATGTTGGAGATCAAGACAAAAGAAGCACAATGCCTCTCATTGTCAACATCTACCGTAATGAGAGGAAAACGGTATTTTCCAAGGGCTTGAAATCCTCCCACCACATACGCAAGCTTGCCAAAAAGTCTTCGGAGTCCCCTTTCCCGGTTTTTTCCTTCCATGACAGAAAGCGTACGGATGGCATAGGCATCAAAACCTGCGCTGAGCATCAGGAGGAAAAAACGGTTATTGGCTTTTCCTACATCAAGAGAAAGCGTATGTCCTTCTGCCAGCATCCTGGCAATGGATTTCCAGGAGGTGGGAAGACGCATCTCACGGGCAAAAACATTGCCTGTTCCCATGGGGTAGAGGGCAAGGATAGCCTGGCTTCCTATGATGCCATTGAGGACTTCGTGGAGTGTCCCATCTCCCCCTGCCCCCACGATGCATTCCCACCCTTCCATCGCCGCCTGGTGGGCAAGTTCTTTCGCGTGTCCGGGGTAACGGGTATAACTCACTCCAACGGTATGCCCAAGAGCGTGAAGAAAAGCAAGACATCGTCGCAAAGATCTTTCATGACGACGGTGAAGTGCATTGGCCACAAAGAAGTATCGCATCTGTTATTCCTCCCCGATACTCTTTGCCTCTTTTTTTGCCAGAATATGGAGAAGAGCCCCTAAAGCGACACTACTATCCCCTGTGGGAATAGTTTTGTGAATTAACGTGGTGAGCCCGTGTTTCTGGAGATGGTATTCCATGAGCTGGAGAAGGTGGGGGTGAATGAAAAGGTTGCCTGAAAGAGCCACCCGTTTTTCTTGATACTGATCAGCATAGGTTTTGACAAGTTTTGCGGTATTGCCAAAAAGAGAATGGATGGCCTGGTGGAGAATGGAGAGAGAATTCTTTCCTGAGGAAATGTCTGCGAGCACCTGCTTAAAAAGATCATACGTGTCCAGGTAGGTATGAGTGTCCTCTTGAATGAGCCCCACATCATACAGAGGCTCCTCGTGAGAGAGGAAAAGCTCATCCAGACGCTTGTTGACCATGTCATACTCTTCTACCAGAGAACGATAATCCAAAAGCTCAAACAGAGCGATGAGAATATGTGTCATGCTTGAAGAGGAGATCACATTAATGATACGTTTATTGATAGCATTGATCACATAACGAATCTCTTCTTTTTGACGCAATTGTTCCATGAAAGGAATATCCAGTTCATCAAGGTCTTTGGTAATCTCTCGGAGGACGGCAAGTGTGATACGCCATGGTTCAAGATAGGTTGAGGCATTTCCCGGTACAGGAATAGGCCGCCACGAAGCAAGGATGTTCACCTGTGACATGGTACCGTACACAATATCGCTTCCCTCGATGGTTCCGTGACTGGTGTGATCTTCCTCATCAAAGATGATACCCAAAAGAGGGGTACTTGAAAAGTGGTTGTCAAAAAGAACATTGGCAAAATGGGCTTCGGTGTGGGTATAAGCACTTTTTTGTCCGTATTTTGAGAGATACGTATGGAGAAGAGATTCATGATAATACTCATGAAAGATAACCCCTTTGGTGATAAAGGCTTTTTTTTGATTTTCCATCCATTGGTGAGAGGCTTCAAGTTGTTGCCAATCGAGGAGTCGCCCAAAAACAGGGGAAAGATGGATGGCATCCCCTTCCAATACCGCCACACTGAGATTACTCTCACTTCCAAAGGCAATAAAGTCATAATTGTATTCTCCCTCAAGCTCAACAATTGTACCCTGAAAAGGCGTATAGGAGACGGGGTACCATCGATCCTGATAGAGGGTATAGTAACACGAGAGGTGATCATTCTCAAGTACTTCATCATATCCCTTTTTCGTACTTGGTGTCAGAAAAAGGAAAGAGCTATTTTGAGGAAGCTCCGGATAGTTAGCCAAAAGCTTTTGTGCTTTTTCTCTGTTGCTCCCGGAGAGAAGGATAACAGGAAGCAATTCTCCCTTTTTTCCCCAGGGCTCAGTTTTGGGGAGGGGAAGAAGAAGGCAAGGGGGAGGATCCTTTTTCTCAAAAGCAAAATATGAGAAAAGTTTTTCCTTGTCCAAAAAGAAAAGGCAAAAGTCTTTTGAAGAAGGGCTTGTTTCTACTTTGAAATTCCTTCCGGACGGGAATCGTAAGACAGGGGAAATCATAGACTACCTCCTATGAGTGTGGCGCGCTCTTGATTGATGTACATGAGAAGCGAGGAAGGTTGAAGAGACACATGCCAAGTATTGAGATAAAAAATCTCTCCATCAATATGGGTAACACATGGCTGGGAAGAGGACAAGGTGAGAGTGGAAAATCGTGTTTCATGAACAAAGGGAAGGGTAGTATGTCTGCCTTTGAGAGTGAGAAAAAGGTTTTTGATCCTTTTTGGAATGCCGACATTTTCTATCCAGCAAAGGTCAAGGAGACCATCAGTGATGATGGCGGATGGGGTGAGAGCAATGCCTCCTCCTGAGCTTTTGCCATTCCCTATAGAAAGGAGAAAGATTTTTTGAGGTGTTTTGTCAAGAATAATGTCATATCCGTGGTAAAAGAGGAGGTTTTTAAAAATGGGAGGGTAGTATCTCCATTTTCGAGGGACCCATTTCCATACTCGAAACTCTGATGCGACCAGGGCATCAAAACCAATTCCCATCGTATTAAAAAAATATCGTTCATTACATTGTCCTACGTCGATAGCCACGCTCTCGTCTCGGAAGAAGTTTTCCCACTCTTTGGGATGAAACGTATGAGAAAAACCCAAACCGATAGCCAGATCATTCCCCGTTCCAGAAGGTACCAGAGAAACACGGATATTTTTCCTTCCAACAAGGGGTTGGCACATCTCATTGAATGTTCCATCCCCTCCTATACAGACAAATTCTCGGTGTCCCTGGGTGTACGCTCTTTCGGCTAACACGGTAGCATGATTTTTTCCCTCCGTGGTTTGGAGAGTAATTTCATGGGGCTGGTATTTCTGTGATAGAAACTCAAGAAAACGAGTGAGAACACGTTGTGTTTTTCCCTCTCCAGCCACTGGGTTATAGATGACGCAGAGACGAGGCACATCCCCCTCCTTTCTTTCGATGCTATCATTGTAAAGCATTTTTTGAAAATCGCAAGTCCATGATGGTTTTTTCTCCACAGGAGAGGGATTTGCAAAATATCCTGTTCTTCCGTACACTATACTACCCTTTTCAGGAAGGCACATGAGAGAAACAGACATTCTTGAGGATAAGATTTTGCCCTTTGTGGAGAAACCCGCCCGTTATATAGGAGGGGAAATCCACAGTATCCAGAAATCTCACAGAGGAAAAACAACCCTTGCCCTGGTGTACCCTGATGTGTACGAAATTGGGATCTCTAATCTTGGTATCCGTCTTCTTTATGATCTTGTAAACCGAGATGAAAGGTTTGTCTGTGAGAGGGCATACACTCCTTGGTTAGATATGGAAGAGAAACTTCGTTCTTATGGAGTGCCTCTCTATAGTCTAGAGAGCAAGACCCCTTTGCGAGATTTTGATGTGGTGGGGTTTAGTTTCCAGTATGAACTCCTCTATACAAATTTTTTGACGGTTCTTGACCTTAGCGGAATACCTTTCCTCTCATGTGAACGAACTGAAAAGGATCCACTTATTCTTGCTGGAGGGCCTATCACTGGGAATATTGAGCCTATCGCAGATTTTGTGGATGCAGTTTGTGTGGGGGATGGAGAATCGGTATTGCGAGAGATTCTTGCCGTGATTCATACCTCTCGCTCTCTCCCAAGAAAAAAACTTGTTGAGAGGCTTGCAGAGATTCCTGGTGTTTATGTGCCTTCTTTATATCCAGTCCAGATGGTGGGAGGGTATGCTATACCTGAGGGAAAGCCTGTTTACCTTCGTACGGAAGAAGATCTTGAGGGACTTCCCTTTGTGACTAAGCAAATTATTCCCCATTGTGAGGCTGTTCAGGATAGGGCTGTGGTAGAGGTGTCAAGGGGATGTACCCGGGGATGCCGTTTTTGCCAAGCGGGGATCCATTATCGACCTGTGAGGGAACGGGGTGTGGGAACGATCCTGAAACTGGCAAGAGAGGCGGTGCAGAATACAGGCTATCGTGAGTTTTCGTTGATCAGTCTTTCCATCAGCGATTATTCTCGTCTTTCACACCTTCTTCCTTTGCTTCAACGGCAATTCTCTCCCCATGGGATTTCGTTCTCTCTTCCCAGCCTTCGTTTGGATAGTTTTACGCTTGATTTGGCTCAAAGTGTGCAAGAGATTCGAAAGTCTGGACTCACTTTTGCTGTAGAAGGAGCGACAGACGATATTCGAAAAGCTCTCAATAAGAATGTCACGGAAGAAGATCTCTGCGAGGTTATTGAGATCGCCCAGCGGTTTGGGTGGAGATCAGTGAAACTTTACTTCATGATAGGGCTTCCCTATACCACGCCAGAAGAAGAAGTGGAGGGTATACGACTTCTCCTTGAAAGACTGTCTCGAAGATTTCCGAAAATCACGTTGACAGCGAGTGTGGCTGTATTTATTCCAAAGCCTCATACTCCTTTTCAATGGGCAGGACAGATGAACCCAGAAGAGGCCATGGGATACTTTCAGAGGTTGATAGCATACTTTCGACGAAACCCTCGTGTTCAGATCCGTTACAACCATCCCTCTCTGAGTTTTTTGGAGGGGGTGTTTTCTCGGGGAGATCGTCAGTTGGCAGCGGTGATATGGGAAGCCTGGAAGATGGGGGCACGTTTTGATAGTTGGAATGATCACCTGCGTCTTGATGTGTGGAAGACGGCTTTTGCTAAAGTGGGCATTGATCCCTGGCACTATCTCAAAGCTAAAAAAGAGACAGATGCCTTACCATGGCAGGTGATTCACACGGTGAGTTACGATTTTCTCCAAAGGGAGAATGCAAAAGCTGGCAAAAAAGAGGCTTCTGAAGATTGTAGGTCAAGATGTGCGAACCAGTGTGGCATATGTGATTTTTCTGTTGTGAGACCACGAGAAGCAAAGGATTCCTCTGGAGATATTGATCCCTTTTTTCTCTCGAATGTCCAGATTGATAAAGATCCTGTGGGGATTCTTCGTTTTCGCTTGAGCAAGACAAAAGCCATGCGATACCTTTCCCCCACTGATCTGGAGGAGGTTTTGTCCCGTGCCGTGATACGTTCTAATCTTCCCGTCTCTTACACACGGGGCTTCAATCCCCATTTTCGTTTTGCGTTTCTTTGGGCATTGCCACTGGGGTTTGAGAGTCTTGATGAGGTGGGAGAAGTTCCGGTGTGGAAGCTTCTCTCCCCTCAAGAGTGGATGGAGGGATTCAATGCAAGCCTTCCGCAAGGGCTGTGTTTCACCTCTGTGAGACTTCTTCCTTTAGGAAAGAGATCCCTCAGTCGGGAGGCAAAGACACATCTCTGTGAGATAGGGATAGAGGCTTTTTCGCGTTTTGCCTCGGTGGGGGATATTCCTCCAGAGGCCACCTTTGTCAAATCGACAAAATCTGGGGGAAAAACCCTTCTCTTGAGAGAGTATATTCATCATATAGAGACAGGGCCTTTCACAAAGGTTCAATGTGTCCTCACGGAGGGAGGGCTTCGGGTCCAGGATGTTCTCGAGGCAGTTACAGGAATAACAATGCCAGAACTCCTTCGGTACCATCCTTGTGTCTTGAGAAGGTTTGTGAAGCAAGGAGAAAAAGAGATCACCTTATTGGATGTGTAGGTCTTTGTGGGGAGGGTGGGCACAGGATTGTTTGCCATGAATGAGGAAGTCTCAAGATTTTCCTTTTTTCTCCGACAATCAAAAAGATAGGAGGCTTTCATGGCGCGATGGGTGTGGATCATCCTTGTTCCTCTTTTTGGATGGGGGGTGGCATTTCAACCCATAGAAGAGAAAAAATTTACTCTTGATACGTTGACGTGGTACAGCATAGACAACCTACAACTTGTTACCCAAAAAAATGGAGTAGTTTTCCGTCTTCTCGAGGAGAGACCTACCGCTGATCTCAGTGAAGATCTTCTCCTTGATTTTGAAAGCCGATCCCCTCTTTTGAAAAACTATCAGATCACCTATGAGAACTATATTCCCAATCCCTTCCAAGTGCGCAGTGGAAAAATTAGTGCCAAGTTTTTTACCAAGAACCAGAGTCTTCGCTTGCTTCCCAAGAGTAGTGCCCTTTTTCGTCCCGGATCTATCCCAGGGAGCTTTACTATCGAGTTTTGGACGTATTTTTATCAGATTTACGAAGGTCAATCTATTGTAGAGTTTATTGGCAACAATCTGGGGGATGAGAGTGACGAAAATTCGTATGGTTTTCGTATTGTGGTGAAAAAAAACCGTCTCACCTGTATTTTTGAGAATTTTTTCTGGGATGGGGAGGAGAGTTATTCTTTTGAGATTACGGAAGATCAGCCGCTTCTGTTGAACCGTTGGGAACATCATGCTGTCTCGTTTAATATCCTTGATGGAAAGCTTGTCACCTGGAGAGGAGGGGTGGAACAAAACATTTTATGGGTAACCAAAAGCCGACGGCCTCGTTCCACTATCTTGATTCCCAAGATAAAAGAGGAGATCCATGCCTCGTTATCAATTGGGCAGGGCGGGTTTTTCTCAATGGATAATTTTGCTATTTTGCCAAGCTTCAAAGAACACTATGCCATTCAAAACTATCGACAAAAGCCTGCTGAGATGGTAAGCACTGTGTACAAAATGCCTTTCTTATTTGAGATAAAATCTTTGGATCTTTTGGCGAGGGTTCCTTCAGAGCCCTCTCTTGTAAAGGTGGCGTATCGATTATCCAATCAGCCATTTCCCCCATCGGACAAATCACTTCCGTGGGTGTATCTTCCAGCCAAAGCCCAAGAATTTCCCTCACATATGGTCGTAGGGAAGTATATTCAGTTCAAGATTCAGTATTTTCCCTATGAGGAAAATGAAGAGAGTCCTCTCTTTTCTGGGTTGACTCTTCGCTATACGGTGTATGACAAACCTGTTACCCCTCTTCTTCTTGCTTCTGAAGCAGGCGATGGAAGTATTACTCTTTCATGGCTTCCTTCTCCTGAGGAGAATATCATAGGGTATGAAATTTACTATGGGCACCGATCCCAGGAGTATATGGGAGAAGAAAGCAAAAATGGCAAATCCCCCGTTTTTGTTCCTTACAAGCAGGGTGGGAGATTAGAGGCTATAACCTATACCCTCGAAGGGCTCCAAAATGACCGTGCGTATTTTGTTTCTGTTCGCGCAGTTGATAAATGGGGACAAAAATCTGATTTTTCGCAAGAAATTGTTCTTTTTCCAAGCGATATCCATACTCGGCCACGTTATAGCGTGAAATAACAAAAAAGAAATAGGGCTTGTTTGTCTTGGGTCTTGAAACACCATGGAAGCGGGTTTGTTTCGAAAGAGAAAAAGGGAGAGAAGAGGAGTGGGAGATTTTTCTTCGAGAGAGAGGAAAGAAGGTTTATTTTTTCTTTTGTCGTTGTTCTTGAAGTTTCAAGGCGGTAGTGGCCATCCAGAGGGTAATATAGGCACGAAAAGCATCTTTGTTGTGGATTTTTTCGATGAATTTTTCTGTGCGCATGATGTTACTTACCTCGTGCTGGACTACATTGGCATCAATGTGTTTGAGAAAGCGCAGTCGGCTTAAGATTTTGCTGTGGACAAGGTCAAAGTTGTCTGTTTTGGCTTCGGCACTGAGGGTTTTGTTCCACTTGTCTCCAAGGCTTTTGAGTACTTCTTCTACTGGTTCTTTCCCTACCAGAGAATGAATGAGTTCTGAAAGAGATTCTTCATTCACTTTGGTGTTTTTGGTGGATTTTTCAACATCAGAAAGGGAGACATAACTCTCTTGTTTTTTGTCCTTTTTTTGTCTGTTTGTGGCAAGCCATTCGCTCATTTCCTTTTTTTCCGCAAGAGCTTTGGTGATCGCTTCATCCATTTTTCTTCCGAAGAGTCCAAAAAACCACTGGAAGGGTTTGACAAGGGCATTGAGGAAGAATTCTACGAGGTTGAAAGGCATGTTGTACTCTGCCAGTTTGACGAGGTCTTCGTAGGAGATGCGCAGAATTTCATCAAGTGGACGTCGGATGGGGTGGCTGATATCATCCATGTTTTCAAAAAAGCGGAGAGCCTCAGGTTTGATGGCAGCGTTTTTTTGAACATGATAATAGAGAAACTGAAAAAGAAGGGGGGTATTGTTGAGAAAATCGGCCAACATGTCGTTTTTCTCTTCGACAAGCTCTTGAAGATAGATCACGAAAAGCTCTTTGGTTTTCATGAAGGGCATATGGAGAAAATCCGATGGTCTGTCTTCTGCCTGGCGCTCAAGGTTTTGTTTGATCTCAAGGGAAATACTGTCAAGAAGATCAAGAAAAATCCTGAGAAAATGGCTTCTATGGATGTATCTCACCTCCCCATTGAGTCGAAAGACAAAAATGGGAGGAGGAAGCCCTTCTTTTTCTGGTACCGTATAGGTGTCAAGAAATTCTTTGACAAGATCGATATAATCGTTTTCTTTGAAGGCTCTGAGAACAGAGCTTTTCTCTCGAAATCCCAAAACCTGGCGGTGAGAGAAGGGAACAGCATACCGCTCAAAAATTTGAAGAATGGCATGCAACGCTTGTTTGCGGAAATCCTCTTTTTTCTCAGCCTGTTTCCCCAAAAAGGTGAACGCCTGGAGAATCCATCCTATCTGAAAGAGAAGATTTTCCTTCTTGGGATCAACGCTTGTTATGAGCTGGTGACAAAAGGCCTGGAGAAGAGAGATATCCTTCTGAAGCCAGGTGAAAAACTGCTCCACATTCTCAATGGGTGGCATGGTGGCTTTGTGGATTTGACGCATCTTATTCACAAAGAGAGCAAACATATTGGGTTGACTTTGAAAAATTCTATCCAATCTCTCCCACGCGATTTTGGGTAACGAAGCAAAGTCCTCTGCGGGGACAACCATATCACTTTCATTGGGAAACTTCACTACCACAATGAGGTCTGTTTGGTTTTTGAACTCTTCCACAAGGCCGCTTGAAAGGGTCTGGATATCGATCTCCCGTACATATTCAGAAGTTCGGACCTCTGGGGGAAGATTTTCCCGAGTTGGAAAAGGTTTGGGGTTGGAAACAGCAGGGAGGTAGAGGGAATTTCGAAGGTTGACGATGATCGGAATGATTTTGTTGGCAGGGTCTCGGGGATCCTGAAGTGTGAAACCTATCACCTTGCCATTTTCTTGAATCGGAGAGAGGTAAAGATTTTTGTAAAGGGTTTTGTATACCTCTTGGAGTGTGGCAAGCATCTGTTGTTCGTTCTGAAGGTTGCGATTGTTGATTTGTACGGCATAGGTATAAAGTTCTTTGTAAAAAGGTTTGAGAAGAATCTGTGAGGTGGTGTATTTTTCGGCATAACGGCAGATGCCCACAAAAAGGTCTACCTCATCTTTGCTTGAGATCCCCATACTATGGGCGAGTTCAATTTGTCTGGCTTCATCAGCTCGAATCCACTCTGGAAATCGCATGTTTTGCCTCTTTTTCTCCTCGTATCATATTACCACAAAAAAACTATTCTGTCAACCTGACATATTGCAAGAAAACCCTATTCTTCCACTACCAGAATAGTGACACGTCTCTTTTGATGTGAAGAGATGGCTTCTATGGTATGTTTTCCGGGGTGAAGAGGCCAAAAAATGCGATTGCCTCTTCCAATCTCTACTCCATCACACACCCAGAGAATGTTGGTTTCACCGGTGGCCTCAAGGGGAATAGCCTGTGATTCTCTGGCTATCTGTGGATCAACGGCAAACACGGCTCCCTCTGAGGGAAAAAGAATCGTCAGATGAGAGGTGGGGAGCGTTGTGAGACCTTGTTTTTTTGCCCATGATTGATATTCTGCTGGAATACGGGGAGTTCCTAGAGAGTCATGCCAGGTACATGCGTGAGAGGGAAGATTGTCTGGAGTGTAGAGTTCCTCAAGGGTATGGGTGCATCCCTCATGGGCAATCATTCCGGAGAGGGAACATACCCTTTGGGTGACGATGGCAAGCCCATCTGTCTTAAAAGAGGGGAAAGCATACCCTCTGTTCCAGAGGAAGAGTTCAATGTTTCTGAGAATCTTGCCTGCGCCACCTACCGAAGCAAGCTCCTTCATGGGCTCATTGTAGAGATTGCCTACCCAGACAGCTGTTGTGAAAAGGGGGGTGTAACCGACCACACAATTGTCTCGAAAGTCCTTGGTAGTGCCTGTTTTCACGGCGACAGGGAAAGGAAAATAAATAGGTGAGGCTGTTCCAAAGGCGGGAAGTTTGTAGGTAGGATCGGAAAGGATATGAGAAATAAGAAAGGCTGTTTCCGGAGACATGACCTGCTGTGGTGTACCCTGAGTCACGGAAAGACGACGGCCATTTTTGAGGACAATCGAAGAAAGGGTACGTACAGGGGTATAGACTCCCCCTTTCGCAAAGATGGTGTACCCCTGGGCAAGTTCTAAGAGTGTCATGTCTGCATTGCCAAGCACAAGCCCCAATCCATAAAAAGAGGGCGATCTCACCAAAGAAGTAAATCCAATCTTTTTCAAAAATCGGTACAAAGACTCCATCCCCACTTGCGCTGTAAGAAAAACAGCCGAAACATTGTAAGAAGAAGCAAGAGCCACGGCAAAGCGCACAGGTCCATGGTAGGTTCGGGTGAAGTTTTTGGGGATATATCTTCCGATAGAGGAAGGAAACTCGGTGTAGATATCTGGAAGAATGCTTGAGGCATGAAAGAGGCGTTTTTCTAATGCCAAGGCATAGGCAAATGGCTTCATCACAGAACCTACCTGTTTTCGGATGAGGGAAGCGTTGATTTGTCCCTTTTCTTCATCAAAAAAATCAAGCGACCCTATCATGACCCGAAGTTCAGAGGAGGGATTGTCAATTATCACCACAGCGGCATGTTTGGCATTGTATTGGGAGAGGCTTTTCATGACATCGGAAACGATGGGAAGGAGGTTGGTATAAAGCGAAAGATCAAACGTGGTATAGAGTGCGGTAATAGCCTCGAGAGGGGCATAATCTTGGGATTGTTTGAGAGCGTAAAGACAGAAAAGAGGGGCATACATACGGCTCTCCATGGGAAGGACAGCAAGCATGGTATGAGAATAGAGATTCTTGAGACTTTCTGGGATATCGAGAATCCGAGCTTGTATAGCCCTGTGAAGAAGATCCTGAGCCCGTTTGGTAAAAAGTATGCCTGAGCGATAGGGTTGGTAACGGGTAGGGGCAGGTATTACCCGGATAAGGGCAGCCATTTCAAGCTCGTTGAGTTTCTCCAACGACTTTCCAAAATAGATGTTGGCTGCCTTTTCAAATCCGTAGATATTGTTTCCCAGAAAGACGCTATTGATATATGCTTCGAGAATCTCTTCTTTGGTAAAATGGAGCTCGAGACGATAGGCCTCAAAGATCTCTGTGATTTTTGACCAAAGGTTATTGCGCATCTTGCCTCGACGAAGACGGACCAGTTGTTGAGTGATGGTAGACCCCCCAGAAACAAGACGCCCTGCCCGCAGATTTTGTATCATGGCTCTGGTGAGGGCAATAGGGCTCCATCCCCTGTGTTCGAAAAAGCGCTTATCCTCAGAAAATACAAGCAGAGCAAGAAAATTGCTTGGTACTTTGTGTAATGGCAGAAAACTACAGAATCCACCCTTGTCTCTGGTTATTTCCATGAGGAGGAGCTCGTTTCTGTCGTATATCTTGATACTTTTTTGAGAGAAGGAGATAAGAGAGTCGGAAGGGTAGGGAAAAAGAAAATAGATGGTGAGTCCTCCAAGAAAAAAGAGACACACCCAACGCCACAAAAAGAGAACACGCTTCTTTTGGATGGGGAGAAAACGAGAAAAAAGACTCCGTGTGGACATGATAAACTCCAGAGAAATAGTATACCTCATTCAGATTGAAAAAGCAAGCCACACTTTTGGGGAGAGTTGTGTCCCACAGAACAATGATACACCCTTTTTTGAAAACATGTCATACCTTTTGACAAATAAAGTTTTTCCGCTTATGATAAAAAGTGCATAGGAGGAGTGTATGAAAAAATGGCTTGGTGTTTTCTTTCTTCTTTTCTCTTCTTGTCTTTTTGCCAATCAATTTCTTTTTGAGGTGGGATATGACCAACGGAGGTTTTCACAACCGGTGGAGATCATGATGGTTTTTTATGAACCGGTCGTTTCTATGAAGGATGTTACCTCGATGAAAAAGGAGCTTTCTAAAAAAGTGACGTTTGATTTTACTCCCAAACTGAAATACACCCTTCACGTGGTGAATGAAACAACCCTTTCTCTTGTGATCAAGGATACCCTTCTTCCGGCAAGAGAGTACTTTTTTACTGTGAGAACCTCAGAAAAAGCGATGCAAAAATTTCTTGTGAGAGGGGTAGAGTATCGAGCCAACGTTCCACTTTACTTTAGAACCCCTCTCCAGAGAGTCATCAGTGGGTATAAAGAATCCAAGTGGCCAGATAGTCGGATAGAGGTATCTTTTCTCCTTCCTGTCAATCTCAAGCAACTTGAGCAAAAAATTCGTATTCAACCAGCGATTGACTTTTCCCTGGCGTACCGGACCAACGGGGGAAAGATTCTCTCCAATGAGGTGCTCATTTTCCCAAAAGGGGAAAAGAAAAACACCTCTTATACCCTCACTATTCAAAAGGATGTGATTCCAGAGGGTGGAGAGTTGCCCATGGAAAAGGAGTATCGGCTTTCGTATAAAACCTATGAACCCTTTGTGATAGAGCGCTTCTTTGTGGCAGGGAAGGAGAAAGAGTACGAATACTATGGAGAGAATACCATTGTGATCAAATTTAATAATGAACTCGCAGATGTGAAGGAAGAGGTGCTCCGAAGTTGGGTGAAAGTTTCTCCAGAGGTGAGGGGCCTGTCTATTTCAAGGGATAGGGACTACCTTTATATGAGTGGGGTATTTGAGCCTTTCAAGAAGTATATCGTTACTGCGCAGCCAACTATCGTTGATCAATTTGGGCAAAGCCTTGAAAAAACGGTTTCGTATTCTTTTGAGGGGAAACCTTCTGCCTCGTATATGTATGTTCCTACCGGATATCTTCTCATGGAGAATTATCTTGCCAATTTTCTTCTTCTCAAAACTATCAATGTTGAGAGTATCGTGTTTTCTTATCTTTCTCTTACGAATCCTGTAGAGATAGCAAGGTTTCTCCTCCAGGAAGATCCGGAGGAGGCGATTAATAAAATGAGAAAGGAAAGAAGGGTTTTCTCACTTCCTGAAAAATGGAATACGTTAGAAATATACAAGATTCCCCTTCGTCGATATCACGGGGCAGATGAGGGTTTCCTCATTTATAAAATAGAGGGGAACAGACGTACTCCCCCCTCCAAATATGCTTGGACTCCTGAGGCATACTATGGATATGTCCAGTTTACGGATATTTCGGCTACTCTCAAAGTTGGTCCCGCTGGTAACCTTCTTCTTGCTCGTTATCTCAAGAGCAATGCCCCTCTTACCAATGCAAAGGTATACCGATTTGATCCTCAGGGAGAACAATGGAACTTTGTGGGTCGCACAGGCAAGTCGGGAACGCTCCTTGATGCTTCGGGAAAAACCTCTCTCTACATGATTGAAAGTGAGGGGAGTCGATTTTATATCTCGTCCTCTTTTACTGTGAGTTCAAAAGTAAACGATGGCTATGATGACAATAGTAAGATGCCGGCGTGTTTGGTGTTTTCTGATCGTTACCTGTATCAGCCAGGGGAAAGGGTTTTTCTGAAGGGAATATACCGTTTTCGTCACAAAGATAACTGGGTAGTGGAAGCCCCCATGAGCGGGTCTTTTTGTGTTGAGGTGTATAATTCTCGTGAAGAATTGCTGATGAAGACGAATTTTCCTCCTCGAGAAAGGGGGAGTTTTGACTTTTGGATAGATATTCCTCAGACGGCTCCTACTGGATACTATATGGTGAAAGCGTTTTTTGTGAGCGAAGATAAGCAAGAAATAGCTCATCACTATGCCTCGTTTCAGGTAGAAGAGTTTCGTCCAGCTCGGGCAGAGATGCGTATTCAGGCAAATAAATCTCTGTACCAGATAGGGGAAAAGATGAAACTTGATCTGATAGGATGGTACCTTTTTGGGGCGCCTGTGGGTAAACCCGTGGACTATGATGTGTGGTTTCGTCCCGTTCCTTATCAGAGCAAAGATTTCCCAGGGTATAATTTTTCTTCTGTGGAATGGGGGGATGAATATGATGAGTATGAGGAATATTCGTCACGCAATCGAGAAATTGATGGTGGAACGTTGGAACCTAACAAAGAGGGGGTGGCCTCTACGATGGTGGACTTATCTTCTATTGAAGATGATGGATACCTTATTGTGTCAGCAAGAACAACGCTCCCAGATGATACCCCTGTGTCAGGGTACAAATCAGACATTGAGGTGAGAAAAAAACTTCACCTTGGAATAAAAATTCCATCCTTCTTTCATTCTGTGAATACCCCCTTTTCTATTTCTCTTCTTGCTTTGAATGACAAGGAGGTGATTATTACAAACGAGGCTGTTCTTGTTGTTTCTCTTTATGAGTGGCGTTCTTTTCAGGTGGCAGGACATGGGGGACGCTTCCAGTGGGAATGGCGAGAGATAGTCACCCCCGTGTATTCTAATCAATTGACTGTTCATCAGACAACCGTGCCCGTAACCATTCAAAAACCTGGGTACTATACCGCAACGGTGTATGAGAAGGCCAAAGGGAAACTTATTCCCCATGGCACGGCATGGTTTTATGTCATTGGGGGTGGGTTTTATGGATGGAGGATTTCTGATGATGATCGAGTACAGGTCACTTCGGATAAATCAGAGTACTCAGTTGGGGAAACGGCAACCCTTCTGATTCAGAATCCGTATCCCTCCGCTCGTGCTGTGATCACAGTGGAAAGAGAAAAGTTTTACAAATCGTATGAGATTCCTGCTACCAATAGTATGGTAACATTTCGTCTTCCTATTGAAGAGGAGTATATTCCCAATATCTATGTTTCAGTGCTGCTGTATACCGGACGGACAGGGACAAATAGGGTTTCTAACGATGTAGACTATGCTCGTCCCCAATACCGTTTAGGGTATGCTCATTTTCGTGTGCTTCCCAAAGAAAAGACCCTCTCTGTTGTGGTGACCACGGACAAAGGAACCTATGCACCACGAAACAATGTGAAGGCGCGCATTCAGGTGAAGGATAGTGCCGGGAAACCTGTGAGCGCAGAGGTAACAGTTTCTGTCGCCGATAGAGGGGTTTTAAACCTTGTAAATTATACCCTCCCGAATCCCCTTTCGTTTTTTTATGCTCCTCGGCCGTTGGCTATTTCAACCTACGAGAGCCGGAATTTTATCTATGGCCAGAGGTATCTGAGTGAAAAGGGAGAGGTGTTAGGAGGGGATGGTGGTATCTCCATGGGAATGATTCTTCCCAGGTCGATCATCAAGTATACGGCTTTCTATGAGGCCAAGCTGTGGGTCACCAATGGCGACGGTGAGGTTTCTTTCACTCTCCCTGATAATCTCACTAGTTTCAAGGTAATGGCAGTAGCACATACCCCTTCTTCAAAATTTGGGTAC
This sequence comes from Brevinematales bacterium, assembly GCA_026417555.1. Lineage (GTDB taxonomy): Bacteria > Spirochaetota > Brevinematia > Brevinematales > Thermospiraceae > Thermospira. The sequence continues at coordinate 195,967 of JAOADA010000002.1, forward strand.
GGGGAGGCATCTTTCACTGTGAAACGGGATCTGATGGTGCTTGAAAGTTTTCCCACGTTTGTTCGCCCATGGGATAAATTTATGGCCGGGGGAATAGTTTTCAATTACACCGGGAAAAAACAAACTTTTGCGGTAGAACTTCTGGTGTCAGAGGGGCTGACACTTGGAGGTACCCGTTCCATGGTAACAAATATTACCCTTGCTCATAATAGTTCTCGAGAGGTTCTTTTTCCCGTGGCTGTAAAAGGGAAAAGTAAAAACGAGGTTACCTTTACCCTGAAGGTGATGGGGGAAGGAGTGTCTGATGGGATAACAAGAACCATACCGCTGATAGTGAGGCATTTTCCAGAAACAGTGAGTATGTACGGGGTACTCTCCAACCGCCAGGACAAGGCTGTCAATACCTTTGCCATCACGAGTAACGTGATTCCTGAACTCTCGTCTCTTGAGGTTATGGTAGCACCGACGGCTTTTGTTGAACTCAAAGGAAATCTTGATTATCTTGTTGAGTATCCGTATGGATGTCTGGAACAAAAAACCTCTTGTATTTTGCCCCTTATTACAGGGGAGGACGTGATTCTCAAGTATGGACTTTTGCATACCAAAACGAAAGAAGAGCTTCGAGCTGTTGTTCAGACAGTTATAAATGAGATTCCAGAGTATCTTAAGGAGAAGGGGTTTTCCTACTGGAAGGACAGTTCGTATGTCTCTGGCTATCTCACCGTGTACGTCTTTTGGGTTTTGACCTTGGCGAAGCAGGCAGGGTATACGCTTGATTCTTCGTTCTACCAGAGAGTTTTTGAGCTAATCAAGGGATATATTCAGACAAGTACCATTCCAGACGAGTTTCTTTCTTCCTACGGAGTTTTAACACTCTCGTATGCCTTGTATGCCACGTCTCTGAATGGTTATACAGATATCCAAAAACTCGTTGAGATATACCATCAGCTAAAAAAGAAAGAGAGAGAAAACCTTTCTGCAAGGGTATTTTTCCTCATGGCTTTGGCAAATTACCCCAATTTCAAAGAGAAAGAAACACTCCGAGGAGAGATTGTGGGGTGGCTTGAATCCAAGAAGCGGATCACCGCTGCTACGATGAGTTTTGAGAGTGACACGGCATGGGGATGGTTTTACTACACGGCGACTATTCAGACAGCTCAGGCTCTCCAGGCCTATCTGAGTACGGGAGTCACTCTCTCAGAGGCATACAAGATGATCAATTTCCTTCTGATGCAACGAAAGAGACATGCCTGGACTCACACCCACGAAAATGCCTGGGTTTTTTATGCCTTTTCCACATACCTCAAGATGTTTGAGAAAGAGGAAGTCCAGAGTAGCTATGAGGTGTTGATGAATGCTAAACAAATTTTGACTGGGGTTTTTGAGAAGAGAAATCAACCAGCACAAAAAAGTGTGGTTACTTTTGATACTGAGGATAGGGGAGAGAAAACACTTCAGGTGGTACGAAAGGGACAAGGTCCTCTTTACTATACCTATCGTTATCGTTATGTACCAGTATCTCCTGAGAATGTGAGTCAGGGGTTTGTCCTGGAGAAAGCGTATCTTGATCCCACAACGGGGAAGAAAGTTGATGGCATGGAAAGGGGAAAGGATTATCTCGTACGTATCACTGTGAGTACGCCTAGCACTCGGTATATGGTGGTGGTGGATGATGCTCTTCCTGCGGGGCTTGAGGTAGTGAATCTCTCGTTTGCTACAGAGGCTTACCATCCGTATGAGGAGCAGGTCAAACGAACGGAGATGGCTTCCTGGTGGGGAGGGGGATTCTCTCATAAAGAGATATACAAGGACAGGGTTTTCTATTGTGCGGATGTCCTCTATCCTGGGAAGTATACCATCACGTATCTTGTACGGGCTACACTCCCAGGAACGTTCTCTCTGTCGCCATGCCATGTAGAAGAGATGTACACTCCTGATTGCTTTGCGACGGTATATTTTCCGGGAAACCTCGTAGTGGAAAATACGGAAAACGATCAATAAGAAGAAGGATCTGTTTGAAAAGAGGACCGGTTTTTGTGATGAGCCATGGTAAGCCAACGGGCAAGAAACTCTCTATGAAGGTGGGTCTCTTCTTCTGAGGGTGCCCATGGGGCAAATTCTTTGTCTGTGGCTGGGTCGTAGGGCCCTGGTTTTACCTCAAAAGTGAGGCTTTTGGTAATGGGGATAAGGGTGTGCCAGCATCCAGGGAGAAGATCAACAATCTGGATTCTTTTTCCTTCCATGAGGATAGCGTCACTCACGTTGCCCTCATTATCAAAGAGAAGCACCCATACTTTGCCGGAGAGAAGGACAAAGGTTTCCGTCTTTGGAGGGTGAAGATGCCGGTGGGGGCGTACGTACGAAAAGGGCATCATGGCATTCAAAAACCGTTGGACGGTATCAGGAAGCTCATGGAGGTTATAGTTTTTTCGCTTTCTAGGGGATAACGAGGCCTTTTCAAAAAGACCTTTGACATCTCTTTTGCCAAAGGTCTGAAAAAAAGTCTTTTTCTCTTCCATGGGATCTACTCCGCCACGGAGATGTAGATATCTACCCGCCTGTTGTAGGCCCTTCCCTCTGGGGTAGCATTACTTTCAATCGGGTCATACTCTCCTCGTCCTGAAGCTTTCATGATGGTGGGATCTACCCCGAAATCTGAGAGAAACCTTACCACAGAACTGGCTCTGGCTGTAGAGAGCTCCCAGTTAGAGGGATATACTTTGGCCATTTCTGAGGCTCGTGGAATCTGGGTGTTGTCGGTGTGTCCAATCACATCAATCTTGTACCCTTCTTTAATATTTTTGATCATCATGGCAATTTTACGGAGGGTTTCTTTTCCTTCGTCAAAATCTATCTCGGCACTTCCAGGACGGAAAAAGAGGTCGCTGGAGAGAGAGATTTTGATACCTTTTTGGGTTTCGTCAATCCGGACCTTGCGGGCACGAAGCTCTGGTTTGAGCATCTCCATCATTTCTTTCATAGAAATGGAGAGTTTTGTTCCGATCTCTCGTGAAGGAAGGGATTCAATGGTGTGTCCTCCCTCGGCAAGTCTCCCGGCAGAAAGGGTTTGTCCTCCCTCAAGAAAACCAATATTTCCTGTAAAGGCAGAGAGGATGAGCTGAAGATCAGAGGTCTTGGCCTGGGGAGTCATATTGGCGATAAGAAACACAAAAAAGGTGAGAAGAAGGTTATTCATATCCCCAAATGTTACCATCCATGCGGGGGTCGAGTATCCCCCAGAGGGACATTTTTTTGGTCTTCCCATGGATTACTCCTTGACTTCCTGTTTGGTGCGTTTGTCAGCAGGGATAAACGAGTTGAGACGTTCACGAAGAATAGTAGGGTTATCTCCAGCCTGAATGGAAAGTACACCCTCTACCATAATCTCCTTGAGAAGTACCTCATACTGGTTGTAGAGATCAAGTCTCGATGCCCACGGGAGGAAAAGAAAGTTTGCCATTAACGCACCATAGAGGGTGGTGATAAGGGCTGTAGACATGTTAGCACCAATAGAGGCTACGTCTGTCATGTTTTTGAGCATCGCAATCAAACCCTGGAGTGTTCCAATCATACCAAACGCTGGTGCAAAGTATGCCCAGTCATCAAGCATCTTTTTTCCCTGAGCGTGACGTTTTTCCATCTGGTCAAGTTCGTTGTGCATGATGTTTTTGACCACCTCGGGATCAGTTCCGTCCACCACAAGCTGTATAGCCTTCTTGAGAAAGGGGTCTGGGACCTCGGCAACATCATCCTCAAGAGAGAGAACCCCCTCTCGACGAGCCTTTTCGGCGAAGGTAACGAGCGTTTCTACTGTGGCTGCTGGATCTATACTGACCTTTTTTGTGGTGAGGCCAATGATTTTAGGGAGAAGCTTGAACCTTTCCATTGGTGTGGCGATCAAAAGGGAACCCAGAGATCCAAAAACGGTGGTAAAAAGAGACATGAGGTCCCAATAGATAAGAAGGTTGCCGCCAGAACCAAGGAAAAATGAGAGGATTAGGAAGCTTCCTCCTCCGACAAGACCTATCAGCCATGCTAATTCCATAGTTATCCCTCCTTTGAAAGCCTGATGCCCTCCGCTACACTTGAAGCAAGAAACCGGCGGAAGGCTCCGATGACTTCCTCCGGTTTCTCACGAATGACATAGCGGGTGCCATTCATAAGTGTGATCACGGTATCAGGGTGAGCTTCAATTGTCTCCACCTGAAAGTAATTGATGTACAATGGGGTGTTATTCAGACGTGTTACTTTGACCATACCCTATACCTTACCTCTTGAGGGTCAGGATCTCACGGAGCATGTCATCAGAGGTAGTTACCACGCGAGAGTTTGCCTGGAAACCTCTCTCTGTGACTATCATATCCGTGAAGGTTTCTGAGAGATCCACGTTACTCATTTCAAGAGCGCCGGCATAGATTTTGCCTCTTCCTACTGTTCCAGGAGCCCCTACGTTTGGCATCCCGGAGTTGTTGGATTCAGAGTAGAGGCTTTCTCCTTCTTTGGTGAGACCAGAAGGGTTCACAAAGGCCGCCAAAGCAACCTGGCCAAGGATTCGCCGTTCCCCGTTGGTATAGGCACCGGTGATAGTTCCGGAATCATCGATCTTGAAACTTTCAAGGTATCCCATTTCATACCCGTCCTGAAAATAGGCGTACGTGGTTGTAGGAGCGCTAAACTGGGTGATTGAATCCTTCACACTTCCTGCTTGTCCAAGATGAAGATTTACTTGCTTTTGCTGACCATTGGGAAGGGTAAAACTCAAGATGGCTTCAAGATCGTTTTCCGTGTCGGTCGTTGGGTTGGCTCCAGCGGCTTCGGCAATAGAGAGGAGGGTACCTTTGTTGTCAAACGTGACAATCAGTTCATTGTTGGTATCCACCTTCACCCCTCCTACATTGAGCGTCAGGTTCGTCACAGCATCCTCTGGTGTTTGTGGTTCCAGGGTGGCTGTCATACGCCACTGGTTGAGTCCCTCTTTGCGAAAATTGAGGATAAGGCGGCGTTTTGTTCCATAATCATCAAAGATATCAATGGCAGTGGAGTGGGTATTCTTTATCCGTTCGGTTTCAGTCGCATTGGGCCCAAGGATGGGTGTATCAAAGTTGAGGTTACTTTTGAAATTGACAATGGTGGTTGCGCGGGCTTCAAGTTTTTCCATCAAGGGGATACGGATGTCTTCGAGAGGGGCAGAGTGGTTGATATAACGTTCTCCATTCGCAAGGGTGATGGCATTCCATCCCTGAACCTTAAGCCCATTGGGATTCACAAAGTAACCATCCCTGTCAATAAGAAAGTTACCTGCTCTGGTATAAAAAGTTCTGTCTCCCTGATTGAGAATAAAAAATCCTTCTCCCGTAATAGCAAGGTCTGTATTTTTGCCTGTGGTTTGGATGCTTCCTTGGGTCATCAGGGTATCGATACTGGCAATAGTCATACCAAGCCCTACCTGTTTCGGGTTCATACCTCCTCTCTCATCAGTAGGTTTGGCTGCCCCTGTGAGGGTCTGAGAGAGGATATCCTGGAAAGTAACACGACCCTTTTTGAAACCCGTCGTATTGACGTTGGCTACGTTGTTACCTATCACGTCCATACGTGTTTGGTGATTTTGAAGACCGGAAACCGCAGAATACAATGATCTCATCATAGGCCTACTCCTTGTGTTTTTTCTCTTTTGTTCTACTTCACCGGGGCAGCTATCTCGCTCACCTGTTCGAGAGCGACTTCCTCATTGTTGACGTTGAGAAACGTCTGACCATTTTTTACCCGGATGCTTTCTACCAATCCTTGAGCCATCACTCCGTCTGATTTCTCGTAAACAACCCATTTGTTTACAAGTCCCAAAGTACGGGTAAAGGCCAATTCTTTGCTGAAGGTTTGCATGGTGGTAATCATCTCGTTGAGTTGTTTAAGGGAGGTGAGCTGAGTCATCTGACTGATGAACTCCTTGTCTTCCAACGGTTTGGTGGGATCCTGGTTGCGGAGTTGGGTGACCAGAAGCTTCATAAAATCTGCCTCAGAGAGGCTATTTTTGCTTCCCTGATTCAGCGCACGTATCTGGGCATTGAATCCCTCAACCTTGTAGGTAAGCTCTTGCATTTCTGCAGGGCTCATCTGGGTATTTATCATCATAGAAACCTCCTAAACAATATAATTTACTTGGCTATCAGCCCATAGAGAGCTTCGTACTTTCTCGAGGGTTTCGAGGGTTCCTTGGGTTTCACCCTTCCCATCGAGGGTATACCGTGTTTCTCCTATGGAGGGCTGGTCACTTTTTTCTCTCCCGGGTTGTCCCAAACTCACATCCAAGCTTCCTACCTGAACACCAGCCTGCTGGAGTTGTCGTTGGAGTTCTCCAAGGTTTTGGTCAAAAAGGGCTTTGGCTTCTGGAGTAGAGACAACAATCTTGCCCATCATTTGGCCATCTTCGAGAACAATCTTCATCTCCATTCGGCCAAGATCAGGGGGAGTGAGCTGAAGTCTCATCTCACTTTGGCCATCCCGAAGAGTAATGAAGGCTTTTCCTGCTACTTGTTGAAGCATGTATTCGACAGAGACGCGAGGAAGAGAGGGAAGTACAGGACTTGTCTTGATGCCAAAGTCTTGAACAGGTTTGGTGAGGGGAGAGAGTATTCCCTCTGTGAGGTTTTTCTCTTTGAGAAGGGCATCAATCTTCGAAGAAAAACTCTCTTTGGAAGGGAGAGAATCCATAGGGGGTTTTTCTGATGTTATGGGAGAAAAGCTACGTTTATCCACTACTTTCAGGAGAGGTTTTTCGTGTGGGGTGTGAGAATTCTCCTTTTCTTTTGGAGAAGAAAGAAAAGTATTCTCAGAGGGGGCTTCTTTGGTTGGGGGAGAAGGCAGATCTGGAGAAGATGTTCCTTTGTCTTGAGAGAGAGAAAGAGAGACGGAACCTAAGAAAGAGGAAGAAGCCTCGTCTAACCAATTGAGAAGTTGCTTGAGAAAATCTTGAGAGGAAAGGGAACCTTTTTCCCACATGGCCACCATATTTTGTAAGGAAGTGAGAAGCTGGGAGGCCTCTTGTTTCACTTCTGGCTGGAGAGACTGTACCCCCTGTGTAAGAAAAGCAAGCAAGGCTTCAAGAATCTGGGTGATATTCTCCTCTGTTTGGGATTCTGGATGTTGGGAGAGATGACGTACCTTTTCTCGAATGGCATGTATAGTCTCGTGAGAAGGGGGAAGGGAAGGTGTTTTGTCTTTTTTCTCAGAGGAGACTCTTTTCAATGTCGAGGCAAATTCACTTTTTTCACGGATCTCTCTTTCAGAAGAAGGAAATAAAACTTCTTTTTTGGGCTCATGGGCCTTCACTTTTTCGGATGAAGGCTTTTCGGCAAGAAAGGGGAATATCATGGTATTCATTGGGACACTCCTTTTGTGTCGTCTCTTATGTTTTCGGTTTTTTTTGGAAAAGTTTAAGGGGATGGAAAGGGGATTTTTTGGACATACACACGAAAAAAACCTGGAAAAGACACTCAAACTTCTTTTTTATAACGCTCCCTTCAACTCTCGCTTCGCCAAGAATCCTTTGCATCTATCGTCCTAATATTGCTTCATAAAGTATTCCACAAAGAAATGTCTTTTTGCTTTTTTTATCTTTTCTTGCTATAATACACGGTACGAGATTATAGAAGAAGAGGAAAAGGTATGTCATCTCCTCGAATATGTTTTCTTCTCCCCTGCTACAACGAAGAGCATGCCCTCCCTATTACGATAGAAAAAATCAAAGATAAATTCCAGGCATTGATCCATCAGGGTTTTCTCTCCTCAAACAGTGCGATTCTCTTTGTAGATGATGGGAGCAAAGACAAAACATGGGAAATCCTTGCTTCACAATCCCAAAACGAGCCTTTTCTTCTCGTGATAAGACTTTCCAAAAACTCTGGACATCAAAACGCTCTTCTTGCGGGACTCACTGAAGCCTATGTTCTTGGTTTTGAGGCTGTGATTACAATGGATGCTGATTTGCAAGATGATATTGATGTGTTAGAGGATTTTATTAAAAAATTTAGTGAAGGGTATGATATTGTGTATGGTGTTCGTTCTGACAGAACTACTGACTCCTTTTTCAAACGTGAAACCGCGCTGGTTTTTTATAAGCTCATGCGACTTTTTGGCGTACCTTTAGTATACAACCATGCCGATTATCGCCTGATGAGTCGTCGAGCCATTGAAGCCCTTCTTTCCTTTCCGGAGAGAAATCTCTTTCTCCGAGGGTTGGTTCCTCTTCTCGGATTTCCCTCTACAGAAGTCTTTTATAAACGTCAGCAACGAGTGGCTGGTGAGACCAAATATCCCTTGAAAAAAATGATCGCCTTTGCTTTGAATGGGATTACCTCTTTTTCTATTCAGCCTATTCGATGGGTGACAATCACCGGTTTTGTGGTTTTTAGTATAAGTTTTCTCATCCTTTTGTACGCCCTTGTAAAAAAAATAACAGGCGAAACGGTCAGTGGTTGGACCTCCCTTATATTTTCCCTGTGGTTTCTTGGGGGGCTTATCCTTGTTTCTTTAGGGATTATCGGGGAATATATTGGCCGTATCTATGTCGAGGTTAAACAACGGCCCCGTTTTTTTGTCGAAAAACGAGAAGGACGTCTTTTTAGGGAAAAGCCACATGTCTAAACAAACCTTGGGAGAGATGATCCGTTTTGGTATCGTGGGGGGAATCAATACCATGGTGGATATGGGGGTTTTTTTTCTTGTCGTATGGATGGGATCCCCCCCGGAAATAGCCCAAGTGCTTGGGTATAGTATGGGAACAGTCAATAGCTTTCTTTGGAACAAAAACTTTACCTTTCGGGATAAGGAAAGCCTCGATATAGGAAAAATTGTCCGCTTTCTGACAGTGAATCTCTTGTCGCTAGCGCTCTCCGTAGGGGCTCTATACGGACTTCTTCTTGTTGGTATTGCTCTCAAGAGAGCAAAAATCCTTGTTACTGTTCTCACCCTTCTTCTCAATTTTCTAGGCTATAGAGTATGGGTATTTTCCCCTAGAAAATCATAAGTGACATGGTGTATTTTCTCTAAAGAAAAGGCCACCCAGACTCACTGAGTGGCCAGATACTTTCGGAGGGAGAGGGATTCGAACCCCCGGAGCCTCGTCGGCTCAACGGTTTTCAAGACCGCCTCCTTCGACCGCTCGGACATCCCTCCATTTCTTATGCTAGTATTATACACCAAGGGGAGGAAAAAATCAAGCCCGTGTTTTGTCCCCTTTTACCCCGAAGGCAATCATCAAACAATTCACAAGGGCCATCACTCCACCAAACCAAAAAGGCAGTGGTTGCCAGATACTATAGAGAAAACCCGCAATAACGCTTGCCGGCAAGAGTGTCAGTCCCACAATCATATTGTAAAATCCAAGCGCGGTAGCTACGGAATTTTTTGGGGCTAGATCCGACACAAAAGCCTTTTCTGTTCCCTCGGTGAGGGCATAGTACACCCCATACAAAAGCCATAGTCCCCACACCATCCACCATTGCCCCTGCGGTACAAGGCCAAACCCAAGATACACGAGGCCATAAAGGGCATACCCACCTACAAGGATAGTCTTGCGTCCAATCTTATCCGAGAGGGAACCAAGCGGCATAGCAAGGAGGGTTGTCGTAAGGTTAAAAGCAAGATACATAAGCGTGACCATCCCAAGACTACTCCCCAGATCCTGGGAACGAAGGAGAAGAAACTGATTTGAAGAGTTCCCCAGAGTAAAGAAAAACTGGGCTAAAAAGAAAATACGAAGCCCTGGAGTATACTCTTTGAGAGAAAGTTGTGGTGCTTGCGTGTCTTTTTTCTCCACCGATGGCTCCTGAGTGAAGAAAAGAAAAATTACCCCTAGGAAGGCCGGAACGAGAGAAATAGCAAAGAGGGGATAGAATGCCGAGGGTTCGGCATAGCGATCAATATCCTTAAAAACAAAGGTAATCAGAAGAAAGCTGAGAAGTGTGCCCAAGAAAGCCCCGGCAAAATCCATACTTCTCTGAAGTCCAAACGCCTTTCCTTTCACAGAGGGTGCTACCGAATGTGCAATGAGGGCGTCACGAGGGGCCGTACGGATGCCTTTTCCCACGCGGTCAAGAATACGGGCAGCAAACACGGTGAACCAATAAGGAACAAAAAAGAGGACCTTTGCCAAGGCAGAAAACCCGTACCCCGCAATCGTGAGAGTTTTTCGTTTACCAAGCTTATCAGAGATATAACCAGAAAAAAGCTTGAGAATGCTTGCTGTAGATTCTGCGATGCCCTCAATAATTCCAAGAACAGGGCCAATGAGGGAGGCTTGTGTTTTTAATATAGAACTGACAAAAGCTTGAATCAGGGGGTAAATCATCTCGCTTGAAACATCGGTAAAAAAAGAGGTAAATCCTGTTAGCCATACATTCTTGTGGAGTCGAGATTGTGCCATAGCGCGCTCCTTATTTTTTCTCCATAGTATAAGAAAGAGGCATTTTTTTTTCAAACAAATACCCCTCTGCCTCCCCTCCTTCCTTGCCAAAATAGCCACTTGCGTTTTTTGAAAAATGTGCTATAATAGAACATCTCGGAAGAGGAGTGAAACGATGAAGAACAATTATTCTGTCGTCAGCCAACTCATGATGAAAAATCCCCGTGCTGCTGCAGATATGGCACTCGCCTTTTTTCTTCAACAAGTTGGGTTTCGTACTACCTATCGAAGAAAGGACGGGTATGCTACCGAAATGCCCCTCATCACTTTTCGTATTACCCCTCTTTGTAACCTTCGGTGTATTATGTGTGGCCAACGGGGGATCACAGGAACCTTTAAAGATGAAATTGCCATAAAAGAAAAAGACAATATTGTTCCCCTTGATGTGTACAAGAAACTCACTGATCAGGTGGCCAAAAAGACCAAGGTCTTTTATATCTGGGGAGGAGAACCGATGCTTTATCCAAACTTTATGGAGCTGGCTGAGTATATGGCTCGGACTATTCCTCTTTTTACTGTCAACACCAATGGAACCCTCCTTGCTCCTCATGCGAAAGAAATTGTGCGGGATAAATGGTCTGGTTTTTTTATCTCTCTGGACGGCTTTGAAGAAACAAACGATGCTATTCGTGGGAAAGGTTCCTATCAAAGGGTGATAGAGAGCATCCAAGCTATTAATGAGGAGAAAAAACGTCAGAAGGCCACTCTTCCTCATGTGGGGATTGTTACCACTATTAGCAAAATGAACTACCAATACCTTGATAAACTTGTTGAGGCCACCAAAGATATGGGACTTGCTTGGCACATTGTCAATCTTGGGACGTACACCAATACTACCATTGGCCAAGAACATGAACGTTACCTTCAGGAAAAGCTTGGGATCACCCCTTATTATTGGCGGGGATTTGCCAATGGCTGTAATGAAGGTATCAATGGAGAGGAGTTTTCAGAAATCCTTGCACGAGCGCACTCGATCAAGACAGACCATCCTCTCATCACTGTTCCTGTGATTCGACCCAAGAAAATCGGGGAATACTATGCTCAGCTTGATCACCTTGTTCGTGATAAATGTACTGCCCCATGGTTTTCGGTAAATATTAACTACAATGGAGATGTTCATTTCTGTGCAGATTATCCAGACTATATTCTTGGCAATATTCTCCATGAAAACATCTGGGATATCTACAATAATGAACGCTCTCGAACCTTCCGCAAGGCATTGCGAGAAAGCCCTCATGGGATTTTCCCAGGCTGTCGTCGGTGTTATCAGCTCATGCTCTGTGGCCATCGTCGCTGGGGATATTGATCCACCTGAAAAAGTGATAACAATTTCCCAGAACAAGAGTTTTTCAAAAACTTGCAAAGAATTCTTTTTTGTGTTATACTATCCACCTGGAGTGAAGGGAATGCAAGAGTGTATCTTTTGCAAAATAGCTCGCGGAGAGATACCCTCAGAGATTGTCTACCAGGATGAGACGGTCCTTGCTTTCAAGGATATTCGTCCCCAGGCACCTGTTCATCTTCTTATCATTCCGCGAGAGCATATCCCCACCTGGAATGAGAATACGGATCATGTTGTCGGGGCTATGTGGCAAGTGGTACGAAAAATGGCCCAAAGCATGGGGATACATGAATCTGGCTATCGAGTGGTAGCTAATTGTAACAAGGATGGTGGACAAGAGGTGTTTCACATCCATCTCCACCTTCTGGGTGGGCGTCCCCTTCATTGGCCCCCGGGATAAGCCAATACACGAGAAAAACTATCAAAAAGAGGTGATGATAGATGCTGATCGTAGAAGTTAAAGAGAACGAGGCAATTGAAACGGCTCTCAAGCGCTTCAAAAAGGAGATCGAGAAAGACGGTATCCTCACAGAAGAGAAGAAGCACCGTTTCTATGAAAAGCCTTCTGAAACTCGCAAGCGCAAAGCCTCGGCTATTGAGCGCAAGATAGCCAAGAAGGTTCGCAAGATGCAGCAAATGAATCGCTACATCTAAGGAGAGTGTGATGGGGATGTTTGAGGATGTGCAGCGTCAATATATTGAGGCTCGCAAAAGTGGCGACAAGTTTGCCTCGCAGGTCTTGAATTTGGTGGTTTCCGATCTCAAGTACGAGAAAATCAACAAACAGAAAGATCTCGAGGATGCAGATGTTATCGCCTACCTTCGGAAAACACTCAAAAGTCGCAAGGAAATGCTTGCTGAGGCCGAAGCGGCTGGCCGAAAGGATATTGCTGAACAGACACAGGCAGAAATAGCTTTTCTTGAGAAACTTCTTCCTCGGATGATGAGTAGAGAGGAACTTATTGCGCTTGTAAAAAGCGTAAAAGAGTCCCTTGGGGCATCTTCGCCAGCGGATATGGGGCGCATGATGAAAGAGGTTATGAGCAAAGTGGCTGGGAAGGCAGAGGGGAGCGAGGTCAAGGACGTTGTTAGTGCAGTCCTCAAAGGTGAATTGTAACACATAGGCTGTCCTGATAGGGCAGCCTTCTTTTTCCCGTTTTTCCCATGAGCAAGGGGAAAAACGTCTTTCAGTTTCATCCAAAAAAGGAGCGTGTATGCGGATCTGTTTCACAAAGATGCATGCCTTGGGAAATGACTATATTCTCATCGATGGCTTTCGGTATCCAGAAGCCCTGGCTCGGGGAAGTGAGATTGCTCGATCCTGGAGCGATCGCCATTTTGGAGTAGGGGGAGATGGGGTTATTTTTGCTGCTCCATCCGCCTCGGCTGATGTCATGATGCGCATGTTTAACGCCGATGGGAGTGAATCCGAGATGTGTGGGAATGGCATCCGACAATTGGCTCGCTTTGTGTATGAGAAAAACCTCGTTCGTAAAAACCATCTTTGCATTGAGACCCTCGCAGGCATCAAAGAGATTGATATGGAAATACAAGACAATGATTTCCGTATTACTGTTGATATGGGAGTTCCTATCTTGGAACCAGAAAAGATTCCGGCACGTGTCACCAAAGGTGGAGATGGAGTGGCACGAATCTCCCTTGAAATTGAGGGAATTCCTTTTGATTTTACCCTTGTTTCCATGGGAAATCCTCATGCTATCACGTATGTACAAGATGTAAACACTATCGATGTCCATAGGTATGGACCAAAAGTAGAACATACTACCGATATTTTTCCCAGAAGAACAAACGTTGAATTTATTCAAGTTCTATCGCGAAAAGAACTTCGGATGCGAGTGTGGGAGCGTGGGTCAGGAGAAACCCTTGCCTGTGGAACAGGAGCGTGTGCGAGTGTTGTGGCTAGTATTCTCAATGGCTTCACAGATCGTCAGGTGCGTGTGCACCTGTTAGGTGGTCCTCTCGATATTCGCTGGGAGGAAACGACCGGTCATATTGTGATGACGGGAGATGCACACACTGTTTTTGAGGGAGAAAAGGAGATTTAATCTCCTACCTGACAGAGAATGAGCATCTCATCGAAGATCGTAATCTTGTAGGTTTTCTGGATGAAAAAACGGTTCTCAAGCCCCTCAAGGGCTCGTTTGTCAATCAAGAGGGGGATTTTTAACCCTTCTGAGGCCCGCCTCACTAACTCTAAGCGTTGAAAAATCTTTCCTTCTGGGATCAACTGACTCCACTCCTCTCCAAATACAGGTACAGCCCCTATTCTTACCTTTTCTGCCAAGATGAGAATAGAGCCTTCTACTTTGATGTCTTGCTCATGAGCGATGGCTGTAATTTCCGAAAGCACCCGTTGAGAAAATTCTATTGCCGCAAGATTTTTATACTCATAAAAATAGGGAAACCCAAAAAACACAAACATCCTATGATGTTCCCAAAAGGGAAAACCATCGTACTGATGGACATATTCCATTGTTGTTTTTGCTAGAGTTTCAAGAAAAGCATACTCTTGCAAAGGCGTAAGATCACCTACCTGCCAAAAGAGAGCCACAACCGTGGCAGGCCTTTCTATCCCAAATCGGATCTCACTATCAGAGACAAGTTTTTCCTGAATTTCTTCTGAGAGGCCAGGGTGTAACCAAAGAAGCTGTTTTTGCAAACTCTTTATCCTGGATACATATTGTTGCCACGCAAAAAGAAGGGGAGAAAGCATGTTGGTATCGTGAATAGGGGGGAGTTTATGAAAAACGAGTGGATTTTGACTCATAAGCCAACGAGACAATTTTTTCACTGCCTTTTGCCATACCCATCCCCCCAGGTAATGGCGGAGGATTACCCACCCTACAAGCCCAACACACCAAAAAAGTAACCCTTTAGAACCCTTTTGTATCCCTTCCCATCCCAGAAAACCTACCGAGCCCAAAAAGGGAATCTCAAGCCCATACTCAAACACCCAGGAAGGCTTTTGGAGATTGGCGAGATATTCCTTATTCCAACGGGAAACCCACAGCCTCATAAGATCAAAAAATAAAAGGTGTAATGGTGCCAGAGAGGCTATCACCCACAAAACCCTGACGACTGAGGATTCGCGAAAGACATACAGATAAAACCCTACCATCCCCGTAGCAAGCCATTCAAAAACCACAAGCCACCATATTGTCCACCGGGAGAAGCGCGCTACTTTCTTTGCCACAACCCCTTGGAAAAGAAGAAAAATTCCTCCTAACGAAAAAAAACCGTACACCACCCACAGCCCCATTTCCACACGAAGAGAAAAGTGTTGGAGACCACCAAAAAGCAGAAGGACAATCCCTGTCTTATACAGAAGATAGAACAGCAGAAATACAATTTTCATTATTCCTCCGGCTATGATGTTTATGTATCGACAAGAAAACAGCCTAAACTTAACCCTTCCTAAAACCACGTAGCCTTTCTCTGGGAACGGCTTTTTTGAGGAAGAATGTCTTTTACCAGGGGTAGCGACTTTGGGGAGATCCACCCCCAAGGGGAAGTTTTTGCATGTTTTTTCTCTCCTCTTGTTGGACAAGGTTAAGAAGCGACTGGGTATCTCCCTGAAGAGAAGACGAATCCTTAGAGGAGGATGATGTCTTGTCTTTATTTTCCTGTTCTCTCTCAGGGGAAGATGATGCCTGAGAGTTGGGAGAAGGGGATTTTTGCGATGGTGCTTGTTGAAGGTAGATAAGGTTATCCACAGTCTTTGTATAGAGGGGGTGTTTTGGAGAAAGACGGCGCAACAGGGTGTGGTATACAACCGCTGCCGCATTGGTATTTCCTTGGGCAGCCAAGGTGGTTCCAAGATTATAGAGGCTTCGGTATGCCATTTCTTGAGAGGGAACATTGGTGAGATTGCGGAACTCCTTGATGGCGTTCTCCCACTCCTGAAGATAATACAGAGTATTGCCGAGATTGTACCGAAGAGGAAGCGATGATGGTTTTTTTATGAGAGCCTTCTGAAAGGCCTCTTTTGCCTCTTGATATCTTCCCTCTCTATAGAATTGTGTTCCACGAGCACCCTCGTGAGAAAAACCTGGAGAAGGGAGGACAACAATGCCAAAAAACACAAGAAAAGAGACAAGGATCCCCCGGCCTGTAGGCCACAGTATGGCAAGAAGCCAAAAAAGCAGGGCCAAAACCAGAAAGTACTGGTATCGTGTCATCATGGTTTCATAACTCACCCTTCCATATGGATTTTTTTTGATTTTCTCCACATACGAGAGGAGACTATCTGCGGCATTTTCCCCACCGGAGAGAAAAACACCCCCTGTCCGTTTGGCAATCTCTCGCAATATGTCAGGACGAAGTCTTGTGACCACCTCTTTCCCGTCCGCTGTAAGAAAAACCTGTTGTTTGGTCTTCTCGTCCCTCAAAGGAATCTTGCCTCCCTTCTCTGTTCCTATTCCTATCGTTACCACACGTATGCCCTTCTGGGCGGCCTGTGTGGCTGCTCGGAGAGGATGGTGTTCCATATCTTCGCCGTCAGAGAAAACCACAATAAGTTGGTGAGAAAGGGTGTTTTTCTCAAAAAGTTCAATGGCTTTTCGAAGACCGTCCTCCAGATTGGAACCTTGGTTTTCAATGGCAAGGGGATTGGCTTCCTGAAGCCAAAGAGAAAGAATCTCGTAATCAAAGGTAAGAGGGACAATAGGATACGCCTGGGCCGAAAAAAAGACAAGTCCCAAGCGATGGTTTCCACCCTTTGACATCAGATCAAACACAATACGACGGAGTCTTTCTAAGCGGCTTTCTCCCACATCTTCACAGAGCATACTCTGAGAGAGATCTACCACCAACACTATGTCTACTCCCTCAATCCGCTCGCTTCGGTTTACCATCCCCCATCGCGGATCAAGAAGCACAAAAGAAAAAAGGATGGCAGAAAGAACAAGGAAAAGATTTCGCAAAAAACGGTGCCATACAAAATCTCTCCCAAAGAGGACAGGGTCTTGTTCAGTTGATGAGAAATGCTTGCGCCATTTCTCCTTGTACCATTCCACGAGGACGAAAGAGCCCACCACAAGACATCCTATGCCCACAATCCACCAGGCCTGTGAAAGTGAGCCAAAAACCATTGTGTTCCCTCCGATATTTCTCTTCATTGTAGAGAAAAAACGTAGGAAAGTCAAACCAAAAGGGTTGGTTTTCCATGATGAATGCATGTTTGAAATGCTGAGATAGGGCTTTGGCGCTTAAAAGCTGCTCTGTTTTTGCTTTCAGTGTGGTCCTGTATCCATCCTCCTCGCCAAGAGAGACCCTCTTTTGGAAAACAGAAAAGCCTGTCTCTCTTCAGGAGAGCAAAATATTTCATTTCCCGTAGTCTCACCGAGAGCTGCATGATTTGCATAGCGAGTTCTTCTTTTGAAGAAAGAAGCATAACAGCAGAGAATTTCATACCAAAAATCTTTTGCCATATTTTTGAAAAAAGCCCCCACCTTGAGGAGTGGGGGCTGAGAGCACTTTCTCTTATTGGGCAATGTAATTCGCACCTTCGTTGTTATCCCAGTAGGTTTGGCCATTGACGGTATAGCGTACGGCATACCGAACCGTTTGACCATAAAAACTTGGGATAAAGAAGTACCATCGCTCTACCCCATACATGTTGGGATTGTCAAAGGAGGAGTACCCATAGTATACCTTGGATCCGGCATAGCTTGCCTTGACAGTCAGGGTGGTTTGCCAGTTATTTGTAGTATAGACAACCGTTACATCCTTGACGTATCCCACATTTCTCACGTCGATAGCCCCGTTGCCGGCGGTGTAGAGATAAACGGCTGCTACCATGGTATCCTTCCCAAGAAGAGGACCAGCATTCTTGGAAAGACGATAATTTTGTCCACCGTTGTTATCCCAATAGGTTTGGCCACTCACTGTATAGCCAATGACAAACTCATCAGCAATCATCCCCATGAGTGGGTTGTAGATACTGTTGAAACCAAGCTCCCATGTTTCCCAACCATTTCCTGCTTGGCCACGATACTCAGCCTGAAGGTTTGTCCAGGTACCGTTTGTCAATTTGTGGTGGACAAAAACTTGCTTCTGATAGGCAATATTCTTTACACGGATAACAAAGCGGCGTTCTCGCATGTAGCCACGATAATAATGCTCATGATCAAACGCCTCGACAAGTTTTACCATAGCACCAGATGAAGAGGTGTTCATAACCAGGGAAGAAGGTACTGTGTTTTTGTTTTCCTCTTTTGCTACGGAACTGTTTTCTGAAGAAACAGTAGCACATGACACCACACCACCAACCACAAAACCCACCAACACCACCTTTTTTACCATCGTCATTTTGTTACCTCCATACAAGAGATTATTATAGCCAAAAGTATACAGCAAAAAAGTGAAAAATGCAAATTTTTTATTCATTTTGCATATTTTTTTGTGCATAATGCACATTATCTATTTCTATGGAGGAGAGAAACTCAAAAAAGACTTCCTTTAGCTGTTTCTCTTGTTTCTTGAGAGTGGTGAATTGCTTTTCTTTTTTTCCTGTCCTTTTGCTGGATACTTTACTTTTGAGGGGGCTTGAGCCGAAAAATACAAAAATCAAGGAGCATCATGTGAGAAGGTTTCTCTTGATTCTGGGACAAGGATGGGTGAGTCTTTCGTTACTTTTTTCCTTTGAATCTTCCCAATTCGCTTCTTTTCGTGTCGTTCCCATCCAGGAACTCAAAAAGGCTATCCAATCCGCTGTTCTTGCCAATCGACTTCCTCAACTCAAAGAGTACATCCTCAAGAACCCCTCCCAATTTGAGGAACTCGATATTGCTGGGGTTTATCTTGAGGTGGCTACAAATTATTATGGGCAAAAAAACTTTTTCCTTGCTCTGATGGTGGCGACAGAGGGATATTTTATGAGAGGGAAGAATGAGAGTCGTGCTTTGTGTGCTTACTATGCCTCACGGATTCTTTATCAACAAGACAATAGAGAGTCAGCCCTTTTCTATATCAATCGAGCCTTGGAAAATCTTCCGACTGATCATTCCCTTTACCACTCTGTTAAGCGTCTCAAAAGACAGATCCGCTGGGAGTACCTCTCTCGCACTGAGGGTCTTCCTGATGAAAGTGTAAGTGATATTTGCTTTGATGGAGACGATGTCTGGTTTTCTATGTGGACAGGAGGAATAGGGAGATTTACACGGAGTTCTCTCTCTGTTGTGCTTTTTTCTCAGAAAAAGGGGGGGCTTAAATCAGATCATACGCGGACCATGGCCCTTGAGGGGGATATCCTTTGGGTGGGAACCTATGGTGGGCTTTGTTTTTACAACAAAACCACTGGAAAATGGCAAAATGTTCCAGGGGAACTTTCAACCGTTCCTATAAAAAAACTCTTTCTTCATGAAAATGGTCTTTATGTCGCCACTCTTGGCAAGGGATTGTTTTTGGGAAAAAAGGGGAGTTTTCAGAGAATCTTTTTCTCCTCCCTGTATGTCTCCGATGTGCTTCATGTTGGAGAATGGATGCTGATTGCTACCATGGATAATGGAGTGTATGTCTTTCGTGGAGAAAAACCCGTGGCAAGGATCCTTCCAGGAAAAACCGTGAAAAGTCTTGCTTTGTACAAGGGAAAAATCTATGGGGGAACCCATGGGGAGGGGATGTTTGTGGTCACTCCTGGGGAATGGGAGAAGATCCAATGGATCTCGGGGCTTTCTTCTCCCTATGTAGAAACCCTTCAGGTTTATCGAGAGGTGCTCGTGATAGGTACCTTAGGTGGAGGGGTGAATTTTCTCTATCCCAATGGAGAGATTCGGGTACTCACTATCTTGGATGGCCTCTCCAGTAACGATGTGGTTCGTATACGCCCAGAGAAAAACAGGCTCTGGTTTGGTACCCTCTCTGGGGGGATTGCTATCCTTCTCGTAGAAACGATGGAGGACATCTGATGCAGGTATATTCTTTTCAAGAAAAACAAAAACACGAAGAAAAACTCTTTGAAAGGGGGATTTCATCCCCCTTTCTTCGTAGTGAGGAAAAGGGCCAAGCTATTGCAAGAGAAATCATAGCGAGGATACCACAAAAACAAAAAATCGTGTTTGTATGTGCTCCTGATACTCAGGGAATGGCTCTCCTCTCTGCAGCACGCCTTGTTCATGGTTCAAACCATGAGATCGTGGTAGGGGTTGTTGCCTCTACGGGTTCTTTTACCCCTTCAGGATGGAAAAACCACCTCGATCTTCTCAAAAAAAGGGGTATCAAAACGGTTTTTTCTCTTTGTACACCGAAAGGATGGAATGCTTTTCTCCTTGCCAGTGTGGGTGGGGCTCTGCTAGTGGCTTCTCCCTTTTCTCTTTGGGAGGCCAAGGTGGAAAAACAGTGTTTCGGGGAGTGGGTTATCAAAAGTTTTGGTTTTGTGGTAGGTATAGAACTTCCTCTTGGCTATCCTAACGCTTTTCCTGTCCATGAGACGTGGTGTTTGGATGCTTTTACTGAGGAAATCCTAGACTACCCCTTCCGAGGTTTAGCGGGAAAACCAAAGGTTCTTCCCACCTATCTGGGAGAAATCACCGATCATGGCAAAACCTTTATCTCTCTTCCCGAGGATCTTTCTGGGCTTCTTCGGCTGAGGCGTCGGGAAGGCCACAAAGGTACCTTTGGAAGACTCCTCATCGTTGGGGGAAGTGAAACCTATCCTGGGGCTCTTGTTCTTGCTGCCAAGGGTGCTCTGTATAGTGGATGTGGGCTCGTAACCATAGCAACCGATATCCCCTCTTTTTTTGCAGATCCCCAGATGACCTACCTCCCTCTTTCACCCCAACGAGCACAAGAGACGTTAGAAGCCTATCTTCAGAAACTCCATACCTCCACCATCTTGGTGGGGAATGGCTGGGGCGAGGATCCAAAGCATCACGAATGGCTTCGCTTTCTTCTTTCCCAACCTTATGCCTCTCATATTGTCGTTGATGCTGATGGTCTCAATCTTCTGGCAAGGTCCGAAGATCTTTTTGAACTTCTTGAAAAACAAAAACATTTTCCCCGAAAAAGTCTTGTTCTCACTCCCCATAGGGGAGAAGCTGTGCGACTTCTTCGTGTTACTCCCGATGTTTTCTCAAGCAAGAGAAAAGAGCTCACCCTTCATCTGGCCCGTCGTCTTTCTGCTACGGTTGTCCAGAAAGACGCTACCACCCTTATCGTTACTCCTGAGGGGGAAGTGTGGTATTCCTGTTATGGAAACGATGCCCTTGCCAAGGGAGGGAGTGGAGATATCCTTGCCGGACTTTTGGCAGGGCTTCTGACCTCAGGGTACGACGCAAAAGATGCCTCTCTTGTCGCTACCTTTCTCCTTGGGAAAACCGCTGAGCTTTTCACGCAAACCTTTCCTGCTGAAGCCTCAACACCAGAACACCTTCTCAAACTTCTTCCAGAAGCGTGGAAAATCCTTTATAGCCTAAGGGAAAGCTCTTCCTTTGTTTCTTAAGGGTATTTTTTCATCCCAGATCAAGAGAAAACATTTCTCTCCCTGTATAGCTTTCGTAGGCGGCCTTTATGAGGGCAAGAACCTCTCTCATAACAGCGGGAGAGGGGATCTTGTCTACAAAGAATTCTAAGGGATGGTCCATAGCATCGGCAAGAAACCTCTGAGTTCCCGATCCCATTCTCCAGTGAGAAAGTCCTATGGTTGTCAGATACTCACTTTTTTCCTCTGGGGGAATTTCCTTCCAGTTTCTTGGGATGATATTCTCCTCTCCCAAGAAATGAAGGAGATGCACCACTACCATGTGGCGTGTGTGGTGAAGTTTTCTCAAAAAATCTAAAAGAATGGCCACCTCTGGATAGGGTTTCTCTTCGTAGAGGAGGTGATACCAGACATCACAGAGAAGAAAAAACTCTTTTAATTTTTCTGGATTCTCTTTGATCTCTCTATTCTCTGACACGAGGGTTGCCTCGATAAGAACGTAATGATCCTTTCCCCTGTCTTCTAAGAGGTATTTCACCTCATTTCCCAACAGGAGTGTTTGTGATCTTTGGCTTTTCTCACTTCCTGCTCCAAAAGCAATAAAATCTCTTCGTCCATGTTGAGGATCAAGAAGTGTTCCTGTCATATGTTGACTTTGAATCAGATTGCTTCCTCGGGCAATAAGCCATCCCTGTCCTGAAAGAGATGCCTCTGTCATGATCACTCGTGTTTCTCGTATTCGATTTTTTCCACAATCTGGTAGTTTTTGAGATTGCCTCGTTTGTCACGGATTTCCTTTACAATTGCAAAGCGTCCTGCCCCAATATAGTATATCCGCTGATCACGAGCCAAACGACTTTTGTATTGCTGAAAGATCTCTCTCAAGGCACAATCAAAGTGTACCAAGGTATCATGGGCAGGATGGCGAACGGTAGTGTAAAACTTCTTGATAGGATAATTGCAAAGGGGGCAGAGGGGTTGGTTTGTCGAAACCTCACCTTCTGTGGTGGTCTCCTCTTCGTTTTCAGACAATTCTCCCTGGCCAAAAACATACGTGGGCACATCTAAATCCTCGGGAAGTTTATAGTCAGGGGGAAGAATCTCTCGTGCCTGGGAACGTTTTGCATACTCTAATGAGGGACTTCCCCCTCCAGGAGCCGTTGGAATCTTCTGAGGTTGAGGCTGAGATCGCTGGGACTGGGCCTGGGGTTGGGATGCTCTCTGTTGTCCCTGAGAAGGGTGCGAGGGTGTATGCTGGGAAACCGATCCAGCTTGAGGGCGATGCTTTTTTCCCCGAAATCGTCGCCAGCGTTTATTGCGCTTGAAGGGGGTGTTTTGATTAGATTGGGGGGTATCCATCATGGAGACAACTCCTTACTTAAGCGTGGGCGGGGCCCTATGGCCCCGGCATTATTTATGGTAAATCAAGATGGGTCAAGGGCTCAAATACCCCTGGCACATCGTTAGGTGTCAAGGCATCCGCTCGTTTGTGGAACTCGGGAAGAATAGCTTGAAACTCCTTGTCCAAACGAAGCTCTCGGTTTGAGAAATGTGGAGTAAACATCTCCATTGTTTCAAAAGCCAATTGTTTTAGGTTTTTGAATGCTTTTTTCTCGTTCAGGATCACTGTAGTCATAGCAAACATCAAAAGTCCGCCAGGAATGGCTCCCAAAGCAGTTGTATCCATGGCAGGATAACAGATACGGATAGCCTTTACCCCATACTTTTGGGCAGCTCTCTCCATGCTTTCTCGTTGAAGGATCTTGGCTCCAGCCAAAGGTCCCATTCCATATACGGGATCATCCTTTTCAAAATCATAATCGGCGAAGGCGACTACGCTTACTCCTTTTTGAAGAAGCCCGGCCTCTGCGAGTGGATCTACCCAGAGGGTTGTGGATGTTCCCATGAAAAGGTTGGTCCGCTCAATATCTTTTTCGGTGGCTACTGCCACATCCACAAGCCCAAGTTGGCGAATGTTTTCCAGTTTGCTGAAATCAGGATATTGAAGCACAGGATGAAAGGCTACATCAATATCTCTCACCTTGGTCGGACCATACTGTTCATATCGCTTGGTAGCCCCGGCCGCAATACCATTGATGAGATGAACCACTTTGTACTTTTGCTTGAGACTTGCTACCACCTCTTGAATCACCTGAGGATCAGTAGCATCGGCATTCCACCACTGGGTATCTACCCCAACCTTCGCTGCCTCTCTTTTGAAAGCCTGGACATGATAGTGTCCGATCTGCATGGTTTCCCTATCATAGTGCACCGCATAGACAGGAATCTTTTCTCCAAAAAGAAGCTGAATAGCTACAGCCCTCAGAATGCCATTCGATCCACCCAAAAGAAGTACCACATGATCCTCAGGAAGTTTGATCCCCATTGGTTTGATAGTCTTGAGCTGTTTTGCCAAAAGCTCATCGGCTGCTTTCTGACCCTCTTCCTTCAGGATCTTGGCAAGTTCCCGAATATTGATGCCTCCGAGAGGCTTTTTTTCAAAGGTTTGAAGTTCTGACATCTCTTCCTCCGCTTTATGGTACTTTTATCGATGATTTTGTATCCATTCCTTAAGTCTTTCTTTGGAGATAGTTCCCACATGGGTGGCTACTGGTTGTCCCCGATGAAAAAGGATAAGTGCTGGGATACTGCTGATCCCATAGCGAATAGCAAGATCTCCTTCCTCATCCACATTCACCTTGGCAAAAGTTACCTCTGGCATTTCCTGGGACACCCCTTCAAAAATAGGGGCAAGCATCAGACAGGGTTTGCACCATTCAGCCCAGAAATCTACAACCACCCATTCATTTTGCTGAAGCACCTTGTCAAAGTTTTCAGCTTTCAGGACCTCCATCTTGTCCTCCTCAGTATTTAGACCTATTTAGGATAAGAGAGATTTTGTCTTCTGTCAAATTTCCTTGTTGCACCATGCTTTTCTTGGGGGAAAAATCTCAAACGTTCTTTGGGAGAGAGGATCTTTTTCTATTTTTTTGGGTGTTCTGTTTTCTCCGTGTGAGCTTCCTTGCGTATCTGTTCGAGCATGGGGACAAGCCAGGGTTCATGGTAGGTTTTCGTAAGTTTTGTCAACTCTTCCTCTGCTTCTCTATATTTTTCCTTGGCAGCAAGGATCAAGGCTTTTCCTACCCCTACAAAAAGAGGGTCTTGTGGCTCAAGTTTTTCGAGGATAGACCAAGTTTCAGGATATTCGCTACTTACGACTTTTTGCATCCCTTCAGGGGTTCGCAAAGACAAAAGGAAGAAACGTTCTATTCTTTTTTGCTGGTATTCCCATGCCTCATCTCGAAAGGAGGAAGGCAAACTGTACGCATACCGAAGGGCCCCTAGATAGTCTTTGGCAAGGAAGTGCTTATGAAGCGTCAGAAGAGAATATGTCTTTTGTCGAAATCTTCCCTTCTCAAGAAGAAAGGAGAGGATCTCTGTTCTTGTCTCTTTTCCCCAACTCCGTATCTCAGAAAACTGGAGGGGAGAGAGATCCATGGTTGAAAGGGGGGTGTGTTTTTCCCAGAGAGGGGGGTTCGTGCTTTCCCATACGAGCATATCCTCCATCCCCTGAAGAGTAAGGTGCACAGAGGCGAGATCCTGTGTTACCCCAGGACTTGTGAGGAGTCTTTTCCACCCAGACGGATGTGCCACAAGAGGGGCATCTGATCCTATCATCACCAGATACTCATGACAAAAATACACATGAACGGAAGCAAAAACGGAAGCAAAGGTTTTCACAATCACCTGCATATCCTTGACGGAAAGGTTATGAAGTGGAAGCCATTGTGCCATCGCCCCCCCAGACACAAGCCTCTCCTTTCCCCTCTGATAAAACTCCCGCGTATACAAAACCCACGAATCTCCTGAGGCAGGGTGGGTGGCATCTGCAATGAGAAGATCATACCTCCCCCGTGTCCGAAGAAGGTATGCCACCCCGTCATCAAACACAATATGAGAACGGTAACGCCTCACCACATCATGATTATAATTGGTGAAAAAGAGGGCCCCTCCAACCACATCCGGGCATATTTCCACATTGGTTGCTACTACCCCAGGAACCTCCATTACCCCACCAAAGGTGATACCTGCCCCCAAGGCAATCACAAGTACATTGGAAGCGTGGGGTACAAACACAAAGGGGGCATACGCCAGAAACCGAAAAACTCGCAATGAATGGTAATCTGTGGGTACCTCTCCTACACCATTGATTTTAAGATGCAAAATACCCTCTGGATGGCGGGTAACACTCACTGTCCCATGTACCCCTTCTTTGTAATAAAGGAGTTCACTTCCCTGAAATTCCTGGGCAGCCATCCGTCCAATTTTGTCCTCTATAGGCAAGAAAACAAGGGCACATGCCACACCGACAAGTAGCCATCCAAGCCTCACCTCTCGTGCCAAAAGGAAGGCGACACTTCCTACAAAGGCACTGATCCACGCAAGAAAGCGGAGGGTTCCAGAGATTCCCATATGATCTACAAGAAAAAAGGCTACCACAATAATTCCTGCCACACTTCCTATGGTATTCATGCCTGAGGCAAGAGCTGTATCTTGCCCATCCTCTCCGCGGTTTTTTTCGTGAAAGGCCTCAAGAAACATTGGATACAACATTCCAAAAAACATCACGGGGATGCCAATCAAAAAAAGAGTCGCGAGTACCCTCACAAGAAAAAGAGACCACACCTCATTACCCTTTAAAGGAAGGAGAAGAGTATTTATCCCTAACGAAAAGAGAGGAAAAGCCGCATGCCAGAGAGCAATACCTCCTTCAAGAACTCCTATCCAAAAAAAGAGGTTGCCAACTATCTTTTCCCTCCAACGAGCATACCCTAATGCCCCAATCGCCATTCCCCCAATAAAGACTGCCGTAATGATCCCATAACAAAAAATCGTATTTCCTGTAAAGTAGAGAAGCTGCCTATTATACACAAGTTGATACCCCAAAGAGGTGAAACCTGACAGAGCGAAAAGCCCTAAAATTATTCCCCCTCCCTGATAGTGGAAATGATAGTGTGCGTTTCTCGTTTGCCGGATACCCTCTTGCTGGGAAACAAACACCAGGAGTCCTAAAAAGATTCCCATTCCTACGGCCAAAGCCGCAAAAAGTGACCCCCGTGCCCCAATCACAGGCAAAAAAAGAAAATCCATCACCAAAACCGCTCCCGCACTGGCGAGGGTATTCCATCCGTAGAGACGACTTATTGCTGAGATGCCAAATGTCCCACCGAGCAAAGGCATTCCCATTCCCCACGAAAGCGATGGGAAAAAGACAGAGAAAAACGCACCCACATACACCCATGGCTTGGGAAAGTACTGCATTATCCCAAACCATGGAACAAAGAGAAGGGCAAGAGCACATACCCCCACCTGTGTCCAAAGAAGAAAAGAAAGTGGCTTACGAAGCCGTGGCAAAAGCCAGAGGGCAAGGAAATTTCCTCCCCCATATCCTGCCATCCATCCACCCACCACGAGAGATACTCCATAGAGTGTATTGCCTGTAAGAAGGGAGAGTTCTCTCTGCCACAAGGCTTGAAGAAAAAGAGAAATCACCCCCATTCCTATGGCAACCACCAGTCCTGCCCGATCCCACGATGTCTTTGTCATATCCTCTCCTTGCGTCGTGACCTCTTTATTATAGCAAAAATACCCCTATCTTTCAAAAAACCGAACAAACCCCTGAGGGAGACTCTTCCCTGTGAGCGTGTTTTTCTCATTTTTTCTTCTTTTTTGTCGATAAGAAGAAGGGGAAGAGCAAAATTTATCACGAGGAGTAAGGATGAAAAGGGGTTTTCTTTATCTTTTTTTTGTCACGACGTGTTTTCTCTGGGCACAAACCCCAAAAAACGATCAGATCGCTTACACCCTTTATAATCAGGGGAATGAGGCTTATATACGGAAAGAACTTGCTACGGCCAAAAACTACTATCTCCAGGTTATTCAGGGATATCCGCAATCCCGTTATATGCCGTATGCTCTTTTCATGTATACGTATGTAGAAACAGAGTATCCTCGAATTCTGGATGCCCTTTCGTATCTTGTCCAGAACTATCCAGATTTTCCTTATTGGACTAATGCTGTAGAAAGGCTGGGGGACATATACTACGTGATGGAAAACCACGCCGCTGCCATTGAGACCTATGGAAAAATTGCTACGGATGAAGCCTTGTATAAACTTGGGCTTCTTTACCTTGCCAACGGTTTTCAAGA
This sequence comes from Brevinematales bacterium, assembly GCA_026417555.1. GTDB lineage: Bacteria > Spirochaetota > Brevinematia > Brevinematales > Thermospiraceae > Thermospira. Next base: position 223,417 of record JAOADA010000002.1, read on the forward strand.
AGAATCCATCAAAGCCATCCAAAAACTCCTCATCCAAACGAGAGACAAGGATCTCATTTATCGAGGTCTTCTTGTGTTGGTGAAAGCCTTTATGACAAAGGGCGATTTTACTACCTGTTATCCGTATCTTCAACGGTTGGTTTCCCTTCGCCCGTATGCCTATGACAACGGCCTACGTGCCCTTTATTATGTGGCTATGTATTATGCCCAGGGTACAGAGACCGAATCTCAGGCATATGCTTTGTACCTTTTTGGTCTTCTTCGCCAAATGTTTCCCCTCTCTGCTGAGGCAACCCTGGCCAGCCACTATCTTTCCCAATACCAACGCAAAAACATATCCCCAAAAGAGGTTCCCTGGGTGAGTGTGTATTATACCACTCCTTCACGTGTGACTATCCCCGATCCTCTCCGAGAACTTCCTCTTTCTACAGCCAAGGAGGATACAGCTATCACAAACCTTGAAAAGCAAATTGACAAACAGGCTCAGATAGTTCGGAGACACATCCAAGAATATGTGGTGCGTATTGGAGAGTATAAAGACCTCAGTGTCGCTAACCTCATCGTGACAGACATTGTGAAAGCGGGTATCCGAGAAGCGTTGGGGGTTTACTACCGTGATGACAAGTATTTTGTAGAGATTCGAGGTTTTTCCTCTGAAGAAACTGCCAAGACAATGGCAAGCCGTCTTATTGCCCTTGGTTATACCGATACCGTCGTCGTTGAGGTTGCCAGAGTCGTCAAATATACACCAGAAGCCCAGTAAAAGCTTTCGTTCTCAAAAAAGCCCTCGTTTTTTTCTCTTTCAGAGAGTGTCCTTTTTCACCAAACTCTTTTCTTTCCACTCAAAGGACATGTCAACACACTCTTTCTCACCCACTCCTTTTCCGTCACCAAACCACAAGATGAAACACTCCAGAACATAAAATTATACTTGGAGTATAGGTAGAAAATTTCATAAAAAAGAGATTTTTTCAGTATGTTAATTAAACATTTTTTTATTTAGGAGGTTTTATGAAATCCCTTCTCAGAAACCTTGTTTTTGGTGCCGTAGGAACCGTGGCTCTTGGTGCTACCCTTGTCTTGGCAGTCCCACAGATTCTCAAAATTATTCCCAACATGATCAACAGAGCAGTGGAAGAAAAGATCGAACCAGCCAATGACGAAAAACCCTGGAGTCTTTCTCTTGCCACGTTCCGTAATGAAGAAGATGCCCAGATCTCTGTGGAAAGACTCCGGCAACTCAAACTTCCTGCTTACTATGTGCCACGACTTACCGCCAACAACAACGTCTGGTTTGACGTTCACGTGGGAAGCTACACAAACATTGAGGACGCCAACGCGCTCAAGTCCAATCTCAACGTTGTCTATCCTAAATTGCCTGTAACGGTAGATCATTACAGTAATTACGTAAGTAACTACATGGACTACCAGAACGAAAAAGCCACCAACGAAAATGCCTTGAAGCGTTTCGAGGTGGCTAAAAAACCCTCTTCAGCCGTCTCTACCAACATGCTGCTCACCCTCTATCAATTTCCTGTGGACAAACGTTACTCTATTGTTGAACTCATAATGGGAGAATCCTCAAAGTACAACAAACTTTACCCCTACGCTGGTTTCCTTATAAAGAGTAAATATTTCCCCTCTTCGGATATCTTTTGGTATCTCCTCGGTAACTCGTATGCCTACTCTTATTTCATTTGTGAAGATAAACTCTTCAAAGAACGTATTGGGGTGCTTGTCTTTGAGCCAAAAGAAACCAATCTCTATACCAGTTTGCAAGAAAAATATGAGTCGCAACTTGGCGAAAAACTCACCAATGTTGCCTACAAAATCCACAAGGATATTGTCCAAGGCGCAATTTACCAAAGTTTCACCAAGGAGAGTAACGCCATTTACACGTTTGTGGGAGAAAATACCTCTTCTCACCATATCATCACCCTCAAGACCTATGACCTGAACCTCTCCAACTTCCTGGTACTTTTTAGCGATCAATACAAAAACAAAGAACTCCTCGTCTATCCTGAGATGATGCGAGGACTTGCTATACTTCCCGAGAATACGGGGTTTACCCTTCAAATGTTTGATTTCTATGTTTTGCCCTGGGGGTATGCAAAGGAAAAAAATAATGCCTGGTGGGCAAGAAGTATGGTCGGTCATTGGACCTATGAGGTTATTTATGGAAATACAAGTGGGGACTTTATAAAGATAAGTCTTTTTGATCTTCTCTACCGCAAGAAAGCTGAACAGATCCATAAAAACTTCCGCAAAGAGAAAGAGGAGGTCTCCGCCATTATGAAAGTCTTCTACGGGATAGAAAACTTCCCTGTGAACTTTGGAAACATCAAGGGATGGTACATGGATAAAACTGATAACAATAATGAAATCAGTTTTGGGTTTGGCTCCTTTGTTGTAGCCGTAAATAGTTTTTCTCCCTACAAACTCCCCTTCTCTGATCTTCGCTCCATTGCCGAAAAACTGATCTACAAAAACGAAACCCAAACCAATAGCGAAACCCCACAGGCCCAATAAATCCATGGGGGTGTCCTGAGACACCCCCTTTTTTCTTTCTTGCAAAAAAAACACTTTCTCGCTATATTCAATACACCCGAAGAGGAGGATGTATGGCCAAAAATCTGGGAGATATGCTTGTCCAGGAAGGCATCCTTGACCCTGCCGTTATAAAAAAGGCCATTGAACTGCAGAAAAAAAATCACCGTAAACTTGGCCATATCCTCATCGAGATGGGTGCCCTTCAACCAGATCAGCTCTACCATATTCTAGAAAAACAATTGGGTATGCCCTTTGTTCGGTCTATTGAGGAGCCTTATCGGGAGGAGGCTTTTCATTTGCTGGATATTGGTTTCTGTCGAAAACACGCTATTGCCCCTGTTCTGACCTCGAAAGGGGGGATCAAGGTCTATACCTCCGAGCCCATGGCCCCGGGGCTTCTCAATCAGATTTCTTTTCGCACAGGCCAAAAGGTGGAAATAGCCTATGCTACAGATGAGGCTATCCAAATTTACCTCTCTCACTACGAGGGAAAAAGTCCAACCTCTTCCTCGGTTTCAGAAGATTTTGTCTCAGATACGGAGGAAACCCCTTCTTCTTCTCCCGCTGTTCAGCTTCTCCAACATTATCTTGAAGAGGCTATTCGAAGAAAAGCCTCGGATATTCATCTCGAACACCTTATTCATGGGGTACGGGTCCGTTTTCGTATCGACGGGGTACTGTATGAGGTTGACCGTCCCCCTGAAGAACTCTATCCGGCCTTGATCTCTCGTTTGAAGATTTTATCTGATCTTGATATTTCAGAAAAAAGACTCCCCCAAGATGGGCGAATCACTCTCCCTTTTGAAGAACGGCAGGTAGATATTCGTGTTTCTATTATTCCCACAGTGAATGGGGAAAACGCCGTCCTTCGTATCTTAGACAAGGGCAAGGATGTTCTTTCCTTGGAGGAGATTGGTATGCCGGATTTCCTTGTACCCATGGTAAAACAAGCTGCTGAACGTCCCTATGGGATGATCCTTGTGACAGGACCCACTGGAAGTGGAAAAACCACTACTCTCTATGGTATTCTCAAACATATCTCACGTTCCAGTAGAAAGATTCTCACCATTGAAGATCCTGTTGAATACCAAATGGAAGGCATTTCTCAGGTTCAGGCCCATAGTGAGATTGGGCTTACCTTTGCGGCTGGACTTCGAGCGTTTTTGAGACATGACCCCGACGTTATCATGGTAGGGGAAATCCGTGATAAAGAAACGGCGGATATTGCCATCCGTGCGGCCCTCACAGGGCATCTTGTGCTTTCTACCATCCATACCAACGATGCAGCAAGTACCCTCACTCGATTTATTGATATGGAAATCCCCCCCTATCTTTTGACCTCAACTATTCAACTTGTTCTTGCCCAAAGACTTGTGAGGCGGCTCTGTCCCCACTGTGCTCACAAAACTACCCTCACCACTGTGGAGAAACAAAGCCACCCTTGGTTAGAAGATCTTTCCTTCCATTGGAAACCCCAAGGGTGCGCAGAATGTCATCACACAGGTTTTTTGGGTCGTATTCCTCTCTTTGAATACATTATTCTCAACGAAAAAATAAAAAAAGCCATCCTTAATGGTCTCTCCTCTTTTGAGCTCAAAGAGATATCCCGTTCTTTGGGGATGCTTACCCTCCTTGACCATGGTAAAAGCCTCGTGAAAGATGGACTCACCTCCATCGAGGAAGTGGAAAAAGTCACCATGTGGAGCGAAGCATGATCTTTCAGTATGAAGCCTATACCCCAGAGGGAAATAATCAGAGCGGAATCATTGAGGCGAGAGACAAACAAGAAGCCGCCCTCAAACTCTATCAACGGGAGTTGGTTGTTCTTCACTTGCGAGAGATGAGTACCAAGAAACAAACTATTGCCCTTAAAGACCAGATACTCTTTGCTCGCCTCTTGTCCAATGCTTTGAGTGCCCATATTCCCCTCACCAAAGCCTTGGAGATTATTTCCCAGGAGTTTCCAAAGAGGCACCCTCTCAAAGATGTGACCTTGGACCTCATCAGGCGTATCCAGGGGGGAGAATCTCTCTCTGAGGCTATGGAGTTGCATCCTGAGGCGTTTTCTCCCTTTGCTATAAGCATGGTGAAAGCAGGGGAAGAATCGGGAGAACTTTCCAAAACTGTCGAAGCTCTCCTCCACTATCTCACCAAACGCCTCACTATTTCACAAAAAATAAGCTCGGCACTTTTGTATCCTCTTTTTATTCTTGTGTTTGCGCTTGGGGTGCTTTTCTTTTTTGCGTTTGTCCTTATCCCCCAATTTGAACAGAACTATGCCCAGTTTGGGGCAGAACTTCCGTTTCTCACCCGTTTTCTGATGGGTTTTACTCGTTCTCTTCGAGAGTGGTCATGGCTTTTTGGACTTCTTGTTCTTTTCTTTGGGGGGATATTCTTTTTCATCAGAGAACGGGCATGGTTTCGAAGAGGGAGAGATAGGCTTTTGTTGTCTCTTCCGATTGTGGGCGAGCTCATCAACAAGGATATTTTGACACGATTTTCTCGTACCCTTTCTGTGCTTTTGGGAAGTGATGTGGTTTTGTCTGAAGCCTTGGAACTCTGTCGGGGGGTAGTAGCGAATGCCCTTTATGAAGATATGATTGCCCAAGCCATTCAGGACATTGCCCAGGGGAAAAAATTCACCGACAGTCTCAGACAGAATCGTTTTCTTCCTCCCACGTTTCTCCAGATGATAAGCATGGGAGAGGAAACAAGCAAGATCGACCAATTGAGTGAGTATCTTGCTGACTTCTACGAAAGGGATGTTGATGCTGCTGTGGAGAAGATAACTACTCTCCTTACCCCTGTTCTCATCATCTTCATTGGTATCATCGTGGGTTTTGTTATAGTGGCTCTTTTCCTTCCTATTTTCCAACTTAGCCAGGTCCTTTAGGGAGTTTGTCATATTTTTGATTTTCTTTGGTTTTTTCTTGTGATACCATGTTTTTTTGAATGTTACTTCGGTATTTGAAAAATTTGTCTTTTTGCTCTATACTATGTCAAAATTGCCTATCAAGGAGTTGGCGTGCCAGATCCGGTGATCCTTGTCATCGACGACGAGAAAAATATTCGAGAGGCCTTAAAGCAGGCTCTCAAGATGGAGGGGTACGTTGTCATTACCGCTGAAAATGGTGAGGAAGGGCTTGAGAAGCTTTACACCTTTAGTCCAGATGCGGTGATTCTCGATCTAAAGATGCCCAAGGTTTCCGGTATGGAGTTTCTTCGTAATCGGCCATCCCAAGATATCCCTGTGATTGTCCTTACAGGGCATGGAGGATTAGAGGAGGCTGTCGAAACCATGCGTCTTGGGGCCTATGATTTCATGGTGAAGCCCCCAGATCTTGACAAACTTGCGCTGGTTCTCTCTCGTGCCCTTGAGGAGAAAAGGCGACACGAACGTCAACAAACCCTTGAATCCCTTGTTGATGAGCGTTACCGATTTGAAAATATTGTTGGAGTGTCTCCCGCTTTTCAAGCTGTTTTAAATCAGGTACGCCAGGTTGCCTCAACCGATGCCACGGTTCTTCTGACGGGAGAATCCGGAACCGGAAAGGAGATTATTGCCAATGCTATTCATATCAACAGTCCGAGAAGAAACGGGCCTCTTGTGAAAGTCCATTGTGCTGCCCTCCCAGAGACTCTTTTGGAAAGTGAACTCTTTGGGTATGAGAAAGGTGCCTTTACAGGGGCCACCACCAGAAAGAAGGGACGTTTTGAATTGGCTGACGGAGGGACACTCTTTTTGGATGAGATCGGTGAGATTTCTCCTCTCGTGCAGGTGAAACTTCTCAGGGTGCTTCAAGAGCAAAGTTTTGAACGTATAGGGGGAGAAGAGACTATCCGTGTCAATGTGAGGCTTGTTGCGGCTACCAACAAAGATCTCAAAGCCATGGTGGCCAGGAAAGAATTTCGAGAGGATCTCTACTATCGGCTCAATGTTGTTCATATTGAACTTCCACCCTTGAGGGAAAGAAGGGAGGATATTCCGCTGTTGGTGAACCATTTTCTCAAGCACTATGCTGAAAGACACCACCGTACCCTCGAAGGGATTCATCCTAAGGCTATGAGGCTTTTGGAGAGTTATCCATGGCCTGGCAATATTCGAGAACTTCAGCATACTATCGAAAAACTTGTTATTTTTTCCAAGGGGCCCCTTATCGAAGAATCAGATCTTCCAGAAAACATTGTTTCCCAAAAAACCCAGCAAGAGATTATTCTTCCGATTGGTATTTCTTTAGAAGAAGCTGAAAAACGCCTCATTTTTGCTACTTTGGATGCCACGGCAGGCAACAAATCAAAAACGGCTAGAATCCTTGGCATAGGACGAAAAACGCTTCTTCGAAAACTTGAAAGCTACGGTATCGCTATAGAAGACAACGAACAAGGAGAAGAAGGACCATGACTCTTGATATTTCCTCTCTCATCTTTGATGAAAAGGGGCTTATCCCCGTGGTTGTTCAGGACATTGTCTCAGGCAAAGTTCTCACTCTTGCCTACATGAACAGAGAATCTCTCCAAAAGTCCTTGGAAACAGGAGAGACCTGGTTCTATAGTCGATCGCGGGGGAAACTCTGGCACAAGGGGGAAACCTCTGGTCATACTCAGCGAATTGTAGATATTCTTGCTGACTGTGATGGGGATGCCCTTCTCATCAAAGTAGAACAGAAAGGTGTTGCCTGTCATACAGGAAAATACTCCTGCTTCTTTCAAAGCCTCAAAGAGGGAGAGATCTCAGAGGAGAACAAAGTTGCTATCCTCAGTGAAGTGTATCAGGTGATTATGGACAGAAAGAAAACCCTTCCGGAAAACTCCTACGTTGCCAAGAAACTTCAGGAAGGTATAGACAGAATCCTGAAAAAGATTGGAGAGGAAGCTGGCGAACTCATTATTGCCGCAAAAAACAAGAATGCGGAAGAAATTGGGTGGGAGATGGCTGATCTTATTTTTCACATGTGGTTGGTTCTGGCCTATTTTGATCTCTCTCCTGACATTATCTATGATAAACTCATGGAGCGACGTCGGTAGGTATGCGCCGGTTTTTTGTTCCCCTTTCGGCTATTCACGGTGACAAGGTGTATCTCAGGGGAAGTGATATTCATCATCTCCTTCATGTTCTTCGGAAAAAGGTAGGAGATACCTTTGAGGCTACTGATGGGCACAATCGTAAACTTCTTCTCAAGATCCAAAGCATTACCCAGGAGGGGGTGGTCTGTCTTATCCAGCAAGCTCATTACCATCACGAGCGTTCTCTTTCGTTGCGTCTCTTCCAAGTCCTTCCTCGAACTCCGGCATGGGAGGACATCCTTACCAGAGCCTGTGAGCTTGGAGTTACAGAGATTGTGCCTCTTCTCTCGGAACGCACTCTTTATCCTGCGGAGAGTGCAGGTACACGAAAGCCCCGCTGGCAGAGACTTGTCGAAGAAACGACAAAAAAGACAGGTCGTCTCTCCCTGATGACTCTTCACCCTATTCTCCTCTGGAAAGAGGTTCCTTCTCTTCTCAAGGAACACTCTCTCAAAATTATGCCTTGGGAGGGAGAAAAAACACAAAGCCTTCGATCGTTTCTCGAGCGACAAGAACATGTGGAAATGGTAGAGCTTCTCATTGGGCCAGAAGGGGGGTTTGCGTGGGGAGAGGTAGAAGAAGCGAGGACGTGGGGATTTCATACTGTGTCTCTTGGTGAGAGGATCCTCACCACTTCCACGGCTGTGATTGTTACCCTTGCCAATATCTACTACAGTCTTGACCGAGAAGAGAATTCACACCCGCAATAATGTTGTCGGTATACTCCGTAATACTTGCAGAGTTCTTGAGAGCGTTTCATGCCATTTTGTTTTTTGAAATCGGACACTACATAAAGAAGGCCAAAACGCTTTTCAAGGACCCGCCCTATGGCATTGATGGCCTCGGTATTTTTGTGGGGACTCAGGGTAAGCGTAGTGGCTACCGCTTCTATTCCACACTGGTGGGCTTTGATAAAGGCTCGGTACAATCGATACCCGTAACAAAAAAGACACCGTTTTCCTTTCTCTGGTTCATTTCGAAGAAGAGAGGCTACTGAAAACCAATGCTCTCTGTGCTTTTCACTCTCGTCCTCGAGCACAGGAATATCCGGATATCGTTGTGCCATCACAGACAATAAAGCCTGTTTTCTCCGTTGAAACTCTTGAGCATCGGTGATATTCGGATTATAAAACCAGACAAAAATCTCAAAGTCAGGAGGCTCTTCCAACACCCTCTCCCAGGGAACTTTTCCCAACAGCACCTCAACAGAGGGAAGAAAACAGGGGGCACAACAGGTATGGAGAAGAAGGCTTTTCATTCCTCTGACTCCACAATGCCAAGTTCTTTCATTTTCCGATAGAGATAGGTACGCTCAATATCTAAAGACTCGGCTGTTTTCGCAATATTCATCTGAAATTGGGCCAATCTATCAAGAATTAACTGTCTCTCAAACTCTCTTTTGGCCTCTTTAAGAGAGAGCCGTCGCATCTCTTCTTGGAGAAGCTGCTGATTGCCGGGAAAAAGGAGTTGTTGGACCTGCGAAAGGGTGATCTCCGTTCCAGGACAAAGGATCACCGCCCGCTGGATGAAATTCTTCAGTTCTCTTACGTTTCCTTTCCACGGTTGGGTAACAAGAAAAGCTACTGCATCTTGGGTGATTGTGATACTTTTGTGAGTTCGTTCTCTCTCCTCTGCAAGAAAGTACTCTATCAGCTCTGGAATATCCTCTTTTCGTTCCCGAAGGGGGGGGAGATGAAGAGGTACCACGTTCAAACGATAATACAGGTCTTCACGAAATTCTCCCTTCTGGATTTTTTCTCTCAGGTTTTGATTTGTGGCCGCCACAATACGGACATCTACCCTCACCAGTTCATTGCCTCCCACACGCTCAAATTCACTTTCCTGAAGTACCCGAAGTACCTTCGCCTGAGCGGAGAGGCTGAGATCCCCAACCTCATCGAGAAAAAGGGTACCCCGATGCGCCTGTTCGAATTTCCCTTTTTTCTGCTTGTTTGCCCCTGTAAAAGCCCCTTTTTCATAGCCAAAGAGTTCACTCTCTATAAGGGTATCCGGAATAGCGGCACAATTCACCCCCACAAAAGGAAAATACCGTCTTTTAGAGTGATAGTGGATCAATCGGGCAATAACCTCTTTTCCTGTGCCATTTTCTCCAGTAATAAGCACCCCTGCATCACTCTGGGCAATCTGTGGAAGGGAGGAGAGAATCTGGGTGATTCCCGCAGATTTCCCTACAAAGGAAGGCGCAATATTGGCTGTGGACTTGAGGCTCATATTTTCAAGAAGAAGATTTTTGTAGGTGATAGCATTTCGTGTTGTTCCAAGGATTCTTTCAATAGAAAGAGGCTTTTCTATGAAATCGTATGCCCCCTTGCGCATTGCTTCTACGGCCATTTTGATATTTCCATGTCCAGAGATTACCACCACAGGAAGAAGAGGAAACTCCTTATGTATATATTCAAGCACATCAAGTCCCCCTTTCTTGGGAAGCATAACATCGAGGATGACCGTGTCAAAATCATCCTTGCCTACTACATGGCATGCCTCTTCCCCATCTCCTACCATAACGACATCGTACCCTGTATCCTTCAGAATATCCCCAATGGTTTCTCGAATATTGGGTTCGTCATCCACAACAAGGATCTTATGCTTCATCTCCAGCCTCCTGCATCTTTCCCGAAGGAAGCTCTACATAGAAGTGGGTTCCCTCTGAACTACTTTCAAACCAAATATACCCATGATGTTCCGTGACCAAACGTTCCACAATGGCAAGCCCCAAACCTGTTCCATGGTTTTTTGTGGTGAAATAGGGCTCAAAGATCTTATCCTGAATCTCTGGAGGAATCCCATGGCCATTATCCGCCACCATCAATAACACACTCGAGGGTTTTCGTTCAATACGAAGCGTAACTTTGGGTTTCTCTGGACGTGCTGCCTCACAGGCGTTTTGAACCAGGTTAATGATCACCTGTTTGATCTGATCGTGGTCATAAGGAATCTCCCACCCCTCTTCTGTTTCCTGTATCTCAAGGGAGAGATCGACATGGGTATATGCGTTTTTAAAGAAGTGGTAGACCTCTTCGACGGTTTCTTTGAAGTCATGGAGGCCGATAGTGGGATCCGGCAAACGAGCAAATTTGGAGAATTGATTGACAAGGTTTTCGAGGCGTTTGGTCTCATTGATAATGATGTGAGAAGTCTTCTCCAAAACCTCCTCAAAACCATCAGGATTCATGGTGTAGGCATACAAGAGTCGCTCCGCAGAAAGCTTGATGGGGGTGAGGGGGTTTTTGATCTCATGGGCAAGTCTTTTTGCCATTTCCTTCCATGCCTCCAAACGCTCCATACGTTTGATTTGTCGAGTGGCCACACTGAGTTTTTCGGCCATAGCGTTAAAGTTTTTGGCAAGATCCTCAAGTTCATCTCCAGAATGAATCTCCACACGATAGTCAAGATTTCCCAGAGCAAGAATCTTGGTTCCACGCGTGAGGGCTTCAATACTTCCGGTGAGGTTCTTGGCCACACGGATACTGATGACAAAGGCAAGGAAAAAAACAGGCACAGAAATCACCACAATCACAAGCAAGGTAATCACACGGATATACTTCTTGAGGAAAAGCATTTGTTTGTATTCATCACGGCTATTGTAAATGGTCCTGTATGCGGCCTGAATATGCTCTGGAACCCAGACGGCAAAAAACCTTTTGTCTTTTTTCACCAGAAGTGCGGCCTTCTCCTCTCCAAGAAAGAAACTCTTTTTTTCCGGATTGGCAAACGCCTCCAAAAGACTCTCTCTATTTTCGATCACCAGTTTCACAAGTTCTGTATCATCGCTACGAAGAAAAAAAAGGTTGGTTTCCCTCCAACCAAATACCACCGGAAATTGCTCCTCCTGATACTTTAAAAGACTCATATTCCAGCGCTCGAATTCGCTCTTGTTGTAGGCGATCAGGTCTTGATACCCTGCAAGAATCTTTTCCGCGATGGTATATTCCTTGTCAATGAAGTTAACTTCGGTGAGCAAGATGAGGTAAAACATCACACCACCTACAACAAGGATCGTACCAAAGGTTACCCCCAAAAAGAAAAAGGTAATCTTCCCACGAAGTTTATAACCACGAATACCCCGTCTTTGAAAAAGAAAGGTCACAAAACTTCGGTAGATAAGCCATATCCCGAGAAAACTTGTGGAAAAAAGGACGAGGGGAACGAAAAACCTTAAGGTGGCATTCCCCTGAAGACTCACCATCCAGCGATACCCCATCCAGGCAAAGAAGAGAGAAACCCCAAGGTCTATGGCAAAGACCACGAGAGCCCAGCGCTTACTTGAGAATACCATTTTTGTTAAACACCCTGCTTCGGATTGGAGAAAGCTCGTAACGCATGCCTAAGAGAGAACGGAAAAAACGCCCCACTATTTCATTTTCTTGATCTGGATTCGTCTCTGTGTCGAAAAACTGAGAGACCTCAAGGTAGAAAGCATCCTCTTCTGAGGCTTCAGTAAAGGAAAACGCCCGAAAATTCTCCAGTCGATACAAAAAACGAAGCAGTTTTTCATCAGTGTCTATCCAACGTCTATAGGCAAATTCACATCCGTACCACACACTGGCAACGTACCCATCGTTGAGATAGTCTTTTTTGATATCGTAGCGTATCTTGATATTGGTGAGAAAGAGATCCGACTCGGGAAATACGGCCTTTTTAAAAACCCGAATATCATACCCTACCCGCAAGGAATTCCCCCCCTGAAGAAACAGAAAAGGATTGAAATCAGAAGAGGGGAAGGTTCGAAGAGAAAGATAGAAACTTGCGCCCCGAATGGCCATTCTCTCAATCACAAGCTCTGAGAATCCAAGCGAGATTGTCAAAAACAAGGCAGAAAGAACCACCCTATTCTTCATGAAATTTGGCCACCTCAATCAGTTCCCGAAGCTCTCGAAGAGCCTGAGCCTCGTCTGGTCCATCGGCTGTAATCACAAGTTTTGATCCTTTGCCTGCTGCCAGAAGGAGCACATTCATAACGCTCTTGGCTGTGACCACCCTCTCCCCCATCGTGATAGTAATATCACTTTGGAACTTGTTCGCAAGCTCTACAAGAAGAGAAGCTGGTCGTGCATGAATCCCGTATTCATTCTTTACTTCTACGGTTATACTTTGCATGTGCCCCTAGAATCTCCCCATCTTTTTTGTTCCCCTTTATTATACGATAGATGAGAAAAAAAAGCAATAAAAGCAAATTTCCCAAAAAAAGAGAACACAAAAATGCTCTTTTTATGCTTTTTCTGTGTTTTTTGGATGAATTTCTTGTTTTTCACAGGATAGGAGCACCTCATTTTTCTCTTTGTTGGGCGAGAAAAGCTATTTTATCGTTATTTTATAGGGGGTTTTCTGATGAATGATGTCCATAAGAGTTGTTGGAGAAACCTCTCCTTTCACCACCACCTCTTTTGTCAAGAGATCTCCTTTCACCTCTTCCACCCCAGGGACAGAAGAGAGAATCTCTTTCACGGTTTGGAGACACCCCTGGCATTTCATGCCTTTTACTATAAACCGTGTTTCCATAGCTTTTTCTCCCTAATATTTTTTTTAATATACACAAAAAAAGAAAAAAAGAAAAGTCCTTTTATCTGGGTAACTCCCGGGATTCATTTCTTTTTTGGGATATTTGTTTTTCTTCCCCTGCGTATGGTAGCCTCTCTCCAGGTTTACTGTCCTCCTCCCAAAAGGATAAGAGTATTGGTGGAACGGGCAAGAATAGCCTGACGACTTGCTGTTTGTCCATAGCAGTTTGTTTGGTAAGGATCTGCTCCTCGGGCGAGAAGATATTCTACAATGTCCTTATGTTGACAGCGTACAGCCTCCATAAGAGCTGAATACCCATATATGTCTTGAGTATTGACCTTTGCTCCCGCCTCCACAAGAACCCTGACAATGTCTTTATGGCCTCGTTGAGCTGCTATGATAAGAGGTGTCCACCCATATGGATCCCTCTCCTCTGGTGAAATTCCCTTTTTTAAGAGTTGTTTCACGACTTCTCCATGCCCCCAATATGCCGCCTCAAAAAGGGGAGACCATCCCTTGGTATTGGTGGTGGCAAGATGGATCCCCCTTTCAATAAGCCAAAGGGCTAATGGCACATCCCCTCTCTTGAGGGCATAGTGGAGGGCTGTGTTTCCCTCAGCATCTTGTTTTTTCCACTCATACATATTGGTAAACATATTTCGCCAGAGATACCAGTCTTGTCTCTGCAGGGCTTCAAAAAGTGAGGGGGTTTTCTTGCTTTCAATGAGCATGCGTTGATGCGCTAATTTTCCCGGCGAATGTCGAAGAACCTCCACCAGGGCCCGTTTGTTCTGTTCCCAGAGGGCATGGTGCGGAATTCGAGGCACCTCAAGGGTAATCATCGGGATCCCACGTTCAAGGCAATATTGTCCAAAGGAGCCGGGTGTCTCATAGTCAAGCTCTGCCACAAGAGGGTAATGGTTGTAGTACTGCATTCGGCGAGCGATTTCCCATACATCCCCCTCAACCATCATACAGTGGAGTTGGGCATGGATCGTTACTACAAGAGAGGGTGCATACTTTTGAATCAACTTTATCAAGGCCTTTGTTTCTGGTTCGCTGGCGGCTTGTCTTCCTGGATAGTAGGCTTTTTTGTGATAATTGGTGGTAAAACTGCTGGTGGGAAAATTTCGATTGATATCTACTCCCCTTGCATTCCCTCGTGTTCCTCGTCTTATTCCATCGGGGTTGGCCTTGGGGACAATAACCACCCGTATGTTTTTGCGTATCTCTGGCGTATTGGCTACCATCCTGCGAAAGCGAGTTAGAATCTCTACTCCCTGTCGCTCATCCCCGTGGATTCCTCCCACAAAGAGGAGTGTTTCATTCCCCCTCCCATAGACAAAGGCCTCAATTTTTCTTCCCCGAACACTTTTGCCGATTACCTCGGCGAAGGTGTTTTCCAAAAAAAATACCATGAAAAGGAGACAGGCTATTTTTTCTCTCATACCCAATATATATCGACACGGGAAACAAAAAAAGTTGAGAGTCCTTTGCGCAAATGAGGGGTATGACTTTCTTGACTGTATGGGCAAGATGTACTTCTGCTTTTTTCTTGAGAAAAATAGGAGTTACGACCCATGGTCTTTTTTTGCTTTCTTTTGTCTCTTGGTGTATAATACTTCATAAGGAGATACCATGAACCATTTTTGGGAAAAACTGTGGTTTTGGACAACGATGGGGTTGGCGAGTATAGTTATCCTGGTGGCGATGTCTGTCCTTTTGCCTGTCTTGTTTTTTCTGGCGTTGCCCTTTTTTCTGATGGCCATGGTATGGCTTCTTAGTCTCTGGCTTCGGGGTCTCAAAAAAGAAAATAGTGCTACTTATGATGAACAGGGGGCGAGGTACACCAAGGCTACCATCCTTTCCAAAGAATCTTCAACCCAGGAGCTTTTTGATGGAAAAGACAAAAGCTCTTCCTGAATCCATCCAGAAAATCATTTCTCGGGTAAAACACCTTGAGATTCGGGCTCGAAAACTCATCAAGGATCAGCTCACCAGCCAGTACCATAGTGTTTTCAAGGGAAAGGGGATTGAATTTTCTGATGTTCGGGAATATAGTTATGGGGACGATGTTCGGGACATTGATTGGAATGTGACTGCTCGGATGAGGGAGCCTTATATCAAACAGTTTGTGGAAGAACGGCAACTCACTGTCTATTTTGTGGTTGATATAAGCAGTTCAACCTTTTACGGAAAGAAAATCTCCAAACGTCAGATTATGGCAGAAATTGCGGCCTTCTTGGGGTTTATTGCCTACTACAACCAGGATAAGGTGGGCCTAGTTTTGCATACCACTGAGATAGAGCTTTTCCTTCCCGCAAAACACAACTACTCCCAACTTTTGAGGATCATTCGAGATATTTGGTATTATAGTCCTCGTTTTCGTGGGACCTCTTTGGCCCATGCCTTTGAACAAGTGGCCTCCCTTGTGAAAAAACCTTCCATTCTCTTTCTCTTAAGTGATTTTTTAGATGGAGAGTATGATAGGGCGCTCTCTCGTCTGTGTGATAGGCATGAGGTGATACCCTTGGTTGTCCATGATGAGAGTGAACAACACGCATTTTCTCCGCTTATTGTACCCTGGAACCGAACATTTCCCCCTCTTGCCTCTCTTGAGGATATCGAAACGCTTCAGAAGAAAACGGTTCTCCTTGGAAAAACCTCTACCTATGAACAGTATCGTCGTTTTTACACCTCGGTGTTTCGGAGATTTGGTTTGGATTTTGTAGAGCTTGCGAGTAATACAAATTATTTTCAGAGTGTAGAGAAACTTCTTGCCCAAATGACACGGGCACGGCATCATCTCCAACATTAGGGGAAAGGTATGCGCGAGATGGTTTGGATTGTAGAGGACGAGCCAGATATTCGGGAACTTGAAAAAACTGCCCTCGAAGAGAGTGGTTTTCTCTGTCTTGGTTTTCCTACAGCCTATGATT
This sequence comes from Brevinematales bacterium, assembly GCA_026417555.1. GTDB lineage: Bacteria > Spirochaetota > Brevinematia > Brevinematales > Thermospiraceae > Thermospira. The sequence goes on from JAOADA010000002.1 coordinate 239,490, forward strand.
TTATGCGTGCTTTTCAAGCCACCAATCAAAAACCGCAGGTGATTGTCCTTGATATTATGCTTCCTGACAGGAGTGGTCTTGACCTCATTCGTTGGATACGAGAGAAAAATCCCTCCATAGGGATCCTCTGTGTTAGTGCACGGGGAGATGAGATGGATAGGGTGATTGGCCTCGATTTAGGAGCTGACGACTACCTTCCCAAGCCTTTTAGTCCCAGAGAGATGGTGAGTCGTGTCCGGGCTATCTTGAGACGCCATTCCGCTCCACCTGCGCCCTCATCCCTTCTTCAATGGGAAGGTATTTGTCTAGACACCTCTCGATTCCACGTGACGGTTGATGGCGAGGAGGTTTCTCTCACAGCGACGGAATTCCGCCTGTTGGCTATTCTTGTTGAGAATCCTGGGCAGGTATTCAGTCGAGAAAACCTCATAGAACGCCTCTGGAATAATGAAAAGGCTATCATGGATAGAACAATTGATGTTCATATAAAGCATTTAAGGGAGAAATTAAAAAATTATGGTTCGTGTCTTCAAACCCTTCGTGGTATTGGGTATAAGCTTGATAACCCTCAACGCCCTCGCTAACCCTCTCGATCTCAATATCCTCTCTGACAGCCAACTGGCTTCCATACTTCGGCTCAATGGAATAGAAGAAAGATACATTCTTTCCCTTCTCTCGTGGCGAGAGAAAAACGGCTGGGTATGGTCCTACGAAGAACTTCTTCTTTGTGGAATACCTGAGGAGATGCTTCCCTGGTTTCGTCACCATTTTATCATCTCGGATCCCCTTCCGCCTGAAGACATTTCTTTGGAACTAGCAGATTTTCTCTTGTATCCACTGGATCTCAATGAGGCCCATCCCTCTGCGTTAAGGCTTCTTCCCGGGATGACTGAAGAGAACATACGCAATATCCTTTCCTACCGTCGGCACAAGGGGTTTGTCTCTCTTCGGGAACTTCTCTCTCTTGGATGGACAAAAGAAGAGATCCAGCGTATCTCTCCTTTTGTTCGGATTTCCCCTCCTTCTTCTCGCCTCCAATGGCATCACGCCTTTCGTATAGAGGGTACAAATACCCTTTATCGAACCACGCTCTTTCTTCCCTTTGGAGAAGGGTATCTTCTTCTCCCTCGTCCCCATACCACGCTTGGCAACATTTCTACTATTCAGACTCAGGCCGTAATGGGAGTATGGATTTCTTCTTCATGGGGGAAATGTGTTGTAGGGGATTTTCGCTATTTTCAGGGATCAGGGCTTCTTTTTGGGAGACCCTTTTCTATCATATCCCGTGATCCCTCAGAGATGATCCCCCGAGACTATGGGTTTTCTCGTGTATTTTCCCCAAAAAGAGATCAAAACAATAATCGCTATGACGAGATTTTTCGTGGAGTGGCTGGAGAAGGGGTGTGGGACATGCTGTCCCTTGGGGGGCTTTGGTCCTCTCATCAGAGTATTTTGGCAGGTCTCTGGGCCATTGTTGGTCAAGGTGAAAATCGCATAGGGCTCCAAGGATTTCAGTTTTATCTCACCAATACCCCCCTCTTTTTGGGAAGCCTTTTTGGGCAAGCGAGTTGCTGGGGATGGGAGGCGGGAGGAGAAATAACCATCTCCCAAGAAAAAGCCTGGTTGGGATGGCTACGAAAAAAAGGCAAACACGAATTTGCCCTTGTGGCGTATCAGGGAGATACCAATTTCCCTTCTTTCTTTTCAGGAGCGCTTTACCGTGGTATCACAGGCAGAACGGGTATTCTTGCCAGTCTTAAAATCAAGGTTTTTCCGTGGGAATGTCTTGTCAGGGGAGAATGGTACACCAATGCTAAAACCTTTTATCATACCACAAAATGGGGGATAGAACCAGCTTTCGTTCAGAAAGTAGGGTATCCCCTTGTTGGTATGAAAAGAATCTCTTTTCCTTTTTCGTTGGATTATCGTACCAATCAGGCATTTGCCTCTGGAGGGGTTTCTGTGGAGGGATGGGTGGCGAGTCTTTTTTCCTTTACTACAAAGGCGGAGTGGCATCATGACCAGCATGCCGTTGGAAGTGAATACCATCTCCGCACATCCGTGGGAAGCAAGTCCTGGCATTTCTCTCTTTGGTATAGTCTTCTTTCCCCTTTGAAAACCACCCCTCTCTCGCTTACTTTTCCCCCTATAGAATCAGAGGAAATGGAAAGCTTCTGGTTTTATGAACCTGCGGAGGTATGGTGTGCTGTAGTGCGCTACAAAAGAAAAGAGCTTGGTGTTGCTATGCGAGTCCTCACCTTTCACCATCACGTGCGTTTTGCCATGGCTCTCCAGTGGATGTGGTAACGGGCACGGGCCAAGATGCAAGTTTTTTTATCAGAGAAACAGCCATTACCCCAGTTATTCCTAGGAAAGGAACAAGAAAAAAAAGATAGTGAGGAGCCAGGGTCTGTGGATCAATAGCCAGTGCCTTTTCTCCCCCAATCAAAAAAGTTAAAAAGGCCATGAGGTTTTGAAACTGGTGTGCCCATATTCCAGGCCAGAGGGAGTGAAATTTTTTCCGAAACCATCCAAGAAAAAGTCCTATACCAACATAGAGTGAGGTATAAAAGCCGAGAGGATGGAGAGAGGCAAAAAGGAGTGCTTGAAGGATGACTGCCCAGCGTGCGTGAAGAGAACGGCATAATCCCTCATAAAGAAGTCCCCGAAAAAGCCATTCTTCAGTGAGAGGAACAAGAAACACAAGAATGACAAAAAGCCATAGAAAGAAAAGACCATTGTTTGTTTTTATGCCATGCAGGATGTGCCCATACTCCATCTGATAACGTATCATATCTCGTATGACTATCTCTCCTACCATTCCTTTCGTTATCATGTTTATTATGATCATAATGATCCAGAGTATACTTCCCACGGCCATCAGTGCAAAGAGCCAGGAAAGTAGAATCGTGAGAGCGAGTCTTTGGGGTTTATACAGAGGTGAAAAAAGAGCTTTTCTTGTGGGATTTTCTGCCTTGAGGAACACAAGGGGACTCATGGCTATACCCCATTGAACAGTAGGAATGAGAAGAAAAAACACCTTAGGGTCAAGTACGGTGTTTTCCCACACCAGCGATACCCCCAAAGGTACCCCCAAGAAAACACATACCCCTATGGCAAGAGTTGCCCAGAGAGGGAAACCTTCTTGCTTTTTCACGGTTCTCTCCTTGCGCTTTTTTCCTCAAATATGCCGGCCCACTCCAAAACCATGGCTGCCATCATAGCCGCAATGGCTCCTACCTTCGCAGAACTCAGGGGATGATCTGCCACATCCGAAACAAAATCTCCCACCAGAGCAATCGTAGGTTTGGGTCGATAGATGCGAAGGCCTTCTACCCTATTTCCGGCGACACCATTGGCTGAAACAATGTATTTCCCAGAGTTCCAGAATGTCCTCAGAAGTAGGGCTTTGCTCTCCGCCTTATCAAATCCTTCCACAATGCAATCACAATCTGAGAACAGCCCTTCAATATTGGTTTCATCAATAAAGGTTTCCCGTGCCTCTATGGTTACCTCTGGGCAAATGGCCTTGAGATTCTCTATCAACATCCATACCTTGGGTTTTCCAACCTGATGAGAAAAATAAAATTGCCGGTTGAGGTTAGAGGTATCCACCCGATCATAATCTACTATCTTCATTGCCTTTATCCCTGCCCTCACAAGGTGCATAGCCACGTTACTCCCAATTCCACCGACACCGGCTATTCCTATACGCATCATCCTCCTCCCACAAAGTGAACAATTTCGACGGTATCTCCCTCCGAGAGAAGCGTGTTTCCCCATTGCTCTTTTGGGAGAATTTTCCCGTTATACTCAACAACGACCCTTTGGGAAGAAATTCCGAGTTCTTCAAGATATTTCTGGAGGGAAAGGGGGGAGAGGAGAGTTTTCTCCTCTCCATTTACCAGGATCTTCATATGCTTACACCTTTCCTAATGCGTGGTCGAGATCAGCAAGAATATCATCAATATGTTCAATGCCTATGGAGAGTCGGATGAGATCGGGAGTGATTCCTCCTGCTTTCATGTCTTCATCCGACAGTTGGGAGTGGGTCGTTGTTGCCGGATGAATGGCAAGACTTTTTGCATCCCCCACATTGGCAAGATGGGAAAAAAGCTTGAGAGATTCAATAAATCTCTGGCCTTCTTTTCTTCCGCCCTTGACCCCAAAGACTACCATGCCACCATATCCTTTCTTGAGATATCGACGTGCCACTGGAAAGGTAGGATCATCCTCAAGCCCAGGATAACGTACCCATGCCACTTTTGGATGGGTTTTGAGAAAACGGGCCACTGCCAGGGCATTACTACTATGTCTCTCCATACGAAGAGCAAGGGTTTCAAGTCCCTGGAGAAAAACCCACGCATTGTCCGGAGAGAGACACCCCCCAAGATTTCGAAGAGGAACAAGACGCATCCTCATGATGTAGGCAAGAGAATTCATCTCTCCTAAATCATGGGCAAAACGAAGTCCATGGTATCCACCATCGGGCTCGTTAAAAAGAGAAAACTTGGGATTTTTCCAATTAAATTTTCCACTGTCCACCACAATGCCACCGATGGCTGTTCCATGTCCACCAATCCACTTAGTTAAGGAGTGCACCACAATATCTGCCCCGTGTTCTATTGGTCTCAAGAGATAGGGGGTAGTGAATGTAGCATCCACAATCAGCGGAACTTCCCTTTCATGGGCAATCTTTGCCACAGCCTCTATATCTGTGACATCCAGAGAAGGATTTCCAATGGTTTCCACAAACACCGCTCGTGTTTTGTCGTTGAGAGCTTTTCGGAGATTTTCTGGATTTCGAATATCTACAAACCTTGTGGTAATGCCAAATTGGGGAAGAATGTCATGAAACATGGTAAAAGTGCCACCGTACAAATTGTTTGCAGAAACAATTTCTTCTCCCTGTTTAGCCAGGTTGATGATGGCATAATGGATGGCTGTGGTTCCTGAAGCGAGGGCTAATGCCCCTGCCCCTCCCTCCAAGAGAGCCATGCGTTTCTCCAGAACATCTGTTGTCGGGTTCATGATCCGGGTGTAGATGTTTCCAGCTTCTTTGAGAGCAAAAAGATTTGCTGCATGTTCACTACTTTTGAAAACATACGAGGTAGTCCTATAGATAGGAACAGCCCTAGACAAGGTTTCGTCAATAGTATGACCTGCATGCAACGCAAGGGTTTCAAATCGTGCGTTCATTCTTTCCTCCTTATTTTCTCTTTGTCGCACCTTACCAAAAACTATTCATCAAAAAGCCATGTGCTCAGATAGCGTTCTCCTGTATCACATCCAATCGTCACGATGGTTTTTCCTCTATTTTCGGGACGTTTGGCAACCTGCAGAGCGGCCCATACATTGGCACCTGCGGAAATGCCTACCAAGATACCTTCTTTTTTGGCGAGAGCCCGGGATGTTTCTCCTGCATCCTCAGCACGTACCTGGATAATCTCATCAATGATCGACGTATTCAGCACCTTGGGGACAAATCCTGCTCCAATCCCTTGAATCTTGTGGGGTCCTGGTTTTCCACCAGAGAGTACAGGGGAGTCTGTGGGTTCGACAGCAATTACCTTCACTGAGGGGTTCCGTGACTTGAGGACTTCGCCTACTCCTGTGAGGGTTCCACCTGTTCCTACGGCGGCAACCAAAATATCCACCTTTCCTCCAGTATCCTGCCAGATCTCCTCAGCAGTAGTGCGCCGGTGAATATCTGGGTTTGCAGGATTCTCAAACTGCTGAAGGATAATACTCCCTGGATATTTTTCTGCAAGCTCGTTTGCCTTGTTTACGGCTCCACGCATCCCTTCTGCCCCCGGGGTGAGCACGAGCTCAGCCCCAAAGATCTTGAGAAGTTTTCTCCTTTCTATACTCATGGTGTCTGGCATGACAAGGATCAGTCGGTATCCCCTTTGAGCGGCAATAAATGCGAGGGCAATACCTGTGTTTCCACTTGTTGGTTCAATAATGACACTTCCCGGGGAAAGTTTTCCTTCTCTCTCTGCAGCCTCAATCATGGAGAGACCTATTCTGTCCTTGACACTGGACAATGGGTTAAAAAACTCTGCCTTCAGAAGAATATCTGCCTCATCACACATTCGAGAAAGTCGGATAAGGGGTGTTCTCCCTATAAGTTCGGTAATATTGTCTACAAGCATATTTTCCTCCTATATTTCGTAGTTGTGGACGGATATTTCTGTATACCGTCGTATCATATCATCAAGGGTAAGATGCGCTAACTCCTGGCGAAGCACTGACGAGAGTCTGTCCCACACCCACTGGGTGGGACAGACAGCCATTCTCTCACAGGCTCTTTTGCCCACACAATCCACCAAGACAAGAGGACCCTCTAATACCTCAATTACCTCGAGAAGAGAGATCGTATCAGGGCTTCTGGAAAGGATATACCCTCCTTTGATTCCACGTTGAGCCTGGACAATGCCAGCTACTTTGAGACGATTGATAATATGCTCCAGATACTTTTCTGAGATGTCCTCTTTTTCCGCTATTTCACTCAGAGGAACCACCTCTTTGCCTGCTGTGGCCAAACGAAAAAGAAGACGAAGACCATATCGGCTTTTTGTGGAAAGCTTCATGTTGCCCTCCTTAAAGGCAAATTTTCCTATATGTTTTATAGGTATTATAAAGGTGTTTTTTTCTCTTGTCAAGAGAAAAACGAATTTTTTCGATCCATGTGTTGTGGTACAGAAGAGGGGGATTTTCTTTATATAAAGAGAAAACCACTTCCCCTCTTTGAGGGTAGGCCAAACATGATCTCTGTTTGTCTTCGCTAAAAGCCTCATCCCTCAATGGCATAGGAAAAAGAAGCATGAAGATGTGAAAATAGGGGGGGCTTTCTGGGCACCTCTTTAGGAATATTTTGGACATCTTGACTTTTTTGCTGGCTTCTTTACAATAACATTACTCCAAAACAAGGTGGTCTGTATGCCAGAACTTCGACAGAATATTCTCTTGAAAGAGTGGGTGATTATCTCCACTGAAAGAAGTAAGCGTCCTGAACAACTTCGGGAAGAAAAACTCAACTGTGAATCGGCCTATCCTTCTTATGATGAACAGTGCCCTTTTTGCCCTGGCAATGAAAAAAAGACAGGAAATGATATCACACTTGATGCTATGGAAATGCATGGACAATGGCAGATTCGTGTGATTCCCAATAAATATCCGGCCCTTCTCCCTCCTGAAGATGGTTTTTCAGTCAACACGACAGGGTTTTTCCGTTCTATGGATGGGATTGGCCACCATGAGGTACTTATTGAACACCCGCAGCATAATCTCACTGTTGCTCTTTATGACCCTCCCCATGTTGCCCACATCTTGCGGATGTATCAAAAACGGATGGCTCATCTGATGAGTTTCTCGTATGTGGAATCCGTTATTCTCTTCCGTAACCATGGAAGTCGTGCTGGTGCTTCTCTTGTTCATCCTCACTCTCAGATTATTGCGCTTCCAGTTATACCTCGGGATGTGATGGCAAGAATGAATGAATCCATCCGTTATCATGAGGAACATAGGGCGTGTATCTTTTGTACCATGCTCGAAAGAGAACTTTCCGAAGCCAAAAGAATCGTGTATGAAAGTGAGTATTTTGTTGCTTTTGTACCGTATGCTGCTTTTTCTCCTTTTGCTGTATGGATTTTTCCCCGCAAGCACAAATCCAGTTTTCTTTATGCCTCTGAAGAGGAAATTGCCGACCTCTCAGTAACTCTTCGTCTTGTCCTTCGAAAACTCTATTTTGGTCTTAATGATCCAGATTACAACTATATTATCCGCTCCGCTCCTCAGGGATACAGCCACACAGCTTTTTTTCACTGGTATATCACTCTTGTTCCTCGGCTCACCAGAAGTGCAGGGTTTGAGTTAGGATCAGGGATGTTTATTAATCCATCCATCCCTGAGGAAAATGCGGCCTTCTTGAGAGATTTTGTTCTTCCTGAGGAGAAACCACCGCAAGGGAGGTAATATGAAAAAAATTCTCATGCCTATCATCGAGGCTGGTGCTGGGCATCTGGCTACAGCCAAGGCGATCCGTGACGGTATTGAGGCCTGTTATCCTGGAAAATACCACATCGAGATTGTAGAACTCTCTCAGGCCAGTGGTGCCCTCAAAGAACATGAATTTATGCGGCGGTATTGGCGGTTTTCTCTTGCTCATCGATGGATGGCGGATCTTTCTATGACGTTGATGGAGCTTTTCCATCCTATTTCCAGAATATATCTGCCTCTTTTTATGCCAGGTCTTCTCAAAAAAGGCATAGAATACTATGCCTCAAGGCAACCAGACCTCATCCTTTCTACCCATTTTTTTGCCATTACCATTGCTGCCCTTGCGAAACGCAGAAAAAAGATCTCATGCCCTGTGGTAGGGGTTATCACTGATCCTTTTTCACCTTTCTCCTGGTGGTGTGAAAAGCGTGCTGACTTCCTTTTTGCTCCAAGTGACGAGGTAGAAAAGGGCCTTCTCAGACGGGGTGTGAAGCCATCTCAGATTGTTCGTATGCCTTTTCCTATCGAGCGCAAATTCTATGATCCTCTCCCCTCTAAGGAAACTCTCCTCACTCGATACAGTCTCAATCCTTCTTATCAGACACTTCTTGTGGTCTATGGAGGAGAAGGCATTGGAAAGGCCTATGAGTTTATACCAAAGATCATAGACAAGAGGATGCCCTTTAATTGGCTTGTCGTATGTGGTCGAAACAAGCCCCTCTATGAGGCAATGGATGCTCTCTCACGTTCTTCTCCTTACCCTGTTCGTGTTTTTGAATTTGTGGAAAATATGCACGAACTTATCCATGTTGCTGATGTTGTGGTGGGGAAAGCAGGTCCTTCTTTGTTGTTTGAGTCTTTGCTTCTTGGGAAACCCCTCTTGGCTACGGATTATTCTACCTATATGACAGAGAGAAAGAACCTTCTCTTTGCTTTACGCTACCATGCAGGGTGGTGGGCTCCAGATTTTCTCTCGTTTCTCACGGTATTGGAAACCATTCTCACTACTCCTCTTCTGAACACTTACTGTGAAAATATCTCTGCCATTCCACTTGTGCAACAGCTGAGGAAAGGGAAAGATGATATTGCCCACTGGGTCAATCATCTTCTTGATCACTCATGATGGGTTTGTATGTTCATATCCCTTTTTGTCGTCATAAGTGCATCTATTGTCATTTTATCAGTGGAATTCCCTACAACGAGGAAAGAGCTGAAAGGTATATTGATTTTCTCCTTCAAGAAGCCAAACTCTACCGTTTTCTCTATGGCCATTTGCATTTTCACACCCTTTACCTTGGGGGTGGGACACCCTCTTTGCTTTCTGAGAGGCTTCTTTTTCGCCTTGTTGAAGGGCTTTCCTCCCTCTTTACCCTAGAGGCAGAAGAGAGAACCCTTGAGGTGAATCCTGAAGATGTGAACGAAGAACATCTCACGATGTGGAAAAAGGCTGGGTTCACGAGGTTGAGTTTAGGATTTCAAGCCGTTCAGCCAGAGCTTCTTGCTTTTCTTTCACGTCCTCTCTTTGATCCTGACAAGACCTATGAGATGGTGAGGGAGAAGGGATTTTCCAAGGTGAGTGTTGATTTTATTGTGGGTACTCCGCTTCTTCATACCCACAAGCTTTTGAAATGGATTCGGAAACATCTCCCTCCTCATCTTTCTCTCTATCTTCTTTCTTGTGAGAGTGGCAGTACTCTCGCTGGTTTAGAAAGACAGGGTCTTTTTTCTCCTCCTCCAGAGGAGTTTCAAGCGAAACAATATCTCACCCTCGCAAAAAAACTCTCTTGTCTCTACGAGTGGTATGAAATTTCCAATTTTTCGATGGGAACACAAAATCGTTCCCTCCACAATAGCCTCTATTGGGCATATGAACCGTATATTGGTCTTGGGATTGGTGCCAGTGGTTTTCTCTCTTGGAAAAAATTTCGCTACACCAATACCATACATCTCCCTCTCTATGAACGTCTCCTTCAAAAAGAACACTTTCCCTATGGATATGAAGAAACCCTTGGCGAAAAAACGGAAAAGATGGAGAAACTGATGCTTGGACTGAGAACCAGCGAGGGGATACCTCTCTCAACCCTCAAGGAATGGGCAACAGAAAAGGGATGGCAGGCCTTTGAGAGAACGGTTCAGCGTCTTGCCCCTTATTTAGAGTATTATGAAGAGAAACTCATCCTTACCCCAGAAGGGCGTATGGTAGCCAATACTCTCATCACAGAGCTCTGGTGCACCCTTGAGCCGTTTCTTTAAAAGAAACGGCCGTCCCTAAGGACGGCCTGTAGCCACCGAGCGGGATTGAACCGCTGGCCCACTGATTACGAATCAGTTGCTCTACCGACTGAGCTACGGTGGCAAAAGAGAGCATAGAGAGTAGTATTATACCATAACAAGGGGGATTTTTCAAGTTTTGTTTTCTCTTGCTCGACTCTGATTGACGATCTTTTGCGTATTCTCTCCGAGATCCCAGGGGTTTACGGAAAAGTCTTTTCTTTATCCTGGCCATCGTTTGGACAAATCGATATGACAATATCCTCCCGGATTCTTCTCTATATAGTCTTGATGATACTCCTCGGCTGGATAAAAGTTCTTTGCTGGGGAAACGTGAGTTACAGGATGTTTGCCATCCCTTCGAAGCTTTTCCAGCCATTTCTCAATGGCGGGCACATGCTTCTCAGAGAGATAAAAAATCACAGAGCGATACTGAGTTCCCACATCATGGCCCTGCCTATTCTCACTCTCAGGATCATGAATAAAGAAAAAATGCCCCAGTATCTTTTCCACCGGCAGGATTTTGGGATCAAAACGGAGAAGTACTGTCTCCACATGGCCTGTTTCCCCTGTACACACATCCTCATACGTTGGCCACATGGTTTCTCCCCCACTATACCCCACCGTTGTAGCCAAAATTCCTTCCACCTCTTTGAAGTATGCCTCTACTCCCCAGAAACACCCACCACCAAGAATAATCTGCTCAAAGGGCAAGGACAAATCCGAAAAAAGATACCAATACGCGAGATATCCTTCTGCTACTACTTCCTCGACGGGGATAAACCTGAGAGATGCCGAATTGATACAAAACCGTGTCCAGGTTGGTGGTGGTCCATCGTGAAAGACATGCCCAAGATGCCCTTTGGTATGTTTTGTTCTCACCTCCACTCGGCGCATTCCATGGGAAAGATCCTCCACATATTCTAGGAGTTCTGGATGCACAGGCTTTGAAAAACTCGGCCATCCTGTTCCAGAATCAAATTTATCAAGCGAAGAGAAAAGTACCTCACCTGACACAGGATCTACATACAAGCCATGATGTTTATTATCCCAGTACTCATTCTGAAACGGTGGTTCTGTTTCTCCCCCAAAAAAGACCCTCTTCTGCTTCTCAGAAAGACCTTTTCTCATATACTCCTCCTCCTCAATATACGCACAAGTGTGGATTTTGGCAAAGATTATTCTAACACTTTCAACGCACGAAAATCCCTTTCCATAGCTTCCTGAGAAGAGTCGCTTTTTTTCTTCACGGAAATACCCTGAGAATACTTTTGTATGAGAGAAATCCTTGTTTCAAGAGAAGGATGCGTCGAAAAAAGGGAGAAAAACTCTTTTTCCTCTTCTTGTTGGAAAGAGCGCAAAAGCCTCTCCATTGCTCCAGGATCAAATCCTTGTGAGATCAACCTGTTCACCGCATGCTTATCTGCTTGCATCTCAAAACCACGGCTATATCGCAAAACAAGGAGTTGTTCCCCTGTACCTAACAAAATCTGAGAGATATCATTTCCGCCACTGAGAAGGAGGAGAAAAAAACTCCCCACGTGTTGTCTCAGAATCATCTTGAGAGGATGATGGTACACAAGATGACCCTCCTCATGATAGAGAAGAGCCACTAATTCATCGGGATTTTCAAGAAGAGAAAACATCCTTTCCGTCACCAAAATATTCCCCCATGGGGTAGCAAAGGCATTCTCCACTGGCAAATCAATGACCATCACAGGAGGAAAATCCTCAGAGATATATTTTGCCACAAAAAGCTGAAGATTTCTCGAAGCTGTTTCATTCACTCCCCAGGATGATACCTTTTCTTCCTCAAAGGAGGTCAAGATCTCCTGACTTCCTCTCTCCTGTCCCATCAGTATGTCCACCCCGACGTCCACAAGTACCGGTAATCCCAAAAACCAAAAGAGCACAATCCCCAGCCCAATGAGAGAGAAAAGCCAGACATGCCTTCTCAGGTCTCGCTTTCCAAACATCCGCCAAACCTCACGAAAAGTTCCCTCATCTGCGGAGAAGACAAAACTTCCCTGTCGTCCCTCCTCATGGAGAAGAATCACCTTCTCAGGTTTTGATCCCTCTGCGAGAGAGACCCTCGCTCTTGGCCACACAACCACACACACCTTCCCTTCATTATCTTCGTAAGAAACAGAGAGCTCACTCCCCTCAAAACGGATCTCTCCCGCATAGTCTCGCGAGGACTTCCCATCACGATACACGCCTTTGTATTGCATACGTCATCCTTCGTTCTTAACTTACAAAGGAAACACCCATCCCAACAACCCCTCTCCAAGATCAAAGAGACTGAATTCCACTTCTCCTCCCTTTTCCTCAGGATGCTGAACCAGAGACTGGGTGTCAATATCCCCATCAAGCGAAAGAGCATTTACCCTGAGCTGCATCCATCCTGCGATAACCCAAGGAAGGGCTATCCCAAGTGTCACAACAAGCAAAAGAGTCCTTGTTATCCAAAAAAACAAAACCTTTCCCCCCGAAAGCTCGAGGGAAAAATACGCCCGTTTTCCCTCCTGCTCAAGATAGGTATGGGAAACATAAAACCGTGCCAGTCTCACATACCACCATGGGGTGTAGATGCCCAAAGTCAAAAGTGAAAAGACCACCCCTAACACGATCTCCCCAAACAACTCCGATCCATTCCCATCAAACCCAAGTGTCACATTCCCAATCCCGATATGGTCATAGATATATTTGAGAACACCTACCGAAAACCACGCACTGTATATTCCCAATGTGATCATTGTCAAAAACAACCCCTTGAGGTAGAGGAAAAAAAGTTCTTTTTTCTTTCCTGTATAGGTCATACGGATGCCCTTCCAACTTAGCCGAGCAAACGTATACCGAAGCGCCCCATGCACAAAAATAGGAACCAATAACACAAGCAAGAGAACAAACCCTACGGAAAAGACAATTAACATCTTTGCATATACCAGGGACGTAGTAGCGAGGTACGACGCAAGAAAAAGGAGAACAAGAAGAATGATAATAAGAAAAAAAACTTTGACTATTCCCCAAAAAAGCTCTCCTCCTTTGCCATGAAACTCAAAGGGCTCTCCATCAAACTCCACATGCCCTGCCATGTACTTCAGATACCGTACTTTTGCCCACGGAGCATAAATACCAAACGAAACCATTGACAACACAAAATTCAGAAGAAAAATACCAAAAATGTCCCCTCCCTTCCCTGTAAAGGCTACACTTTTCATTTTTCCTCCCTCCTTCTCTTTTTTTCATTATAAGAAAAAAAATATTTTTTGCAAGTCATTTACTTATTTTTCACAATTTTTTTTACAATCATCCATCCTATTATTCCTAGGCACAATGCCCCCATTCCTACAAAAATGCTCGCTGTTGACACACTATCTCCTAAAAAGCCAAGTGCCGTTGAAAAGAAAAGTCCTCCCAAGGTATAAAAACCAATAAAAACACTATTAGTAATATACTTCTCCTCTTCTCTTCCCTTTTTTACCACAAGAGCACTCAACGTAGGATAAAGTACCGTATGGGCCACCCCATACATCATTCCTGTCAAAGCCACCTGCAAAGGCCAGAAAACAAGCGCCATGTTCCACAGAGAAAGAGAGGCTACTGCGAAGCCTCCCAAAAGAAGCCAAAAAGAAGAGATACCATCTAACCAAGACGCAAAAAGAAAGCGACACCCTATAGCTACGATAGAGTATACGGTAAAATACATCGTAAGCGAAGAGGAACCAAACCTTTCCAAGGTTTGCTGAGGGATAAATGTTCCCAACGTCGCAAATGCTCCTCCCAGAACCATTCCCATAATCAATTCTGATATGACCTGCCTTCTTCTCAAGACATCCCCGAGGTGATGGGCATGGTGGCTTTCTTTTTTCCAGGGCTTTTCTTTGATCATCCCCACTAATAGCAACGCAAGAAGGGTGAAACCTGCTCCCAACAAAAAAAGCCCCTGGGGGGCCGCCTTCATCACATGGCTTCCCAACCAAGCACAAAAGGGGTTGGAAAGTATCCCCGAGATACCAAAAAGGGCAATTCCTCCTGTGCGTTTTTCCTGGGGAAGTACATCAAAAGCCAGGGCAGCGTTGGCAGTGAATCCTACGGCATAGGAGAGAGAGGTCATAATTCTCCACAAGATAAGCAAAGAAACATCCCACCCTGAAAAAAACATTCCCACATACCCTATACATGCCAGGCCATAGGAAAAGATCATCATGTTCTTTTTGCCAACTTTTTCAACGACTGGCAGAAGAAATATCACAAAAATCACAAGACCAAAGACATGGATATTCATAAAAAAACCTGTGAAAGAACGGCTCATCCCTCGGTAAAAAAAGTACTCTGGCAGATTATTCAAAGCTGCATGACTTGCAAAAGAGAAAAAATTTAGCACAAAAAGCACCCAAAAATCCTTATTCTCAAAGAGAAAACCACGAGGTGTTGTGTTCATCTTTATATCGCGCCTACCCAATCTTTGAAGACGGGATCAAATCCCTTATGTGCGATCACCCTTTTCATTTCTTCTACACTTCGTGTATCCGCAACCTCAAATTGAGGGATATGGCAAGGTTTTTCGGTGTATCCTCCAACCTCGGTATGAGACTCAGCGGAAACCTTTGTTACCCCGAGAGGAATCACAATGTCCCTCATGTAGGGTCTTTCACGGGTAGAGAGCGTTATCCCCACCGTGGGAAAAAAGATCCGAAAAGCCAAGAGATACTGAACAAAACGTCGATCCGAGAGGGTGTATTTGGGGACAAAGTCACCCTCGGCTGGATTCATTCTCGGAAGAGAAACCCCCCATTCTACTTCTGGATAATATTTTTTGAGAGTCATAAGGTGCATGGCCGTCCAGAAGGCATCATGAAGAGGATCAGCAAGTCCGTAGAGAGCCCCTATTGTAATCCACCGCAAACCTGCCATGGCTCCTCTTTCTGGAGTTTCAAGACGCCAGAGATAATCCTTTTTGGGTCCTGTGGGATGAACCTCATCATAGATCTTTCTCTCATACGTCTCTTGATAAATAGTCAAACCATCAAGACCGACCTGTTTTAGCCGAACATACTCGTCTGTTTTCAGAGGATACACCTCGAGGGCTAATGAATCAAACATAGGGTGAAGTACACGAAGCATGTCCTCAAAAAATTCCACTGGGGTTATCGAGGGGGCATCCCCTGTCAAAAGGAGAACATGTCGAAACCCTTTGGAAGAAAGGACTTCTCCATTCTTTCTGATCTCTTCTAAGGAGAGTTTTGTCCTCGCAAAGGTGTTTTGTGCTCGAAACCCACAATACACACAGCGGTTTTGACAATAATCCGAGACATAGAGTGGGGCAAAAAGGAGAATAGCCCTTCCAAAATGCTTTGCTGTTATTTTTTGAGAGAGGATAGCCATATCTTCAAGAAAGGCTTCTGCGGCGGGGGAGAGAAGACAGAGAAAATCCTCTGGTGTCAACCGTTCTTTTCTCAAGACCCTCTGGACATCTTCTTTTTTCACACGAGAAACCACACTTTCAATATCATAGGTAAGCCAGGAAAGAAACGCCTCTGTTGCTTTCATAGCTATTCCTACGACAAAAGTCCGGAAAGGGGTGAGCTTGCTTGGGCATACCGACTTTCCTCTTGTTTTTGGCAAAGATACGAGATACGTCCAGCCTCTACCGCGAGAGAAAAAGCCTTGGCTGTAGCGACTGGATCAACACTCGTGGCAATGGCTGTATTCACAAGGACAGCATCTGCCCCTATTTCCATAGCTTCGGCAGCATGAGAGGGTTTGCCAATCCCCGCATCCACAATAATGGGAAGATCAATCTTCTCAATAAGCATGGCAATAAGATCCTTTGTTCGTAATCCTCGGTGGGAACCAATAGGAGATCCCAAGGGCATCACAGCCGCCGCTCCTGCATCCACCAGTTTTTGTGCGACAATGAGATCAGGCATGACATAAGGAAGGACAACAAAGCCCTCTTTTGCGAGAACAGCGGTGGCTTTTATTGTCTCTTCATTGTCAGGCATAAGGTAATCCATTTCATGGATAATCTCAATTTTGACAAAGTTTCCACAACCAGCTTCTCGAGCCAATCGGGCAATACGTACAGCCTCTTCAGCATTTCTGGCCCCGGAGGTGTTGGGTAATATCACCACATGCTCCGGGATATACGAGAGGATATTCTCTTCCGGGCGAGAGAGATTGACTCGACGAAGGGCAACAGTGATCATTTCTGTTCCACTCGCCTTCACAATATCCGGCAGAAGAGAAGAAGAAGGCAGTTTTCCCGTCCCGACAAAGAGACGACACGAAAATGATTTTCCTCCGATGATCAAAGGAGTATCCATTCCTCACCTCCCACATGGTCGCTGGGGAGGGCGCTTTCCTTCGCCGGTATGACCCGGATCAGGTTCGAGGGTTGGGAGAGAACTCCCTCTCAGCCTCGTAGGCACCCCTAGCGTACCTATAGTATAAGAAAGAACATTTTCCCCGTCAAGAAAAGCCATCTTTCTTGTGGAAGGGGTATACCCATTTTTCAAGATCTTTTTCTAGGCCAATAGTCACAGAGAAAGCCAGGAGAAGATGACACTCTCTTTGTCTCGAAGAATACCTATTTATCTTTTGATCAAAACGTGAGGTAACGTTTTTTTCAAGGAAAAAGCCTGGGTATAGAATCAAAAGGTTTTTCTCTTTGGGAGAAGAAGGTGACTACGAGAAATATGCCCTCCCCTTTTCTCAAAAGAAGGGGATTTCTTTTTTGCCTTGCTTTGGAGAGTTTTGAACAACGTGGCAATACGAGAGAAAAGGTGTCCCTCGCATCTCAGGAGAATGGTATACACAAGGAAGATGTTTCATCCGTGCCAAGGCTTTGTGTATGGATTTAAAAAAAATCTCCCCCTCAGTAATGAGGGGGAGATGACTTTTTTTGAACTAAAAGAAAAGAATCATTATCGCGAGGATATCAATCACATAGAGCATAGGATGGATCTCTTTTATCTTGCCAGTAAAAAGCTTGATAAGCGTATAGATCAAAAATCCCCACACAATTCCTTGGGTGATAGAGTAGGTGAGGGGGATAAGGAGAAGAGACATAAATGCTGGTATGGTTTCTTCAAAATTATTCCAGTCAATTTGCAGAAGCGGCTTCATCATAAAGGCACCTACAATCACAAGGATAGGTGCGGTAGCCACAGCAGGAACAAAGCTCAAGAGAGGACTTAAAAACATAAAGGGAAGAAACAAAAGCCCCGTGACAATTGCCGTTAATCCTGTTCTTCCTCCTTCTTCAATGCCGGCGGCGGATTCAATGTAGGTTGTTCCTGAGGAAGTTCCAAAAAGCCCAGATATCGTGGTGGAAATAGCATCTACAAGGAGTGCCTTTTTTGCATGAAGGGGTTGTCCGTCTTTATCCACAAGACCAGAAACCTGGGCTATTCCCATAAACGTAGAAATGGAATCAAACATATCCGTAAAGAGAAGGGAAAAGATCGGTCCAATCATAGAAAGCTGGAGTGCTCCTACAAGATCAAGCTTCAGAAAGACATCCAATTTGGGAAGAGAGACAAGGGAAGTAGGGAGCTGAACAAGTGGCTTCTCAAGCCACCCATACTTCAATCCAAGGACAGAGACCCCAAGTGCGGCAAGGGAAGTGATCACAATACCGAGGATGAGGGCACCTTTAACTCTTCGGATAACCAAGATAGAGGTTATTACGAGTCCGAACACAAAAAGAAGTGTTTGGGCATTTATCCCCCCAAAACCTACCAATGTTGCTTCCTGAGACACAATAAATCCCACAGATTTAAACCCTATCAATGTAAGAAAAAGACCAATACCAGCCGCTACTCCATAACGGATCGTCTTGGGAACAGCGTGCAAGATCCAAAGACGCACAGGGAGAATAGACAAAAGAATGAAAATAATTCCGGAAAGAAATACTGCTCCCAAAGCTGTTTGCCAACTCATTCCCATACCCAGTACAAGACTAAAGGTAAAAAAGGCATTGATTCCCATACCAGGAGCAAGAGCATAGGGAAGATTGGCATACAATCCCATCAAGATACTTGAAATCGACGAGACCAACACCGTTGCAAGGAGCACACCGCTAAAATCCATTCCCGCATTTGAGAGAATCTGCGGATTGACCACAATGATATACGCCATGGTCAGAAAAGTAGAAATACCAGCAAGAACCTCTCCTACCACCGAGCTTTTTCTTTTTGAAAGCTCAAAAAACCTATCCAAGGCCTTCTCCATATATCCTCCTTCTCTTTTCAGGATGAAATATTGTAATGAAAAAAACTCTTTCTGTAAACCTTTTTTTCTCAAAAATGTTGTATTTCAGAGGATCCATGAGGGAGTGAAAAGATCATCTTTTTTGAAAGAGGGCTCCTAGAGAGAAGTGTCTCACCCGGATTGGGGTTTTCTTACTGTATTTTTTCACGGGGCAAGAGAAGGGCTTCTCAAGGAAAATGCGGTATTTTTTCAGATCTCTACCCCTTTCCATGTGAGATAAGCCACGAGACGAGGTTTGTCCCCAGAAAAGGAGATGGCTGCCAATGAGGGGGGCTGGAACTCAATTGTGGCCTGTCCTCCCGTGAGGGAAAAAAGGGCTTCTTTGAGGTCTGGCATGTGTCCTACAATGATGATGTCTTTCTTTTTGTCATCAAGCGAGAGGCCGGATCCATCCCACCCTGGTTCAAAGAGGGGGTTTTTCACCACCTCGAGTTTCCAGATATCTCCAAAGATAGCGGCTGTCTGATAAGCCCTCAGGTAAGGCGAGGTGTAGAGTAGGGGGTTTTTGAGTTTTTCTCTCAGAAAACGACTTCCCTTGGCAAGCTTTTTTGTCCTTTCTTTGCCCTCTTCTGTAAGGGGGCGGTCGTTATCCGGTCCGTTCCATTCATTCACATCAACAGCTTTTCCATGTCGAATGAGGATGATCATATCTATTCTCCTATGATCTTGATAAGTACCCGTTTTCGTCTTTGGCCATCAAACTCCCCATAGAAAATACGCTCCCAGGGGCCGAGGTCAAGTCTACCCTGGGTAATAGCTACTACCACCTCTCTTCCCATGATTTGGCGTTTGAGGTGAGCATCGCCATTGTCTTCTCCGGTGAGGTTGTGTTGATAGAGGGAAGGGGTATGAGGGGCAATCTTCTCAAGCCAGTGTTTGTAATCCTCATGGAGCCCCCTCTCATTGTCGTTGATGAAAACACTTGCGGTAATGTGCATTGCATTGACAAGACATAGCCCCTCTTGGATGCCGGACTCAACCACAGCCCTTTCTACCTCTTCTGTGATATGGACAAACTCTATTCGGTTTTTGGTGCAAAACCACAGTTCTTTTCGATAAGACTTCATGGTTACTCCTTTGAGTGATAAGTATACCACATTTTTTAAAAAAATCAAGTTTCATCTCTCGTTTCTTGCACACGGGGAAAAAAGAAACATTCCTGTTGCGTGGCAAAAGGCTCACAGGAAAGGGTATCGTTCACCGGTCTCCGGCTCTCACCTTTTTGGGGAAAAGGGGGTGGGGGTTCTAGTGGCATTTTCCTTGGGTTTTCGCTATAATAGTGGGGAGAAAAGAAGGAGTTAACCATGAAACGATTGTCCCAACATGAGGCAAAAACCTACACACGTTTGGGAGAAGAGGTTTCTCCCGACCTTTGGCAGAGGGTTCAGGGGATTCTCCATGATGTAGCTACGCGAGGGGATAGGGCGGTGTATGAATACACGGCCACTTTTGATGGGGTGGATACCTCTTCGTTTTCCCTTGTGGTATCTTCTGACGAATATGCCCATGCTTCCGAGGTGGTTCGTACTTCCTACGCGGACGTATGGAAGTGTTTTGTTGAGGCCGCTGAGAGGATAAGTCGCTATCATGAAAAACAGAAGGAAACAAGTTGGTTCTATGAAGAAGAGGGGGCATTTCTTGGACAGCTTATCACTCCTTTGGAACGGGTAGGGGTGTATGTGCCTGGCGGAAAAGCGTTCTATCCCTCCTCAGTCCTGATGAACGTTATTCCGGCAAAAATTGCTGGTGTGAAGGAGATATACCTTACTACCCCACCAGAGAGAGGGGGAAGCGTTCATCCGCTTCTTTTGGCGCTTGCCCAATGGCTTGGAGTTACTGCTGTGTTCAAAGTAGGAGGGGCGCAAGCTATAGCAGCCTTGGCGTATGGGACAGAAACTATTCCAGCGGTTCATAAAATCACTGGTCCTGGAAATGCGTATGTGGCTATGGCAAAGAGACTTGTTCAAGGAAGGGTAGGGATTGATTCTCTTGCTGGTCCCAGTGAGGTAGCGATCTTTGCCGACGACTCTGCCAATCCAGAATGGGTAGCGATAGACCTTTGTGCCCAGGCAGAACATTCTCCAGATAGTGTGGTGTTTTTTCTCTCAACGTCAGAAAAGCTTCTTTCAGAGGTGGAGAGGGTTCTCCCCCAGATGGGGAAAAAACTCTCGCGATGGAATGTGATTGAAAAGAGTCTTGAGGTTTCTTACAGTGTGTTCGTTGACTCGTATGAAGATGGATTTGATCTTTTGAATCGGATAGCCCCAGAACATGCTGAGATCATTCTTCGTTTGGATACGACTGAAATTTTTTCAAAAATTAAGCATATGGGGGCTGTTTTTATTGGTCCGTGGACACCTGTAGCTATGGGAGACTACTTTGCTGGTCCCAACCATGTGATTCCTACCTATGGTACGGCAGTATATGCCTCTCCCCTTGGTGTTCATGACTTTGTTAAGCGAACGAGTGTTCTTACCCTCTCAAAGGACTATATGGCACACCATGCCCACAAGGTGAAAACCATGGCTGATCTCGAGGGGCTTGATGCCCATGGTCTCTCAGCCATCCTGAGAAAAGCATAAGGGGGAAAGGTGTCCCACAAAAGATCTTTTTGCTATGACTACTTGTGCTTCTTTTTTCTCTTGATTGTAGCAGGAGGTTTTTTCTCAGGATGTGAGAGACGCATTCACCAGGTTCGAGGTGAGAGGTTTTTGATGAATACTCTTTTTCAGGTGGTGCTTTATACCACCGATGAGAAACAAGCCAAACGCTGGGTAGAGGAGTCTCTTGACCTGGTTGAGGCCCTTGAGAAACGTTACAGTGTGCATCTTACCAATTCTTTGCTTTTTGCTCTGAATACAGAGGGACGAGGTTTTCTTGATGACGACCTTGTGGTGGTGTGGGAAGAGGCAGAGAAATACTATCGCCTCTCCGATGGGCTTTTTGATCCTACGGTAGAGCCCCTTATGCGTCTCTGGGGGTTTTATCATACGGGGGTTCAACGAGTGCCTTCGCCAGAGGAACTTAAAAACACGCTTGCAAGGGTGGGGTTTTCTTCTGTGACTCGAAGGGAGAGAACCATCCTTCTTCACGGGAGGAGGATAGATTTCGGGGGTATTCTCAAGGGGTATGCCCTGGATACAATGGCAGCCTATCTCAAGAAAAAATCGGTGAGTGGTTTTCTTCTCAATGCGGGAGGAAACATCCTTGTTTGGGGAGAAAAACCCGACCATTCCCTGTGGAATGTGGCTATTCGCCATCCCAGACGACCTAATGACGTGATAGCCATATTTTCTCTTGAGAGAGGAAGTGTGGCCACCTCAGGAGACTATGAGCGATATTTCATGGAAAATGGTGTACGTTACCACCATATCCTGAATCCAAAGACAGGCTATCCTGTTTCTCATGGTGTGATCTCGGTCACCGTTGTAGCTTCTACGGGCATAGAAAGCGATGGTCTCTCTACCACTCTCTTTCTTCTGGGCAAAGATAAAGGAATGCACCTTGCGGAAAGACTAGGCGTAGGGGTATGTTACATTATGGAAGATCTTTCTCTTTGGACCAACCGTTTTTTTCCAAGGCTTTCTGGTACGCCATAAGCCGCCCCTGAATGCGACGGAAGAGGTTTTTCACAATCATGGCACTGTTTTCGTCTGGAGCCATCCGATAAAGAAGTTTGCGAAGGTAGGCTTCAAGCCTTTCTCTAGGAACGGTCTTGAAATATCCCATTGTTTCAAGGGTTTCGATGATAGTTTTAAGCATGGCATCAAACTCTTTTCTTTCGACGGTATGATGGGAGAGAGAGTTTTTCCATTCGCTTCGGTAGATTTCGTAGAGAACTGTCATAACTGCTTGAGCGAGATTCAGTGAGGGAAAAGCCTCTGAGGAGGGGATAGTAAGGATCATATCACAGGTAGTAATCTCCTCGTTGGTAAGCCCACTTTTTTCTCTTCCAAACACCAAGGCAATATGTCGTTCTCTATAGGGGGCCATAGCCTCAGCCCACTCTGGCAAGACTATGTCTTTCTGTCTCCATTGGCCAATACGTCTGGTAACAGCGAGGGAAACATCACTCTCTTTCAGTGCCTCTTGGAGAGAAAAAACGACGTGAGCTTTTTCTAAGATAGGCTTTGCATGAACAGCGAAAGAGCAGGCATTCTCCGAGAGGTGGTTGGTTTTTGGGGAGACAAGAACAAGCCTTTCGACGTCCATGTTCATCATACTCCTGGCAATCATACCAATATTCATGTCGCCTTCTGGCTCAACAAGGACAATAGAGATCATATTTTTCCTCCCTTTCTTTCGAGTAGAGTGGGTATCGTGTTTCTGAGAGAATGGTTTTGTGTGAGAGGCAGATGTTGTGAACACTCTTTGTGGTACATACTACTCCTGAAGGGAACTCTCTTTGGAGAGAAGTTCCAGCCATGCCTTGGCTTGAGAAGCAAGCACATGATTTCCGTATCGTGTTACCACCCCTTCATACATCCGACGAGCCTCTTCTTTGTTTCCGCTTTCATAATAACATCCAGCCATCTCAAAAAGAATCTCTGGGTCGCGATCTTTTCTGCTATTCGAAAGTCCTCGTTTTGCTACAGCAAGGCATTCTTTGTATCGTTTCTGTTGCCTGAGAAGACGCAGAGAAGCGAGAATAGCCTCTTCAGCTTCCCGAGTGTCAGGAAAGCGGGTAAGTTTCTCATAGTAGCTGAGAGCAAGTGTAGGATTGTGGTTCTCATTGAGTTTGGCATAATAAAGGGTTTGTCGGAGAAAGGCGGTGAGTATGCCATTTTTTCGATGGCTCTCGGGATAAAAGGCAAAGAAATTCTCATACTCCTGGATTGCGGCGGGGTAATTATTCAGGACGATATAGGCTCTTGCCCGGCCAATGAGGGCAAGCTCTCCTTTGGCCTCCTGAAGATAAGCAAGTGCTGTTGTGGGGTCGTTTTTGTAGAGGTACTGGTAGGCAATACCTACCACAAGAGCAGACACGTTCTCTGTTGAGTGACGAAGATACACCTGTTCCATCCAGGAAAGGAGAGCTGGGTCGAACTTCTCCGCATCCTTGAGCACAAAACCCACGACAGAAGCCAATCCAAGCTCATATTCTCTTGGAATATTTTCATTTAGGGCTTTTCGACACCAGGTAAGTGCCTCTAAAAAATTTCTTTGCTCATACAGAGCCATGGCCACGCTCTGCATGACAGGGATACGGTACTTTCCCTGTGGGTAAAGAGACAGATAAGAGGAGGCCGTCTGAAAAACCTTTTCATATTGGCCTAACTCAAGGGAGACATTGATATCACGGATCATCATTTCTTCGGATGGGGATGAGGAAGCAGGAGAGGATGTTTCTTTCAAAGGAGTGAGTTCGATTCCCTCAAGCGTCTCTTTGTCCTGGCCACGAGAAACACCTGCAAGAGACGTTCCTTCTTCGCCCTGTTCAGAAGAAGAGAGAGGGGCATGTGATGACACCCCTCTCTCCAAAAATATCTTGAAATACCCTTCTGACCAGAGAAAAAAGATCACAACCACTGCGAATATACCCATCGAAACGAGAAAAGTTGTGAGCCACTTTCTTTCCATTGGTTATCGTCGACCACCCCATAAACCGAAGTAGATATTTCCTCCAACCATGAGGCTTCTATTGGCATCCATGAGATCGAGTCCTACAAAATCTAGAGAGAAGAAATCCGTGAGGATAAATCGAAGTCCGGCATTGAGAATACCTCGGTGAGTACTCGCGTAGGAAGCCCCCACTCCGTATTTATAGGGAAAATTGGAGAAATCAGCTATAATGTACAGTTGGGGTATGAGAAAATTTCTCTGAAAACCAATGGCAAAATTGATATCCCACGAGTTGTTAAAAGTATACCCCAGAATAAAGGTGGCTCCACTACTCCCCACTCCGCTTGCATTGAAACCTTCTTGCCAAGCAAAATAGAGACTAAAAAAGTTGCCCGTATTGTCTAATCCAATCTCTCCCATTGCCCCAAGAGCCCCTTGTTTGGTGAATTGAAATTTTCCGTTCAGAAGAAGCGGACTTTGGGGACGTGTTCCGATATCAATCCCTGCCCCAAGTTCAAGTTGTGACAAAGGACTGAAATTTGCGGCTATGGTGAGGGGAAGTTCAGGGGTATATTTTACCGACAGACCAAATCGTCCTCCATACGCTGCATCCACACTGGGAACAATGATATACCCATCAGCCCCTGAATATGTCGGAGCACCCATTCCCAATGCGTACATTACCACAAGACCTATACCAACGAGAAACCTTTTCATCTTTTCCTCCTTTTCCCTCTCGTTATTGTATGATTATTCTAGACACGTTCTGGAAAAAATCAAAAAAACGCCCCTTCACCTTCTCCCCCTTTTTTTCTAGATTCTCTTTTGGTAGGTTTTTATGATTATGCTCCTTTTTCGCTTGCCACAGTGATCACAGGGAGCCGTGCTCGAAACCGCCGATCATGCTGCTGCAAAACCTCAAAAACCTTTTTTTTGATGTAATACAACCCTCCTCGGTACTTTGCCAGCACCCCATCATAAGTGATCTTTGTTCTCTCAGAGATATAAAAAACAGTACCCACGAATTCTACCTTTGTCCAGTCACAGGTGACAAGCTCGGGGAGTTTGGTGAGGACAGAAGCACTGATTGTGTTGTTTTGCACAGCATCTACATACATTTTGGCCAGAGCAGAAGGATCCATACCAACTCCTTTGTCTTATTTATTTCGTGGGGTATTGCTTGATCAATTTTTGGTCCCTTGTAACAAGGGGGGATCCGTACCTATACTTCATGTTTCCCTCAGAGGAGAAGCAAATCCGTATAGAGATCGGGAACCCAAATTTTTGGATATCGGACCCAAAAATTCTTTTGTCTCACAATACCCCACGCTTATCTCAAAAAGGTAAAAAACACAAGCCACTCGATTGGTTTGACCAATGCCCCGTAAAAAGATTCTCCCACGATGGTGGACAAGGCCAAGATTCTAAAAAAGCCCAGATACCACACCACAAATCCTATCACTAACCAGGCTCTAAGCACTCCCACAAGGGCTCCCAAAAACACATTCACCACATCGGGGTGGGCTTTTTTCTCTGGCAATCGTATAGAGGCACTCAGCACAAGAAAGAAGATCACGGAAAGAATAAGCCCAAGCAGCCCCCGAATCATCCTATCTTGAGAAATCAGAGAAACCAGAAATACAATCACCCCGGCAAGGACCAGAGGCAGCAAGAGACGAAGAAGTTTATAAAACGCCCTATGAAAGCCTTCTCGACTATCCAGATAGATAAAGACACCCAAGACCCCAGCCAAAATACCAACTATCACCCAATATGTTGTGTTCATCATGTCCTCCCTTCTCTTTTTTTATTATTGTAATGGACAGAGGGGAAAAAGTCAAGACGACAAAAACTCACCTCATGACTCAAAAACTTTCCAAAAAACAAAAAATATGCTATACTATACGTATACTTTTTCGGGCCGTAGCGCAGTTTGGCTAGCGCGCTTGGTTCGGGTCCAAGAAGTCGGGGGTTCGAATCCCCCCGGCCCGAAGAGAAGACCCTTTTATGAGGTTCATCTCTTCGGGTTTTTTCTTAGATTTTATCTTCAAAGTGAGATTCGAGGGGCAGGGATATGTTGCCTTTTTCCTTTTTGGGAACAAGAAAAGCAAGAGACAAGGGGTTTTCTTGACTTTTCCTAAAAAATATGCTATACTATATGCCTCATATGGCGGGCAGGTACCCGAGTGGCCAAAGGGGGCAGACTGTAAATCTGCTGGCACTTGCCTTCGTTGGTTCGAATCCAACCCTGCCCATATACCCACCCATGAGCGGTGGGTGTTTTTTTTCTTTCTGTTCAAAAAGTTCACAGAGAGTATCCTACGCTCTGATCTCTTTTTGCTTCACAACGCATCATTTTATCCCCTTGTTCCAAGGGGAGAGGTTTTTCACCGTGGCTTACTGTGCTTCTTTAACGAAAGAAGAGAGCCTCTAAGGCTGGGAGAAGGGGGAGGAAATGTTTTTTCAAGATACAAAAAGGCCACCCCTTCCAAGGAGTGGCCTTTTGTTTTTCTTTGCAAAAGGGTTATTTGTCCTTTGAGATCATATAACGGAGCAAATCAACGACACGATTGGAATATCCCCACTCATTGTCGTACCAGGACACGATCTTGAAGAAACGCTTTTCTCCCTTGAGGTTGTTTTGCAGGGTTGCCAAAGAATCATAGATAGACGAACGAGGATCATGGATGAAATCAGTAGAAACAAGTTCTTCGTCAGTGTACCCAAGAATACCTTTGAGGTAGGTTTCAGAAGCCTTTTTCAAGAGGCTATCGATCTCTTCGATAGAGGTGTCTCGAGTTGAACGGAAGGTCAAGTCTACCACAGAAACATCAGCAGTAGGCACGCGGAAAGACATACCCGTGAGTTTGCCTTTTACTGCAGGGAGCACCTCACCTACGGCTTTGGCTGCTCCAGTTGTTGAAGGAATAATATTGATAGCCGCAGCTCGGCCGCCACGCCAGTCTTTCTTAGATGGGCCATCAACTGTTTTCTGGGTAGCTGTGTAGGAATGGATAGTGGTCATGAGGCCTGTTTCTACCCCTATTCCTTCTTTGAGAAGTACATGGACAAGGGGAGCCAAACAGTTTGTGGTACAGGACGCGTTGGAGACAATGGTATGGGTTTTGGGATCGTATTCGTGTTCATTGACACCCATCACAATTGTCTTGACATCTCCCTTGGCAGGGGCAGATATGATCACCTTTTTGGCTCCAGCATCCAGGTGTCCCTTTGCCTTCTCAGAGTCAGTAAAAAGCCCTGTTGATTCAATGACATACTCTACCCCGAGGTCTTTCCATGGGAGATCCGCAGGACTTTTTGCGGCAGCCACACACTTGATCTTATGGCCATTGACGATGAGAAGATCGGCTTCTTCACGAGAGGGGTCAGACTTGGCTGTTTCTACCTTGTGTTTGAACTTGCCATGGATAGAATCATACTTAATCTGGTAGGCAAAGTAATCGGCATCTGTGGAGACATCCACGACAGCCACCACGTCAATCTCTTTGCCCAAAAGCCCCTGATCGCACAAAGCCTGAAACACCATTCTTCCAATACGACCAAAACCGTTGATACCAACCTTTACAGCCATTGCTCTATCCTCCTTTGAATTTTTCTTTCTTCTTTTGGTGTATGCGATTGTATCTTGGCAGATATTATACACGCAAAGGGAAAAAACTGCAAATAAAATTCTTCTTAGAGAGTGCGGATTGGCATAACAAGGTAAATAAAATGCTCATCTCCCTCAAGGGTAAACTGCATGGCACTTTCTGGGGATTTGATATGCAAGGTTACCTTTTCACTCTTGACCACCCTAAGAAAATCCATCAGATGTTTATAATTCAGAGCAAACTGAAGTGGCTCATCGTCATACTCTATATCAAGCGAGGCCTTGGCTTCTCCATAGATAGCATGAACACTTGAGAGAGTCAAAAGATTGCGTTGTACGTCAAAAATGATTTTTTGTACGTCTCCTTCGCTCATGACAGCCACACTTTCAAGCTGATCTCGAAAATCCTTTGTGGGGATCTGGAGAGTATGTTGGATCATTGAAGGAAGGACATCCCGATAGTTGGGAAATTTTCCCTCCAAGAGACTTGAGAAGAAATAGATGTTTCCTATCTTGAAAAAGACATTTTGCCCTCGAAGGGCCAGTCTCACCTCCCCTGTGGAGAGGGCTTTTTTGACAATGCGCATGAGGGAGGCAGGAACAATCACATTTCCCCCAATGTCGCCCTTTTTTTCTTCATATTCACGAGAGAGAAGGGCAAGCCGTCGTCCATCTGTAGTGACCATGGAAAGCCACCCTTCCATACTCTCCTCCACATAAAAGCCCAAAAAAAAGATCTTGCTTGTTTCTTGGGCGACAGCATACTCTGTCATTTCAATAAGCTCCCTGAGGGATTCTTGACTCAGAGAGATATAGTTTTCCCAAGTATATTCCTGAAATGTTGGAAAATTCTCCGCATAGCTCCCATGAAGTTTGTAGTAGATATGCTTGTTCTCTGGAGAAGTGATGGTCACCTCATAGGGATTCCCTTCTTCTTCTGTAGCCAAGACAATCCTCGGGGTAGAGATGTGTGAGACCACATCAAAGAGCTTTCTTGCATGCAAAAGGATTGTGCCACTCTCTGTGACTTCACCGGTCATTTCCACTTTGATCCCATGTTCCCCGTTGTATCCCTGAATGATCACAAGCCCATCTTCACTTACGGAGAGATATACGTTTACCAGGATGGCCAATGGATTTTTTGGGGTAACTACCTCACTTGCCAGACTCAGAAGGGAATAAAACTCATCCCGGTTGACTGTCACTCTCATAAGCACCTCTTTTTCCCCTCATCGAGAAGAGGGTACATTTTCTTCATTATAAGGAAATAGAAAAAAAAAATCAACTTAAGACCTTCGATAGGGCTCATAGGGACCGTGAAAAGGATGAAAAAAACGCTCTTTTGTTTCAAAAAAAGGGAATTTCTTCTCATTCCGGGGGCAAGGTATGTTTTTTGGGTAAATCGGCTCACTTCCCCTCCTTTCTGGGTTATTTTGAATGTGGCCTATGTTTTTATCTTGCTTGTAGTCATGGTATTTTTTCTGAGAAAAGGAGAGTACCAAGAGGAGAATTTTCGCCCTTTTATTTCAAGAAAATCCCAGAAAGGGGTTTCACCACTTCCGGCTGTCAAGGTGAATCATTTCTATGGACTCAGAGGGAAAAGAATGCTTTCTTTTCTTGACAAAAAAGCAGAAAAAGCCTTTTTTGCGATGTTACTTGCCGGCGATCATCAGTTTGAAGTCGTTATGGGCTTTGTCATACACAATCTGGGTAGAAAACTTGAGCATTTTCATTTCTCGAAGGTGTCGATCAATATTGAATTGTTTGGCCCAGAGAGCGACGGTGGAGATGATTTCTTTGTTTTCTTTGGGAATGGGTTGGGAGGAGAGTTTTTCACATTCAGCAAGAATCTTTTTGATTCTATCTTCAATAAGAGCACGATTTTCTGATACTGATACCTCAATCATGTAGTTAACAATCTTTTGCCCGAGTTTGTCGGTCATAGAGGATCCTTTGCGTGAGGGGGCAAAGGAAGGGGTTTCGTTGGAGAGAAGGGTAGAAGGGGCTTCATGGGCTTCGGATTTTTTTCTCCGAAAGATGCCAACATACACAAAAGCAATAACGACTCCCATGGAAAGAAAAACCACAAGAACTACCATGAATTGGGTGAAAAAGATTTCATGGGGATACGGTGTCACCGATTTCCCCCTTACTCTAACATCTTTCTCTGAATACGAGCAGATTGTTCAGGATCCATGAGAGATAAGAGGTATGGGACGAGAGATCGTCTTCCGGCTGCCTGGGCACGTTTCTCCATCATGCGGAGAATATCAATAAGCATTTCATCTTCTTGTTTCTCGAGGATCTTGACGGCACTCTGGGGGGGCATATTCTCAATCTGGGTAGCAATCTCTTCCACCTTTTTTTCATAGGTGGCCTGATTTTGTTTGGAGAGTTCGAACTGAGCTATCATATTTTGGATGTTTTCTTTTTCTTGGGCAAGTTCTTCTTGTTTCTGGGTGATCATGAGGAAGGCTTTTTCCATTTCTCGGCGCGCATCCTCTAGGTTGCGTTGTTTCTCTTCAAGAAGAAGCCATTTTTTCTCAAGTTCAAGTTTCTCGAGAAGAAAAGGGTTTTCAATCTTGACTACAAAGCTTTCTCTCAAGAAGGGAATCTGGGAGAATATTTGTCGGTAGTCGAGGATCTCTAACATGTCGAGAAAGTAGAGAGAAAGGATCACAAGCCCAAGATTGATCAAGAGAAGAAACAGGATTCGTTTACTTCGACTCATGGGGATCACCTTTTAGAGATTTTTGTAGGTATCATAGTAGGCAAGTACCTTTTTGACATAGTCTTGGGTTTCTTGATAGGGGGGGATTCCTCCGAATCTTTCAACAGCTGAGGGACCGGCATTGTAAGCGGCCAAGGAAAGGGCAAGATCCCCCTGAAATTTGTCTAACATGAGCCTGAGGTAACGGGTTCCACCCATGATGTTTTCTCGGGGATCAAAGGGATTCTCTACCGCAAGGGCAGAAGCTGTATCGGGCATGAGTTGCATGAGTCCCATGGCTCCCTTGGGGGAAACAGCTCGGGGATTGAATTGGGATTCTTGTTGAATGACGGCCTTGATCAGGGCTGGATCTACACGGTATTTTTCTGCCGCTTCTTCAATGAGAGAGTCAATGTTTTGGGAAGAGTTATAAGAATTGAGTTTGGTGAGCGCTGAAAGGAGGGCATTCCTTTCTTTGGTGTTGCCAAGAAGCTGGTTGATGTTTTGGCCAAGCCCCTCCTCAAGAAGCCCTGTGGTGGTTGTGTCAGAGTCCTGCATCACCTCTTTGAGTATATCAGAAAAACGAGGTGTTTCTGAGGTACTTGAGGTTTTGGATGGTGAGGATGTCTCAGAGAGAGATTCAATAGGTTGAATACGACTCAGGTTTTGGATTTCCTGGATACGACTGTGAATCTCGGTAATACGTCCATAGATATTTTGGATACTCTCTATCATGGCTTTTCCCCTCCTTTTTCCTCTCTGTGTGTATCGGCATATTTGGGATTTTTGTGAGTGATGATCTGTGAAAGTTCATCGAGGATATGTTGTTCTTCTTTGAGGACAGCTTCTTGATGGGCTTGCCATGCCTTTTCTCGTAGGATTTCTACAGCCCGTTTTTCTTGACGCATCTTGGTATAGAGGGCAAGCTCCTTTTCCATGGTTTGTTTTTTTTCTTCGATGTGTCGGTTGAGATCCCCCTCAATCTTTTTGGAGTGCCACCCATAATAGTCTAACCATTTGAGTCTGGAAAGATCACTTTTTCCTTGGTCTTGTTTTACCTTTTCTCTGAGGGTGTGTTCATGTTCTTGGATAGCCTGTTGTTTTCGGAGTTCCTTTTGGTATTCTCCACTGGCTTTTGCGAGAATGATCTTTTGTTGATCTTCTTTTTTTTGTCGGATCTCAAGAAGTTTTTGAAGGCGGAAGGTGAAGCGTTTCATGGTACTTTCCTCCATACTAAGCGCATGACTCGGAAGGGGTCTTTTTTGCCCTTGAGGACAAGGGGAGGGAGTTCTTCGGTGAGATAGGATTGTTTTGCCTCTGAAAGAATATCGGCAGAAGCAAGGATTTCTCCACTTTTGGCATGGGAACAAAGTCTTGAGGTGGTGTTTACGGCATCTCCAATACAGGCAAAATCCATTCGGAATTGGCTCCCAATGTTTCCCACCACCACATCGCCGATGTGTACCCCTATCCCAATTTCAAAGACAGGGAGTTTGTGTTTTTTCCTTTCTTCATTAAAGAGTTCGATGTCTTGCATGATTTCCATAGCCACCTGGAGGGCTGTGTCAGCTCTCTTTTCTCCCCCGAAATGGGCCATGATCTGATCCCCTACAAAATCGTCAATATCCCCTCGGTATCGACGGATAATTTTGGCCTGGCGATCGAAGTAGGCATTGAGAATGGTGATCACCAGTTCAGGATCGTTCTCCTCAGAAAAGGCAGTGAATCCTCGCACATCACTAAAAAGGAAAGCGAGGTGTTTTCTGTCATGAGTGCCAAGGTCCAGTTTGTCTTCTGATTTTTGTTCTATCATGGAGCGGGTTGAACGAGAGACAAATTTTTCAAGGTGGTATTTGGAGATAAGTTCGTTAAGCATCATCTGGAAGATATCGGCTAATCGCCCAATCTCATGGCCACCTTTGATATCCACAGAGACTGAGAGATTGCCATTGCTCACATCGAGGGCCCATTTTTCAAGCATTTTGATCTGACGAACCATGATGCCAGAGAGCCAATAGACGGCCATCATACTAAAGAGATAGATGACTATGGCAAGAAGAAAAGCTATAGACACGTTTTGTCGTATACTTGATTGAATCTGGTCAAGGTCGTAGACGACCACAACATTTCCAAGAAAACGAAAACGCTCTCCATAATCGCGAAGTTTCAAAAGACGTTGAAAGATTTTCTCATCTGCTGATTTGATGGCCCCTACATTCCGGCGTTCTAAGGCATCTCGAAGATCCCGGATGGCGCCAGGAAGCCAGGCGTCTCGGAGGAGCCAACGATCATCCTTGTCGAGGCTGTAGCCTTTTTTAGTAAAGATGGCTTTGTAGGATTCGAGAAAGAGGTTGTCAAGGCTCCAGGCGAGTAGGTCTTCAGTGGTGGTGAAATTGGAGGGATGAAGGTAAACAGGGAGCCATTCTTCATACCTTTTGTAAAGGTCTTTGTAGGTTTTTTTTCTTTGATCATCAGAGAGACCCTGTTTGTGATAGGGAACGAGAATGGCATCGAAATCTCGGTTGACTGTCATGAGTTCCCCAAACTGGGCACGAACAGGGGATGAAAGGAGCCGGTAACGTTTTGTAGAGACAGTCTTGTCCGTCTTGTTGGTGGAAACAGCCACATAATCTTTGGATGTGGTTTCGTTGGTTCCTGTCATACGGGCAAGAAGGGGGGTGTATGGGGGTTTTCGTTCTCGGATTCTTTGGTGGCTAAAGGCGACTTTTGCCTCTCGATTGTAGACATACACAGCAATAACGTCTGGATTGATCTCCATGAAACGCACTATTTCATTGGAAATAAAACTTTGTTTAATGGCCTGATCGGTGGGGTTTCCTTGTTTTTCCGTGTCCAGATACCACTGAAGAGAGGTACTCAGGCTTTCTGTGAGGGCACGGGCCTTTTGTTGTTTTTCTTGGGCAATGACGCTACTCTGTGAGAGGTAGACAAGGAGGGTGAAAATACCTATGGTGACAAAGAGCAGAAGGCCTAAAAGAAAAAGCCATCGTGCCCTAATTCCAAAGAACACCTTTCGTATGGGGTTTTTCTTTTTCTTTTTTTGGGTAAAGGGCAAGAGTTGCAGGATATTTTGTATCCAGAAACTTTTCCGCTTTGCCATAGTGC
Organism: Brevinematales bacterium; assembly: GCA_026417555.1. GTDB lineage: Bacteria > Spirochaetota > Brevinematia > Brevinematales > Thermospiraceae > Thermospira. The sequence goes on from JAOADA010000002.1 coordinate 273,047, forward strand.
CCCCTTATGAGAGAGGTTTGAGGTGTTTGAGATGATCAGAGAGGGGTGGCATAGGGATCCTCGAGTCAATCATCCTCTGGTCATATACAAAACTCTCTTCTGGAACAATCACCCACTTTTTTTTGAAAAACTTTTTGAGGGCCGTGGCAATCTCGTAGAAATTCCATCCTCGGTTGGAATCAAGAAGATAGAGAGCGGGTGGGTGGTGAAGCACAATCTCCCAGAGGGTTTTGACAGTATCCTCAAGAAAAGAGGCCGCCGGGAGCCAGCGGGTACTCGCAAAAATTGTTCCTTCTTGGGTGTGTTTTGCCTCTAAATACGTGCCCATATGATTACCCTCTAACGTCGTGCCTATCTGCCATCCCAGTCTTGCAATATAGGCCTGAGGGTTCTGGTAGAGGATGCGTTGTTCCGCCATCCGTTTTTCAAACCCATAGCCGTAATCGTTGTCCGGTTGGGATTGAGGGGTAAATGGTCCCTTGGCCGTGTCAGAGAATACCTGAACGGTGCTGGTGAAGAGAAACTTGATACCAAATTTGTGAGTGATCCAGGCTAGTTCGCTACTCCATTCGTAGTGGACGAGCCAATTCTCGTTGGGTTTGCCCGTGGGATGAGAGGGGACAGCCAAATGGAAAAGAACATCGGGAGCAACTTCTTGGACGAAACTCTCCATCGCCATATAGTTATCAATGGGGATTTCTTCCCGGTTCCAGCCAATTACTTCGTGTCCTAACCCTTCGAGGTAGATTTTGAGGTGTGTGCCTATGGTGCCGTGAAGCCCTGTCACAAGTACTCTCATTTTCCCTCCTGCAACCCAAAAAGGAGTTGTTGTTCGAGTACGCCAAGCTCACGTTTCCATGGGTAGAGTTTTCTTGCTTTTTGAAGGAGGGACATGGCTTTGGCGATATTCTTCGTGTCTCTATAAAGAGAACAGAGTTCAAGCATGCCATCAGCGTGCCATGTGGGAGAGCTTTGAAGAGCCCGTTCATAGTACTGAATGGCTTCCTCTAGACGCTTACGTTCGAGGGAGGCCATCCCACACACACGAAGAATCTCAGGATGTTTGGGGAAAAGCCTCAGGGCTGTGGTGGCAGTACTGTCGAAAGCCTCCCAGTTTCGCTGTTTGTAAAGGAAAAAGAGGCGATAAAAGTGGAGAAGAGGAAAACGAGGATATCTTCCGATCAGGTCAGAAAGTTTGTCTAAGGCAGCCACATAGTCTTTGTTTCTCTTGACATGCTCCTTGATAATCTCAAGGCGTACCACCCAATTCACGTATTTCAGTTGGGACTCCATCTCAATGAGAGTGACAAGCCTATCTTTTGGATTTTCTATGTAACGAGAAAGAAAATCCTGAAGAGGAAGAGAAGAGGAAAGAACCCGTTTGGTGTAAAGAGAGAGGTTTTTGTTCAAGCCATACTCTAAAGATTCAATACCAAAACCCTCCTCTTGAGAGAGAAAATGGTAACTCAAGAGAATTACCGCATTGGAGGGATGTTTTTGGAAAAGACGAAAGAGGGTTTTTTCTGCAAGAGAGAAATCCATTTCTTGGTATGCCTTGAGAAACCGGCTATACTCTGATCTGGCCGAGCTTTCAAGGAGATTTTCCCATTCTACCTCCTGGGCAAAGAAAAGAGAAAAACTCATCAGAAGAGTGTACACGACCTTCTTTTGCATATATGCCTCTTTTTTGAGTTTTGCTTTCTACCATTATAGCAAAAAATCCCCAAAACCGCAACCTTTTTTATTATGATGGATGTAGAGCCTCCCTCTGAAAGAAATATCGGGGCTGTTTGGAGACAGCCCCGATGGTATTTCAAAAATCACAGGGGGCTATTCTTGACTCACATTTGAGGATCCACACATAGGACATGAAACGTCAACAAAGTCATTTTCGTCGTCCACCTCGGAAATATAATCAGTCCATTTGTGGCCACACTCTTCGCAGATAAAGGTTGCCTCAACCTCTCCTACCTCATCGGAGAACTCGTCCTCATCATCGGCGTACATGTCTTCAAGTTCATCATACTCATCTGAGAGCTCGTCGAGATACTCATCATCCTCTTCGTTGAGGAAGTCCTCCATGTAGTCCAGGTCGTCGAAGTCTTCAAATTCTGCGTCGTCCGAGTAGGACCGATCCAAGTAGTCTTTCATACCAGCAAATCCTCCCCTAAATTGGTTATCTATATTATTACTAAAGATTCTATTCTGTCAAGTAAAACAGCCTATTTTTTGAAAAATTTTTTTGTGTCGGAGAAAGGAAGAACACCCCAATAAGGAGGTGTTACCACGGAAACTTTCAAGACGCGAAGATGATTTTTGGTCTTTGGAGGAAAACAAAGTGTGGTGAGGAAAAAGAGCTTAATATTGCAAAATATCTTCTTTTTTTCTACAATATTGATGGGGAGGAAAATGGCGATGGTTTCGGATTTTTTGCCGATGTGTGTTCTTGAGAGGGAGAGTTTTCTCATCAAAAGGATGAACGCCGCCTTTTGTGAGGAGCTTGGGTATGATGCTTCTCTCGTGGGGCAGGAATATATGGTTCTTGTGGTGGCAGAAGAGTTCTCGTATGCTCTTCAATCGTTGGATTCTGTTTCCTCCAAGCCGTTGTATGTGGCGTTTTCTCTTCTGAATAAAGAGGGAAAACCCCAGAATTTTTTTCATGCGTTGGTGCTTGACGAAGAAGGCATTGTCGATCTGATGATACCGAATCGATCTCAGGAAAAGACCCAGTTAGAACATCATCTTCTCAAATATGTGAGTAAGCCAGTCTTTTGCCTGGGGAGGGATGGAAATATTCCTTCTGCCAATGAGGCAGCAAAAAAACACATCTTCGGTGAGGGAAAGGTGTCGCTGAGAAATGAGCCGATATGGGAATCGCTTCAATCTCGACTTTTTGGGGACAAGCCTTTTTCTGAATGGATAAAGCTTCAGGGAAAAGAGGGGTTTTTCTTGTTCCGTCCTGTGGAAGAGGCATATTGGCTTGTGGAGTATCAATGGGGAAGAGAAGAGATTTTTCAACGTCTTTCTGAGATTATTCTTGATTGGGAGCTTCCTTCTGTGGTGGTTGATCTCCGAAGTGAGCTTCCTCATGGGGCCCTGTGGAATGGAGCATTTGCTTCTCTAAATACTTCTCCCCTCTCTGTCCTCTCTGAGATCAAACAGTTTCCAGAAAGAGAAAAGTATCTCAGTATTCCTCAAAAAGAGGGAGGGTTTGCGTATTATCGACCGCTGGTGTTTCCCTTTCATCCTCGGGTAGAAATACTTCTGGTGGTTCTTCTTGAGGAAACCGAGCATGTGAGAAAGGAGTTTCTGTTTGAGCGTCTCCAAGGTTCTTTGGAAGAGATGATTCGTCTTTCGGAGGATATTCAGACAAGGCTTTCTGGCGGTATGGAATCCTTTTTTGAGCAGTATCATCTCTCCGACAGAGAAAAGAAATTGGTAAAACTTATCCAAAAAGGATTTTCCAATGAAGAGATTGCTTCGTCTCTTTATGTTTCTGTGGATACGGTGAAGAAAAGTATCTCCCACCTTTATAGAAAATTGGGGGTCAACAATCGACTTGAACTATTTCAGGTTTTGTATGGGTCTTCTCCGCGAAAAATACCACCAAAGAGTTAGAAAATACCCTTGGGTGCCTGAATTTTTACTCGCTGGGGGGCTTGTGTTTCTTTCGTGAAGTGAGTATACTGTGGGTGTCAATAAAAAAACGTAGGAGAGTAAAAAGCTTTCTTAATGACAGGAGCGAAGTCAATATTCTTCTTTAATAAAAGCGGACCTCTCATCAGGAACCATACCTAACACACTTAACAGATCTCCTTTATTCAGCCACGGGGAGAAGACCCACCACTTCTCCCCGTTTTTTTCGTGTTTTCCACTTCCACCACCTCTTTCTGAAAAATTCCCCCTTGACAACCTGATAGGCTATGGTAGAATACATGGCGGAGAAATAGCCCCTGGGGGATGGTGCTTACCATCGCGCTGTCTTTCCCAAGGCTGCCAGACTATTTACGCTGAGGACTACGAGAAGTTTATGGAGTTGTTTGCGGAGAGAAATGAGGAAGGTTCTTTTAGAAAAGATAAAGACGATAAGATGATATACATATATAATTTGATAGGATATTATTTTTTATTGACACAATAATATTGAGAGGAGATATGTATGGTAAAGAATGTAAAAAAACGATGTGTGCAATGACTGGGTATAGACGGGTTTGTTTTTTGAAAACCTTTTTTCAAAAGGTGGTGTTTTTTTGGGGGATGGTGCTGTATGTCCTCTGTCCTCTTTCGGGAAAAGCCCTTCTCCTTGAGGGAAGACTTGTTCACAGGCTTACCCTTCTTCCTGTTCCAAATGGGACGGTAATTCTTAGCGTTTCAAATCATCTCCCTCGTTTTGCAACATCTGATGAATCCGGAAGGTTTATTTTTGACGATGTTCCTCAGGGTTTTCTTGTTCTTGAGACAAAGGCGGTAGGTTTCTATCCAGAAAAAATCTCTTTTGTCCTCCAGAGGAACACCGTCTTTCCCATATATCTCACTCCTCTCCCGACGGCCTCAGGGGGAGAGATTGAGGTGACGGCTGAAAGGCAACGGGCAATTCCCAAAACCACGGTGGGACGTACCGATATCCAGAAATCCTCGGCTTCTTTGACTTCTGATCCTCTCGATACCCTGAAAAAGATGCCTGGGGTTGAATCTATCGCCTCTCGAGATCTCTCTACTGGATCGAAACTCAGTGTTCGTGGGGGAGAGGGATTCGAGACAGCGGCAGACCTTGATGGTCTGTTTCTTGTGAGTTTTTTTCATCGGGGGCTTCTTCCTGATTCTCTTTTCATTGATGATATGATAGAAGAAATGGCCCTTTACAAGGGGGTGGCGCCTGCAGACTATGGGCAGATACTTTCGGGGTTTCTTGCTGTGAGGCAAATTAATCCACCGGTGGGGTTTCATGGAAAATTCAATTGCGGTCTCCTTTCTACCTATCTCACTCTTTATGGCAAGACCTCAGACGAGAGATGGCAATGGGCGACAGGGATCAGACGGACACACTATGATCTTGTGCTTCCCCTCTTTTTTCAAGAGACAACGGACACCAGAGCCGTTCAAGTGCCGTATTATCTTGACAGCCATGGAAAAGTTCAGTACAAAACATTCTCGGATGAGTTTCTTTTGAGTTATCTTGTTTCTCTTGAACCGGGGTATTTCACCAACCTTGAACCAACGAGAGAGATCAAGGGAAGGTTTTTCTACCTTTATGCGGGAATAAATCTGGCGTGGATACACCGATGGTCTTCCAATCTCATGATAGAACAGTCCCTAAGTTTCTTGCATCATGATACCACCGCTGGGTTAGATTTTCAGACCAATGTCAAAACCCATCTGAGGGACACGGGAATCCTCTCCCGGTATCGTGTTGTTCCACGCTTCTTTCTCTCTGAAGATTTTTCTCTTGTGGGGGGTGGTGAGGTGATGGTGTATCCCCATCTTGCTTATTCCAATCTTATCAGGGGAACTTACACCAATATTCTTACCCTCCAAGTAGAAGCTACAAACTTTGCTGAAGTCTCTGCTCAAACGAATACCACCTTTTTTGCTGTGTTTGGTGGGCTTGAGTGGAGTCTCTGGGAGAAACAGGTGATTCTCTCCCCAGGTTTTCGGGTGGGGTATTTTCCTGTTGTGAGAAGAGTTTCTTTTGATCCTAGAATCAATGCGGAATGGCGCCTTTCGAGGGAGAATATCCTTTTTATGGGGGTTGGACATCTTTCTCAATGGCCGACAGAACCCTACCTATTTGCCTTCTACACCTCCAATCAGCAGTACCGAGAGATTCCAGGTGTTTGGCACGCGGTGATAGGGACACGACTCCTTTTCAATGATTTTTGGGAAATCACCACTGAAACGTATGCCAAACATTATGAGAATCCTGTGACTCGAACCTCTAACCTCCATATGGAGTTTCAAAGTGGTGGAATGAAGAAAGAGATTGTGGGTATCGAGCTTCTTCTTCGAAAACGAAAGGGTGGTATCCCGTGGTATGGATGGATAAGTGGAAGCCTCATGAACCAATGGTTTTTTCTCGAAGAGGGAATAGACCCAAACAGTTTTTCTGGGGTGTCCATCTCGGTAGATGAACAGGGTACCATGCAGAGTGGTATTCTTTCGGCATGGCAGTTTGACCAGCCTCCCAGGGGAAGATGGTTCTCGATTCCTTCCTATAAAGCTAACCTCACGGCTATGTGGGATTTTGCAAAAAACTGGAGCCTCACCGTGGAGTTTCGTTACGAATCTCGAGGGGTTGTTACCCCTGTTGAGGGGGCGGATGTTCTTCTTATTGGGACCAATGCCGTATATGTCCCACGCTATGGTGCCTTCCTCTCGGAAAAACTCCCGGATAGCCACCAGCTCAATCTCAAGCTTGAGTGGACTCCTCTCTGGTTTGGGCTCCCCTGCGGCATCTATCTTCAAGTGATGAATATCTACAACTTTCGTGATGTGTTCTATACCTATACTCCAGATTATTCCTTGCGAAAAACCAATTTTTCCCCACTGGGTATCTATGGATATGGAGGTGTATGGGTGAGGTGGTAAATGTTTTCTCACTCCTTGGAAAAAGGATGAGATTGGAAAGAACGTGGAGATTATTCTCTCAGGCAGGAGAGATAGGGAGAGAGTTCTTTGTGATAGATCTGACGAAGTTTTTCGTTTGTGTATCCCACACGACGAGAAAGAGGGCTTGGAGAGGGGAGGGTGACTATCTGAGGAAAAAAACTTTCTCCCATCGCATGTCCCTTTCTCCAGGAGAGAAGGGAGTGTGTGACATACTGACTGGTGGCAAAAATCCTCTGGGCAGAAGAAAGTATTTCTTCAAGATGAGGGTTCCAACGAACGGGGACAATATCTTTATCTGATGTTTTCCCCGCACTTTCTATCTCCGCATACACATCAGTAATGCCCATACCTAACTTCTGAAGGATTTCCTGTCTTTGCTGTACGGCCACTGGATTTTCCCATCCCCAAGACAAGGCCTCAAAAGACAGAAGGTCCCTTTCAAAGAGAAGAGATGCCAAAATTGGCCAGAATCGGTTGTGATCACTCCCATAGAAATAGTTGACATCTTTTTCCCTTTTTATCCTTCCAAACGCCTCTTTTATCAACACTGAGGGAAAACTTCCCACAAACCACAGCTCTTTCCCCCGGTATTCCAAAAAAGCCTCTTCCAGGTAACGATGAACAATCCTCATATCTTTTCATGCGTTTCTCCCATCCCTGAAACAGGATGGGTGGTAGCTAATTTGATCTCAAGGGCCTTTTCTTTCAAAAGGTGCATGAGTTGTTGGCGTACCTCATAGGGGAGATAGAGAAAGGAGAGGCTGTACACATAATCATTCTCTTGACGTAAGAGTTCCCTTCCCACCACACATTCGAGTTGGATGTTTCCGTTCTCCTTGGGGATCGTAAGGTAATACACAGCCTTTTTATCAAGGCGCGGACCACGAATACGGCATCCCTCCCAACTGAGATCCATAAGAAGTACCTTGAGGGACTGATTTTGACGAATGTCACGCAAAAAAACAGTTATCCCAAACGGAAGCCTTTCATAACGACGTTCTGCTGAGAGATAGATTTCTTTTGGAAGGGAGATCACGAAGGTATCGTTGAGCCTTACCTCTAAGACTCGTACCTTTCCCCGGAAGTGAAACCTCTCGACGGTATAAGCGACTATCATCTCATCTCCCTTCTCAATAACGAACTGAAGGGTGGGTACATACTGAAGTACAATTCCTTGAGGGATTCTTTCTTTCACTTCTGTTTCAAAAAGATAAAACTTTCCCTCCTTGACGATCTCACATTCCACATGGTATCCAACAAGAAGGGGATAAATGCGCTGGAGTTCCCGTTCATGGCGCTTGCTAACCTGGAGCCTCTTCATCGAGTGAAGAAAAAACTCGCTATACCGTTCCAAGACATAGGCAGGTACAGCCTGTGCTGTTTTCTCTACCTTTTTAAAATCAGTGATAAGGTCTTGGATGGCCTCGTATTGGGCAGGAGAGATCTTTGGTTTGACCACAAGCGGAGAATGGATTTTTTTCACCACAGGAATCTCTATGATGGTTTTTCGGTACTTTTTCACCACCTCTCGAAACCACACAAACACAAGCCCACTCAAGGCAAATCCCACCAAAAATCCCACCAAAGATCCCACCCGATTTATTCTCTGAAAGCTCTCGGAAATCATCTGGATAATATTGCCATCCATACCTTACTCCTTAGTAAAGAGTTTCTCATAGGGTACCGGTGGACTGAAATAAAACCCCTGGGCATAATCTACACCGAGTTCTTTCACCTTGTGCCATACCACCTCATTGTGCACATATTCTGCCACCGTTTTTGCCCCAAGTTCCTTTGCAAGTTGACAGATGGACTTCACAAGGCTATAAGCCGTTTCATCTCTATCAAGATTTTTGATCAGAGAGCCATCTATCTTGATGAAATCAGGCCTCAGAGAAAACACATGATAGAAGTTTGAGTATCCCGCTCCAAAATCATCGATGGCTAATTTACACCCCAGGGCAAGAAACGGTTTCAAGGCCTCTTTGATCTCTTCATAGTTTTGGATGCTCTCTGACTCAGTGATCTCCATCACAATTCGACTCGGATTCTCAAAATTGGAAAAGGACGAGAGGAGAAAATGCTTGAGTTTCTTGTCAGCCAAATCTTCTGGGCTAAAATTGAGAGAGACCTGATAAGGAAGTGAACGAAAGTGGTCAAGGGCATGCATCACGACGGATCTCGAAATAAACGAGTAAAGCTTTGCTTGTTTGGCTAACGTAAGGAAGGTAAGAGGAGGAATCATTTCCCCTGAGGGCAACTGAATACGGACCAAGGCCTCGTATTTTTCTACCCTCCCACTATGGTTATTGATAATTGGTTGATAAAAATTTACCAAGTAGGAATGTTGGATAGCCTCTCTCACTCTCCCGAGAGTTTTGAGGTTTTCCTCCGTCTGGTGGGAGAGTTCCTTCATATCCTCGGCAATGAAGAAAAATGAGTGCATTACCTTGGCCTTTTTGAGAAGACCGGCCATAGCGGTGAGTACCGCATTGCCCTCTATCCCCGGAGCAAGAAGATTTGCCCCGAGGATACCCGCTATGAAAGAGAGATAGATCTGTTGTCCGCCCACATTGTAGGCGAGATTTGAGAGGTTTTCAAGAAAGTAAGTGGCTATCACCTCAAGTTCTCGTCTCTCCATCGTTTGGTCGATCACAAGCAAAAACCTGTCTGCCCAGAGCTTGTAGAGAAAGGTTTTTGGATAAATCGAAAGGTTAGAAAGCCTCTGGGCTGTTTGGACAAGTACTTTGTCTCCCATGACACTACCAAAGTACATATTCCATTCACTAAAATTTTCAATATCAAAAAGAAGAAGGTTAGGGTGCTCAAAGGTGGAAAAATCTTCAAGAAATTTATTGCCATTGGGAAGACCTGTGAGCTTATCATGGTGGTAATTGTATCGGAGTTGTTGGAAGAGTTTGTCATTGGCATAGTAACTTGCCTCAAGGGTTTCTGCAAGGCGATTAAAAGCCAGTACGGTTTCCTTCATTTCATCAGATAGTCCTTCCTCAAGAGGGATACGGTAGTGATAATCCTGGTTTTCAAATCGACGTACTCCTTCTAAAAAGGATTGCCAGGTTCGAGCAAAACGACCAAACACCCGATGTTGAAACCAAAGATACACCACGAGAAAGAATACCAAAACGGTGAGTCCAATATACACAAAGTGTTTCATCAGGACACCAAAGATCCTGACAGGCATAAATCCTACAAGAAACACCCCCGTCTCAAGCCGCTGCAAAAACCATGCCCCATTCTTTACAAAAACAGGTCCAACGGGTCCCTCTAAAAAAAACCACTCTTCATGGGTTTTGAGGATATTCTCTATCTCCTGGTGTTTGAAGGGAGATGTCGTAAGGGATACTTCTTGATAGTGAGGAAAGGAGACCAGAAAAAGACTCCATTCCTTACTTGCCTTTTCATCATACAGGGTTTTTACCGGGATAAGAAGAAGTCTATTGGTGTGACGTATCCAAAGGTAGGGGTGAGAGTCTATCCAAAGAAGACCTCCATACTGTTGTTCCTTCCTCTGAAAAAAAGATTCTACCACTGTTCCCCCTATGCCGGGGTCTTTTCCCGAGAGGAGTTGGCCCTTCTCGTTGAACACCGCTTCCGGAGAGGAAAACGATTTCCGTACCTCTTCTCCAAAAACTTCGAACATTTTTGTTGCCGTAAATCGAAACTCCCGCTGAACGGCGTAAAGAAAGAAAGCATGAAGTGTTACAAACACGATTCCCAAGGAGACAAAAAAAAGCACACCTGTGAAGAGGGCCATCCTTCGTTCGAGTTTCATATTTCCCTTCTTTTTCATAAAAGTATCGGCCAAAGGGTGGAGAAAAGATAAATTCTTTGCCTCCTTTGAAGAAAGTTTTCTTTTTTCTTGGTTTTTTCCGTTCTCGAGAGAGGAGAGGGCTTTTCTCTTTTGAGGTTACCGCTTTCGAAACAGGGGTGAGAAAAAAGCATCCCTTTTCTTTTTTCAAAGGGATAACTCTCACCTGTGTAAAGCTTTGGGGCTTTCAGGGGTTGAAAAATGTGGTGTCCCTTGCTTGGAAGAAGCAAGGGACACCCTTTTTCTTCTAAGGGAGGTGAACCTCATAAAGAGCCGCTGACACTGGGGGCAAAACGAGTGGTATACCTGCGTTTTTGGATAGTCTATTGGTTGTTTTGGCCGCTTCAAAGGAAATATCTGGCAACCCTCCCAAAAGATCCTTCAGCCGGTAGGTGCCTTTCACAGGAAGTTTGGCAGCTTCCCAGAGGGCCTGAGGAAGCTTCACAACAAAGCGTTTTTCTTCTCGTTCAAAGTTTGCTACCACGAGAACCATTTTTCCCTCGGTATAGCGGGCAAAGGCAAGGATGCCATCACTGAATCCTTCGCTCTGTGGGAGAAGACGATCTTTTACCTGGACGGCCTCATTGGCAAAACCAAGATCATACATTTTTCCACCAGCAAGGGCTGGGTGAGTCTTCACTGTAGAAAGAAGTTTCTGGTAGAATGTGCGCAGCTTCTTTTGATCCTCGGAGAGTTGGCCACCATCAAACTTTCCCCCATTGACCCATTTCTGATGCTCTGGTACTCCCCAAAAGTCAAAGATGGTTGTCCGTCCGTCATCCCCACCAAAACCTTCTTTTCCTGTGGCGGGTTCTCCTACTTCTTGACCAAAGTAGATCATGACAGGACCGGCATAGACGCTCGCCACTACCGTCATTCCCGGTATTCCCATCCAGGGATCAGCAGCGAACCCCTTCGAGGCGATACGCTCCTCATCGTGGTTTTCAAGAAAGGCAAGCATGTGATCAGAAAAGTCTTTCACCTTCAACCAACTGTAGTAAAACCCTTTTCGATCATAGGTGGGTTTCTTTTTCATAAAGGGTTTGACTGAATCATAGAGCCCTACTTTGTCATAAAGGTAGTCAAATTTCCCTTCGGTGAGGTATTTCTTGTAGGCTGAAGGATTGTAGATCTCGGCAATAAAAATGATGTGAGGATATTTCTCTTTCACTTGGGGGATCACCCATCCCCAAAACTCGACAGGTACCATCTCTGCCATATCGCAGCGAAAACCATCTACCCCCAGCGAAGCCCAATACAAGAGAATATCTCTCATCTTTCCCCATGTGTTTGGCGTAGGGACAAAGTAGGTTTTGCGTTTGTTTTGGAGATCTACCCCATAGTTTAACTTGACTGTTTCAAACCAATCGCCTATCGATGGCTTGGGTGAAAACACATCGTTTCCTGTTGCCTTGGCAGGGGTTTCCTTGAATTGGCCATCTTCACCCGGGAGATTTATGTTTTTTCCTGCGGGGTCATATCCTTTGGGGACCTCAAACGACGTGCCGGGAAGATAGTAGAAATTATTGTTGGGATCAAAAGCCACGTTGGTATTGTCTCCCTCTCCCAAATCTTTCACCCCTTTTGGTTTGGCCAAAGACCTATATCCACGGGCCACATGATTAGGAACAAAATCGATGATCACCTTTATGCCATGTTTATGGGTTCTCTCCACAAGTGCCCGAAACTCATCCATCCGGCGGGCAACATTGTGGGCCAAAAGGGGTGAGACGTCATAGTAATCTTTTATGGCATAGGGAGAACCGGCCCTTCCCTTTACTACGTCGGGATCATCGAGAGGGATGCCATACCGACTAAAATCCTCCATCGTCGCGTGGGCAATTACGCCGGTATACCAGATATAATCCACCCCAAAATCCTTTAATGCTCGTAGGGCCGTATCAGTGATGTCTCCAAATCGAGATACCCCATTCTCTTCCATACTCCCATAGAATACTCGATTGGTGTTGGTGTTGGCAAAGAGTCGTGTCATCATCTGGTAGATGATCACTTTTCGATTCTGGGGGGTATAGGCCATCTCATTTCTGTCTGGGGGAAGATCCTTCAGACTTAAAGAGGGGCTACATCCTCCTATGGTGATTATCAGCATCAAGAATACCCATTGTCTTTTCATACCTGACCTCCTTTTTTGTATGTATTCAGTATAAGGGGAAAAAGAAAAAAAGCAAGATATCCTGATTTCCCTCGATGGAGATGCCTCTCTGACGTCGCTTTGTCGCCAGAGAGTGAATATCACCGTGTCATAGGAAAAAAGAGCCTCCTTTTTCAAGGGCTTGGGTATAAGCATTTTTACAAGGAGAAATAAAAATTTTCTTTCAAATGTTTTTTTAACACTATTTCCTTGGTGGTATGTTTCAGGGGAAAAGTCCTCTCTTTCCCAAAGAAACCAGGGAGTGAAAACACTCATACCATCCAAAATTCACACTTTTTTCACCAAAAATTCATACATTTTTCATATTTTTTCCCTATACTATTTTCCAAAGGAGAAGGGTATGATACGGGTTTTGTTTGTCTGTGTGCACAATTCGGCAAGGAGTCAAATGGCAGAGGCTTTTCTCAACTACTGGGGGGCAGGCCATTTTATTGCTGAGAGTGGGGGTATTACCCCGGGGAACCTCAATCCCTTAGCGGTACAGGTGATGGCCGAGAAAGGGATTGATATCTCCCAGAATCGTCCCAAGGGGGTGTTTGACCTCTACAAAGAAGGACGAAAGTATGACTATGTCATTACTGTTTGTGAAAAAGAGGCGGCTGAACGCTGTCCTATTTTTCCTGGGAGAAACATTCGGATTGAATGGAGTTTCCCTAATCCTGAATATTTTACAGGTACCCAAGAGGAAAAACTCCAACAGATGCGAGAGGTTCGAGACAACATCGAGAAACATGTCCTTGCCTTCATTAAAAGCGAGGGGTTTTCTCCATCACAACCGTAAAATCATTGGGAAGATAATCTTCCAAAAGTGTAATTTTAAAGGGATAGGTCTTTTGAAGATACTCAACCACCTCGCGAGGGTTGTAGTAACGATAAGGGGGCGTTTGGCACTCAGAACGGCAGTGGAGGGCATTAAAAACCACTGTTTCTCGTGCCCATGATAACATCTTGCCAACGGCTTCGTAAAGAAATGTCTTTTTCTGGCCAAGATCTAAATTAAAAATTCCTGAGGCGTACACCACATCAAAACTTTGAAGCGATACCATGTTCTTCTCAAAGGGATTCCCCACAAGGAATACCCCCTGGGGGGTATACTCCCTGGCTACTCTTATCATCTCAGGAAGAGCATCTATCCCTGTATACACACAAGAGATGCCACGGTGTTGCAAGAACCGATACAAACTTCCTATACCACAGCCTACATCAAGAAGGGATTTCCCTTCAAGGGGGACCGAGGATACCAACACCTCAAAACGTTTCTGATGAGAAAATGCATCTTCCCAATCAAGTTTGGCATACTCCTCTTTAGCAGCAAGAAAAGGAAGATAATGCTCCCGAAGTTTTTCCACGTATCTCTCCATACTCAAGAGACACCTAGTGCTGTTGAGACAAAGAAGAAATTTTGTTTGCCAAAGCCTTCTCCTCTCCCGAGAGGGGAAAGAGGCTCTCTATCCAATACTTGAGAACACGAAGCTCGAGGGAAGAGACCTCCCATGCTTTTGGTCTCTCTTTCAAAAGCTGAAGGATGTGCTCTTCCTCTCCAAGCGTTAACTGTCCATCCCCCCAATGTCCGTCGACCAGAACTTTCTCTGCCCATGAGGCCAAAATATCCCACTCCCTCGAAGATAAAAGAAGCGTCATATGTCCTCCAGAGGCCTTTCTCTCTATCATAAAGAACCTTTGTATCGGGAGGGGGTGGTCATTCTATGCCAAGGGCCTTATGTTTTTCTGCTATGGTATCTGCCAGTTTGTCGATGAGGGCAAAATCATTCTCCTTAGGGAAACCCTTGACCATCACAGGTTCTAGGATTTCGGGTGTATAATTCGTTATTGAGGCTTGGATCTGTTCAAGCATTTTTGATCCCCACCCATACGAAGCCAAAATCCCTACCTGCTTTACCCCGGGTCGCATAAGGTTCAAGAAATAAAGGATATAGGCCATGGCAGGGTGCATCCCCCCGAGAACAGCACTGACCCCTATGACTACTGTGGGGGTGTCAATGAGTTCCATAGCAAGCTGCCCTACATCTACATGAGAAAGATGAAATGGTACTGCTTCAATTCCTCTATCAATGAGACGATCAATAAGATAGTTGACCATGACTTCTGTACTTCCATGCATAGAAACAAAAGGGAGAATGACTTTGTTTCGCATCTTGCCTGATGTCCATTCACGGTAGAGAGAAAGGATGGTAGTGGGGTTATCGTATACTGGTCCATGGGTTGGGGCAATCATCGCGGCCTGAAGCCCGGTAATCTTGTCAAAACCAGTGGAAATATTCTGTCGAAAAGGATACATAATCTCGGCGAAGTAGCGTTTTGCCCCCTCATAAAGGGCCTCGTCATGGGCAGAAGCAAAGATCTCACTTGAGGCATAATGGGAACCAAAGAGATCCCCAGAAAAGAGAATTCTCTCCTCTCGTAAAAAAGTGAACATGGTTTCAGGCCAATGCACCCATGGGAAAAGAATAAACTCCAGTGTTCGATTTCCGAGAGAGAGGGTTTGTCTGTCCTCAATCACAAGAAATCTCTCCTCGGGCAGCAAGAGAAGATCCTGCAAAAGCGGCTTGGCTTTGGCATTTGTGACCAGTTTTGCCTCGGGGAAGATGTCGAGGATCTTGGGAAGACTTCCCGAATGGTCTTGTTCTGCATGGTTCGAGATCACATAATCAAGTTTTTTGACATTGAGACGGTTGAGATTCCCCAAGAGCACATGCATCATCTTGGGTTCAATCGTATCAATGAGGGCATTCTTCTCACTCCCCTCGAGGTAATAACAATTGTAAGTCGTTCCTTCGTGAAGTGGTGTTAACTCATCGAATGAAGTTCTGTGCCAGTCTATTCCCCCGACGGCATAGATTCCCTCTCTCAGTTTGCGAAGCGACATAGATCCTCTCCTTGTGATAAAAATAAAGACAGAGAGCCCAGAGGGGGAACCTTGGGACTTCTCTTTGGTTACATCTTGCTAAACTGATCCTTTCCTACGCCGCAGACAGGGCATACCCATGTGTCAGGGAGAGATTCAAAGGGAGTACCAGCTGCTACCCCACTATCTGGATCACCCAGCGCAGGATCATAGACATAGCCACAGACATTACACATGTATTTTGCCATAGAGGCCTCCTGAAAGGTTGATGGTGTTTTCTCAAGAGAGACATACGTGGGGGCATTGCGGGCAGTTTTCCCCTTTTTGACCTCACGATAGTAAGTGTAGGTCAATGGGATACCGGAAGAAAGGGGCTCAGCTGAGAGAAGTTTTCCAATGAAAAGGGTGTGGGTATCTACATCCACGGTTTTGAATACCTCACAACTGAGATAAGAGAGAGCATAATTCCCTACAATTGGCACTCCTTCAGGACTTCGAAGAAGAGTGATTGTATGGTCAATTTTTTCGGTTTGTCTCCCCGAGCGAAAACCAAACCGGCCCAAAAACTCAAAAGGAACGTTTTGATCGAGAATGCTGACTCCAAACCTCCCACTTTTTGCAATATACTCATGGGTAAGGTTGAGTTTGTTGAGGATAACCTGAAAAGTTGGGGGTTCAGAGTTCACCTGACATAGGGTATTGATCAAGCACCCATTGATTTTGCCCTCTGATTCAGCAGTCACAATATATAACCCATACGTCACCTGAAAAAGCACATCAACAGAAATAGACATATTTTCTTCCTATTTTCTCAAGGATGCCTATATTCTACTTGCAAAATTTCTTTTTGTCAAGAAAACCACAACCTGATTGCCACAAAACCAAGGAACAGGGCAAATATTCTCTTGAGTACCAGAGAATCTATCCCCACAGCTATTCTTGCTCCTATCCATGCCCCACATACAAAAAAGAGAGCCATAACTATACCGAGGGGGACATGAACCATTCCTCGACGATAGTACTCCAAAAAAGCAAAAAATCCTATGGGAGGAAGCATAAGCAGAAGTGTTGTGCCCTGTGCCAGTTTTTGATCAAATCCAAGAAAAAATACCAGGGAGGGGATGATCACAATAGCCCCGCCAACCCCTAAAAGACCACTCAAGAGACCTGCTATCACCCCAATAATTCCCCCCGCTATCCAGATCATGAGAAAACCACCATCTGGATGAGGTAAAAAACGTAGAAGCCTAAAAATACAACCCCACTTTTTTTGGAGATTTTTCCGCGACCGAAAAGGACGAGTCCCCAGCACAGGAGAGACACTAAAAGGTTGACAACAAAGTCTCTCTGAATACCACTCGAAATCTCGAGCGGGCGCAAAAGAGCCGAGACACCAAGGATGAAAAAGACATTAAAGATATTACTTCCCAGAACATTTCCTACCGCAATGTCAGAAGAACCCTTTTTTGCAGCAATGATGGACGTCGCCATCTCGGGAAGGCTTGTTCCTACAGCCACCACTGTCAAGGCAATGATCCGTTCTGGAACACCCAGTAAGCGAGCTGTATTCACCGCTCCATCTACGGTAAATTTTCCCCCAAAAATAAGAAGGGCTAAGCCACCCAAAAAAAGAAGTATTCCCAGAGGCAGACCATACGTTTTGATCTCTTCCTTCTCTTCAAAACCTTCTTGTACAGCCAAAAATCCATTGTAAATTAAGAATATAACAAAAAATAAAAGAAGGACAATGCCCTCACTCCGGCTTAGTTCCACAATCCCCTGGCCATCCAGCCACTTGTCACCCGCCAACACGAGAAGAAGAAAAGCAGAGAGTATCACAAGGGGTATCTCAAAAGCCGTGGTAGTCTTTCTGATAAGAAGGTCCCGAAACAAAAGACTGAACCCTAATATAAGAGCTATATTGGCGATGTTTGAACCGAGGACGTTTCCGAGGGCGATGTCTCCTTTGCCCCCAAGAGCGGCAAAAATGTTTACAAGAAGTTCTGGGGTTGATGTTCCAAAAGCCACGAGAGTGAGGCCTATCACCATTTCCGGCACATGAAGGTGTTTGGCTATAGAGACACTTCCTTCTACAAGCCAGTTGCCCCCTTTGATAAGGGCAAAAAGTCCCACAATTAGCATGAGGATTCCAAGCATCGTGTGTTTTCCTCCTTTTTCTTTCTCGCGGTGCTTTTATTCTTTTTTCCTCTTTGAAGAAGGAAAAAGAGTATGGAATAAGATGGTTATACCCCAGAGGATGAGAAGGATGCCTCCCAATACTTGGAGGGGGAGACCTGGGACAAAAAAGTAGGCACTGATCAGGGCTACGATAAACATCTCCCACAGTTTTTGTTTTTCCCACGTTACCAAAAACTCTGCAAGAAAACTTGCTGCTGCTGCCAGAATGAAATGAGGCCAAAGATACTCTATTTTGTCCCATCCAAGGAAATTCAATATGAGAAAAAAGACCACAAGATAACTCAGATAAATCACCCAAAAGATAACCTTGGCTAACTCCTGTCGATTCTGGACACCGGCTAACATGTTGACAACAGGCAAAAGAAGAAAAAGTGGCCACAGGGAAAACCCAGAGACACCAGGAAGAAAAGAACTGACAAGAAAAGCACTTCCTATGAGAACCAACAAAGCCCCAGCACTGATGGTAACGAGAGAGAATTTTTTACCCATACCTTTCTCCTACCATCGAAAACCGATACCCACAAGAATTCCTCCCCCAGAAAGGTTGATTTTTTCCTTCACGAGGTATTCTCCGAGAGGGGTTGTGCGGGAAACACTGGCTATATCGAGAGAGATTCCAATGACGGCTTGAGAGCGTTCTCCCAATGGGATGAGGATACCCGGCACGAGTTGAAAACTCAGAAAATCTCCTGCATAGAAATAGAGATTGCGATCGGTGAGGCGAGAATAGAGATTCCACAAAAGAGAGTATCCTACATCCAGCTCTGTAAAGACGCGAATATTCTCCCACACCATCCATGGCCAGGTGATACGGACTCCCCCTAACATTTTAATGAGATGGGCCTGGACATCACTTTCCAGCATAGTGGTTGTTACACCGCTTGAGGTGGTGTTGCTCAATGTTTCCTGACGACTCGCATAGGCATAGTCAAGTCCTCCGTGCAAAGACAGGGCCTTGTCCACCGTATAACCATATACCCCTTTAAAGCGAAAGCTGGGACCAAGATCCCATGGCCACCCAAACCCAAGTGAAAACTCTACATAGGTCCCTTCATGTTGGGGGTGTGATGATGTTTGCGTTCCCATCTGTCCAAACATAGACGAAAAAAGGACAAGGAAAAGAATTCCTATCTTTTTCATACAAACCTCCCTTCTCGGTATAGACCTTGTTATTGTAGCCACAAAAACCTAAAAATTCAAGTTTTAAGGTGGCAGGTTTTTCTCAATCACCATGACATTTTCTCTTCCCGTATAGAGAGACCCTTGCCATAGAGTGAAAGAAAAGGGAGGAGAAGGTCCAGGCTCCTTATGAGCACAGGGGCACTTCTTCCCTTGGTTTTTCCTGAAAAGAAAAAGAGAAGAGAGGCCTGAAATTGCTTTTTTCGCTTTTTTGTCCTATACTACTTAAGTGAGATTTTTTGAAGGGGTTTCCATGATTGTGAGAACCTTTCTCAAGGAGAAGATTGCCCACCTTCTCAAGGAGTTATGGAATGAAGAGGTTCCCATTCCTCTCCTGTATCCTGATCAGCCAAAATTTGGGGACTATGCCACCTCTGTGGCTATGGCTCTTGCTAAAAGCCTTCGTCAAAAACCACTTGATATTGCTCGTACCATGGCGGAACATTGGAAATGGCAGGACATCTGCACGGTGGAAGTTGCCCCGCCGGGATATCTCAATTTTTTTGTTCAGGATTCTCTTCTTGGTGCTCTTGCCCAAGAGGAGTTTCTTCATCCTCACTATGGAAAGAGTACTCTTCTCTCTGACAAAAAGATTTTGTTGGAGTATGTGAGTGCCAATCCTACAGGCCCTCTTCATATTGGCCATGGAAGATGGGCTGCGTTGGGAGACTCTCTTGCTCGTATTCTCTCCTATGCAGGGGCTGAGGTTTGGCGCGAGTTCTATGTGAATGATGCTGGTAATCAGATACGTCTTTTGAGAGAGACTATTCAGGCAGTAAGAGAGAAAAGAGAGATTCCCGAGAACGGTTACCATGGGGCATATATTGCTGATGTGGCCCAACAAAATGAAGATCCTGTCCAGTATATCCTTTCCTGGCAAAAAGAGACCCTCAAAAACTTTGGGGTGGAGTTTGATCGTTACTTTTCTGAGAAATCCCTCCATGAGAGTGGGATGGTTCAGAAGACGCTGGATTTTCTTACCTCGAAAGGGGTTGCTTATGCCTCAGAAGGTGCCCTCTGGCTTCGCACCACAGACCACGGAGATGACAAGGATCGTGTTTTGGTGAAGTCAGATGGGGAATATACCTACTTTGCCGTGGATATTGCCTACCATCAGGATAAGATCAAGCGAGGATTTCGTTCTCTCTACAATATCCTAGGTGCCGATCACCATGGTTACGTGAAACGGATGGAGGCGGCTGTCTGGCTTCTTTCTCAGGCAGATGGGGTAGAGACAGATTTTCGGATCATTATTGGGCAATTGGTTAGTCTCTACAGAAATGGAGAACCTGTTCGCATGTCCAAACGGACAGGAGACATGATTACTCTTGAGGAGGTTCTCGAAGAGATTGGAAGAGATGCCCTTCGGTACTATATGGTGATGCGCAAGGCGGATACTCACCTTGAGTTTGATATTGAAGAGGCTAAAAAACAGAGTGAAGAAAACCCTGTTTTTTACGTTCAATATGCCCATGCCAGAATCTGCGGCATTCTCAGAAATCTTCCCCCTTCTCTTCCGAAGGTGCAGGGAGGGGTGATTGACAGTCCTGAAGCACGCCTTTTGGCCATTCGTCTTTTGAGGTTTCCGGAGGTTGTCCAGGATGCGGCCCTTGCCCTTGAACCCCACCGTATCCCTCAGTATCTTGAAGACCTGGCCAGTGTCTTTCACAAATACTATACGGTTCATCGTATTATTACCGAGGATCTTGAAAAAACTGCTCAACGGGCTATTCTTGTCCGTGCGACAAAGAATGTTCTTGCCTTAGGACTTCATCTCATTGGGGTGTCTGCCCCCGAAAGAATGTAAACAAAAAGGAGGGAGATATGATTATTATCAAATGGATGATGAATATCTTCAAAGCATTGAATTCGAATCAGCATCCCTTAGAGATAGCAGAGGCTATCGGGTTTGGTGTCATGCTTGCGCTTATTCCCCCGTCGAATCTTTTGTGGTGGGGGATATTTTTTGTTAGCTTTTTTCTCACCATCAATCAAGCGGTTATGATGGTGGTAATAGCGATTGGAAAACTTTTTGTGCCTTTTGTTGATCCGTGGCTTGATGCGCTGGGGTATCTTATCCTTACTGTTCCGGCCCTTGAAGATTTTTATGATAGTTTTTTCAATATGCCCCTTATTCCCCTTCTTAGACTTCACAATACGGTTGTGATGGGTGCCTTTGCGACTGGTGTTCTTCTCTATTTTCCCATCCTTTTTGTGATGGTGCCGGCGGTTCGTTATTATCGTCGGGTTCTCAGAGAGAAAATTGTCAACAGTAAGTGGTTCAAAGCCTTCACCTCATCTCCTCTTATTGCCAGTCTTATCAATACGTACAAGAGTGTTTCTGGCATTTATACCAAAATAAAATCATAAAAGAAGGAGACAACTATGGCCAAGGAAAAAAAGCCCAAAAAAGCCAAGATCCACAAGATGTTCAAGATAAAGTACACCCAGACCCACTGGGAGAGGTTTTTGGAAAAATGTTATAACGATGCTGACAGAGAAAAACTGGCTACTTTTTTTGAACAAGACAAGAAAAAACGGTATGTGCTTCGCACAAATCTCACCCCGGAGGAGACACAGATCCTTGCCGACATAGGCAAACGGATTGAGCTTGGATACTCGTTTCTTCAGGTATGGAAGTTGATTGCCGTGGGAGTGATTTTTGTGGGTATCTCTCTTTTTTTGGCCCTTTTTCAGAACAAGCTTCTCGAAAACGCGTTAGAGCGTGTACTCTCCTCTGTTTTCCAAGCAAAAGCTGATATTGTAGGTCTCAGACTCGATATTCCTCGTCTCTCTTTTCGTTTTGTTTCACTCTCGGTGGGGGATGAAGAAGAGCCCTATCGTAATCTTTTTGAGCTTGGAAAAACGGAGGTTCGTCTCAATCCCCAAGCCCTCACCCTGGGGCGTTTTGTTATTGAGAATATCCAGTGTGAGGACATTCGTTGGAATACTCCCAGAACGACGCCGGGTACGCTTCCTTCTCTGAATAAGCGTGAGACTACTCAAGAAAAAAACACAAAGAAAGAAAGTGCCTCCTCGACAAACGCTCCTTCTTTTGATCTTTCTCAGGTTACCGAGAATCTTTCACAACTTGTGGTTGCCCAGCGTACGAACCTCAAGAGTGAACAAACGCTCCAGAAGGCGAATACAGAGCTTTCGAATATCCTTGACCAGTGGACCAAAACCTACGAACAAAAGAATGCCCAGATAGCCCAACTGTCTCCTCAAGCAAAAGAACTTCAGAATATCCAGATCTCTTCGCTCAAAACTGTTGAGGATGCGCAGAAAGTTCTTGCTCAGATTGACAGTTTCAACAAAAATGTTATGAGTATGAGTGGAGACATCAAGACTACAGCCCAGCAGTTCAAAACCACCTATGAGAAGGCCCTCCAACACCAAAAGGCAATTGCAACAGCCCTAGAAGAAGACAAAGCTTATCTCCAAAAGCTTATTGCTCTTCCTGTTACCGATGGCAAGAATATTCTCCAAGGGATGGTGGACGATTTTCTGAGAAAGAAACTTGGTAAAATCTATAGCTACGGAAAACGGGCAATTGCCTATGCCCAAAATCTCAAATCTGATCCTTCTCAGAAACCCAAGAAACAGGGATATCAGCGTCTCAAGGGGCGTACTATTCCCTACCCCTCAGATCCGTATCCCTCATTTCTTCTCAAGAACCTTCAATCGTCGGTAGAAACCCCTGAGAGGCGATTTTCTGGGCGTCTCGAAAATGTTTCCTCAGATCCTTATAAATGGACCAAGCCTATTCTTTTCACCTATCAGCAAGCCGAAAAGGTGTCGAGTTATGGGCTCAAGGTGAGTATGGATATTCGTACCAATGCCCCAACGGTGATGTTGGCGGAGTTGAAAGGCGAGGGTCTTCCCTTTCGTATAGACAATCTTGGATTTCTCAGGATTTCTAATCTTGCGGCTTCCCTCCGGCTTGAGTCGGCTTTTCAGTGGGATAGAGAGAAAAACACTGGAAAAATCAAAGCCGTTTTCTCGAGTATTCGTCTGGACAACGTGGATACGACAGATTTTGTCACGAGGATTGTTGCAGAGATTCTTGAACAGACGAAGAGTTTTGATGTTTCTGTGGCCTATACCATGCCAAACGATGGGAATATACAGCTTTCTCTTCAGAGCTCGCTTGATACTCTTCTTCAAAAAAAGATTGGGGAATACCTCGCCAAGCTTACGAAAGAAGCCAGAGAAAAAATTGAAAAAGAATTGAATGCTCTTCTCAAGAGCGAGCTTGAGAAAAATGAGATCCTCTCCAAAAACCTTCAGGGAATCAACGAGGTATCTCTCAAAACCCTCACAGATATGAACACCTACGAAAAACTTGTTGAAACAAAGAAGAGAGAGGTTCAAACCCGTATTGAACAGATAAAGAAGGAACAGGAAGAGGCTCTCAAGAAAAAGGCTCAAGAGGCCCTTCCTAATCTTCCTAATGTGCAGATTCCCAAGATAGGAAAATAACATGGCCTATCTCAGGGTAGAGAATCTCTCCCTCTCCCTGGAGCATGAGCGTGACGAAGAAGGAAAAAGCCTTCTTCGTCACGTTTCGCTTGATATCGAAAAAAAAGAGATTGTTGGTATTCTTGGCCCAAGTGGAGCAGGCAAGAGCCTTCTTCTTCGGGCCATTGTAGGGCTTGAAAAACCTACTGAAGGAGAGATCTTTCTGGAGGGACAGGCCCTTTCTTTGGTTCCGCCTTCTGAGCGTTCGATGGCTTATTTGAGCCAGAGGCTTGTCCTCTATCCCCATCTTAGTGGAGAAAAGAATGCTGGTTTTTTTTACTGGATCCGGGGAGGAGTCAAAAGACATGAAGCCATCCGTTTTCATCCTGTTGTCTTTGAGGTACTCAGGCATCTTCACCTTACGGAAGAGCATCTACTCAAGAGGCTTCCTAAGACTATGGCTGGTGGGGAGAAACAGCGCATAGCCCTGGCCAGAGCTATAGCCTCGGAAGCAAGGATTCTTTTGCTGGATGAGCCATTTGCCAACATAGAGGAAGGATTTCGAGACACCCTGAGGCATTTTCTCCGTCAGTGGATTCGGCAAAGGGAACAAACCGCCTTCATTGTTTCCCACAATCAGGAGGAAATGGCCTCTCTCTGTGATAGGCTTGTCCTTCTTGACAAGGGGACTGTCATCCAACAAGGGAGCTATGAGGATCTGTGTTTCTCTCCCACAAGCCGAATTACGGCTCTTTTTATGGGGGTCTCGAGAAAAAATTTTCTTTCTTCGGAAATGCTTCAGAAACTTTGGGGAAAGCGTCTTCCCTATGATGTTGTTCTTCTCCCCTCTTTAGGAAGAAAAGAGCCGTTAGACGAATGGGATCTGGAGGTGAAAGGTCCTGTTCTCATGGTTGAGCATTTTTTCCGGGAGAAGAAAAAACTCCTCTGTATAGAATACAAAAATGAACTCTTTTTTTGGGAGGTTGAGGAAAGTTTCCCCATTCAGAAAGGGGAAAGGGTGTGTTGGTACCTTCCCCTCAAAGAGGGATGGTTTTTTGAAAAAGAGTATCCCTACAGGAGAATATATCAAGGAGTATTTTCATGATTCTGTCTGGTGGTGTTGTTTTCGATACGGAGATCGCCCCTAGAGGCAAACGCCTCGAAATATGGATAGAGGGAGAGAGAATCAAAGCCATCTCTCGGCATTTTTCTCATTCTCGAGTATCCAGAATCTCTCTTAAGGGTCTTCATATTTACCCTGGGTTTATAGATATGCACGTGCATCTTCGGGAACCAGGACAAACCCACAAGGAAGATATTTCTACGGCAACCCTTGCGGCGGCGGCTGGTGGAGTGACCACTGTTCTTGCTATGCCGAATACCCTTCCTCCTATTGATAGAGAGGATCGTTATGACATGGTAAAAAAACTCGTGGAAGAAAAAGCTCTTGTTGAGGTTCTTCACTCCTGTGCTATGACCATAGAACGAGAGGGCAAAGAGCTCTCAGATTTTGAGGCGCTCAAAAAGGCAGGGTGTTTTTGGCTGACAGATGATGGCTCGAGTATTCAAGATCAGAAGCTTATTGCCCAAGCATGTGAGAGATTGGTGGCCACAGGGCAGCTCTGGATAGAACATCCTGAGGTTGCTTTTTTGGCCGAGGGTCGCCCTCTTCATAAAGGAAAGGCCTCATCCCAGCGAGGTCTCCATGGTCAACCACGGGAGGCAGAAAGCCTAGCTGTTCTTCAGGCAGGGGTTTTGGCGGGGTATTATGGGGTACGTATCCATTTCACGCATCTCTCTACATGGCAGTCTGTGGAAGCAGTACGTCTTCTTAAAAACTGGTACCCAGGCCTCATCACTGCCGATACCTGTCCGCACTACCTCTTTTTTACCGAGGAAGACGTACTGAAAGAAAACTATTCTTCTAACAAAAAGATGAATCCTCCCCTTCGCGAAGAAAAAGACAAAGAGGCTTTGATCCATGGTCTTGTCGATGGAACAATCGATTGTGTAACCTCAGATCATGCCCCCCACACATCCGAGGAAAAGGCACGTGGTATTGAGAAGGCCCCCTTTGGGGTGGTTGGGGTGGAAACCCTTTTTCCCGCTCTTTTTACCCTGATTCATGAGAGAAAAGGGCTTCAGAAACGGTGGCTTTCTCTTCTTACCACTCAGCCGGCTTCTATTCTTGGGATTGATCGGGGCCGTCTCTGTCCTGGAAAAATCGCCAATCTCACGCTTGTGAATCCTCATGCCCAGTGGGTGGTTCGTGAAACCAGTCTCCATTCTCGGTCTCAAAATTCGGCTTTTTTGGGAAGGCGCCTGTTGGGTGAGGTTGTTGCTACCTATGTGAAAGGCAAGAAGGTTTATGAAAAAACCAGTACGTTTGCATAAGAAAACGTCTCGGGAGGAAACCTATGGAAACAGCGCTTGTGATTGTCTTTCTCATTGGACTTGCCCTTGGTGGGGTAGGGGGATTTTTTGTTGGGTCTGGGAGAACCGTTGAGGTGAACAATACCCAATACACCGAAGTGGTGAGCACAACGGTACAGAATCAGGCCCAGGTAACCATTGTAGGGGAAAGGGGGATGGAGAAAATTCAGTATGTTTTTACCAATGTCTCTTCACGAAAAGAGATGGAGGCCTACCTTCTCACCCTTGATCCCTTTCAACTCTCTCACTGTGAGATTTTTTCAGAGATTTCGTGGTTTGGTACTCGCTATACTCTTGTGTATCCTGTCTATGTTGATGGTTTGGTAACGAATACCTCCCATACTCTCCTCACCAATACAGGAAATACCAATCAACTCAGGGTGAAATAAGCGTCGTGGATGTGTAGGCTTTTGTCACCTTGGGGGCTTTCATGAAAAATGGGGAGGTCAAAATCCTTTGTTGCCTTTGTATGGTGTCGTATGGGAAAAACCCATCCAAGGATAATCTTTTGTTTTCGTTGAGTTTTTCCTGAGAGGAGGCGATATTCGCTTGTTTATGAGATCTCTTCTTTTTTCGCGTCAAAACGTTACGTTTTTGTGAGAAGATACCTATGTTCTCAGGAGAAAAAATCTCTTTTATGGGTCTTTTCCTTTTTTCCATGAAGATATGGTTGGCAAACTGTGTGAGGATTCTTTTCTGGGAGAAGCAGAGATATTTTTTTTTGTGGGTTTTCTTTTTCCAAAAAAAAGAGGCACCATGCGATGATGGTGCCTCTTTGTTACACCTTCTCTCTTCTACTCAATAATGGCCAGGATGTCATCAGCGGACAACACAAGATGCTCAACATCGTCAATTTTAATCTGAGTCCCGGCATACTTGTCGTACAACACCTGATCACCAACCTTTACCTTAATAGATTCATCGGTGCCCACAGCTACCACAACACCGGTCTGGGTTTTTTCTTGAGCGGTCTGAGGAATATAGATCCCGCCCTTTGTTTTTTCTTCTGTCTCCTTGACCTTGATCAGAACACGATTTCCAAGGGGTTTCACTGTCATACTCTTCCTCCATGTGTTTTTTGCTATAAATATACGAAAAAACAGTCCCAATCGTCAAGCCTTACAGTTTTCCTTGCATTGCAAAGCTATAGTAATCTTCCCAATTTTTTCCAACAATGATATGGTCAAGGACACGAGCACCTACCATTTCACAGGCTGAGGCAAGTTTTTGGGTGAGGTTTTCATCGTCTTTCGAAGGAGAAGCGTCTCCGGAGGGATGGTTATGGATGAGAATGACACTACTTGCCTGATAGAGACATATCTGGCGCACAACCTCACGAGGATCTACAACGGTGGCATACGCACTCCCCTGACTGATATCAAGGTGACAGAGAGGATGGTGGCGTACATCAAGAAGGACGAGGGAAAAAATTTCCCGATTCTCATCTCGGAGAAAGGGGCCATAGTAATTTTGTATATAGTGTAATGCCTCCTCTACAGAGGTGATTTTTTCTACTTTCTTGGCCTCTTCTCGTACAAAGCGTTTGGCTAACTCACAGAGCGCTTTGATTTCAATGGCTTTTGTTTTTCCTATTCCTTGTATCTGGGAGAGTTCTTGGATTGTGGCTTTCTCTAATCCTCGCAATCCACCAAACCTCTCTAAAAGCTCCATAGCCACATCCATAGCGCTTCTTTTGCCGCTTCCTGTTCTCACTATGATTGCCAAGAGTTCTGTGGTTGAAAGATGACGGGCTCCCATTGCCAAAAGCTTTTCTCGTGGTCTGTCTTCTTCCCGCCAGGCTTTGATAGGGGTGTGGGAAACCATGTTTTTCCTCCTTTCGTCTTTTTTCATAGAGAATATCGAAAAATTTTTGTTAAATTTGTCCTGAAAGTGTCTTCTTTTTGTTAAAAAGCCTTGTATGGGGAAAGTTTTTGAAGACGATGGGGGCGACAAGGCACGTTGTTGTCTTTTTTCTGGCATGGTAAATGACAACAAAATCCCCTTGGTTTTTCGATGGGGGAGGATGTCAAAACAAGGGAGTATCCCGACCCCGTGGTGACCTAAGAGTTCACCATGGAAACCGGTTGACCGGTTGTTTCAAGGACAGAGGTCCAGAGAGAGGAGTTTGTGTCGATTTTCTTTCGACGGCGGGTGGCAATATCGATGGGGATGTAGGTGAAATTTCCCTGATAGTACCCTACCAGCACATTGGTACGTCCACTCATACCCGCATGAACAGCGGCCTGGGCCAATTGAGAGCAAAAGATGGAGTCATTGGGTGTGGGGGGGCGGCTTCGGATGGTATAACTAGGATCAATATACTTGATGGAATGAGGGATATGGTGCTTGCTCAGATGTTCCCCTATTTTTTGCTTGAGGAAAAGTCCTATATCCTTCAGTTTCTTGTTACCAGAAGCATCAAATTCTTCCTTCTCTCCGGCAAAAAACTTTTGTCCTGCCCCTTCGGCAACGATGATCACCGCATGGCGTCGTTTAAGAAGCCGTCGGGTGAGGTGGGCAAGGAAACCATTTGGCCCATCAAGGTCAAAATCGACCTCTGGGATGAGACAGAAATTGGGTTCATTGGTGGCAATCGTGGCATGAGCGGCAATAAATCCAGAATCACGTCCCATCACCTTGACGATGCCTATGCCGTTGTCATGGGCTTTGGCCTCTGTGTGGGCAGCATAGATGGCATCACACGCTTCAGAAAAAGCCGTTTCAAACCCAAAGGATCTGTCAATGTAACTGATATCGTTGTCAATGGTTTTGGGGATTCCTACCACGGCAATAGGAAGTCCCCTTCTGGCTATTTCCTCTGCGATCTGTTTTGCACCTCGAAGGGTTCCATCTCCCCCAATGGTATAGAGAATATTGATGCCAAGTTCCTGGAGCCTGTCTACCATTTTGACCGGGTCCTGGTTTCCCCGAGACGTACCAAGGATGGTTCCTCCGGCGGTATGGATAGTCTCTACTATATCTGGGGTAAGAAGTTGCACCTCATAGCCGTTTTCCTTGACGAGGCCTGCATAGCCGTAGCGAAACCCATACGTCCGTTTGTTGTTATAGCGGTAGTAATTCATCATGACAATGGAACGGATCACTGAGTTGAGACCGGGACATATGCCTCCACAGGTGACAATGCCAGATACGGTTTCTCCCGGTTCGAAAAAAACCTTGCGTCGAGGTCCAGCCTTTTCAAATGATGGCAAGGGAATATTGTTTTGGATGAATTTTTCTACGAGACCTCTATCGGTGATGGCTATGACCCGCTCATCGTCGGGGATGAATCCAGACTCCTGTATCATACTCTCAAAGGGAGAGGTATACCGACAGGGACCAAGTCTATCGATAGAGAGATCTTCTTCCATGAGCTCCTTGATCCATTGAGGGGCATCAAAGGGAAGAGGCATAGGATTCCTCCTCTCATTTTTCTTGCCTTTTATTGTACCCTATCTCGGAAACTCTTGCAAATTTATAGAATCAAATCGTTTTCTTTGTTTTTTTCGATGAGCCAAAGAGTGTTTGGGAGGTTTCTCTTCATTTTTCATCTGTGTTTTGTGACTCAATCCCTCTCCGACTTTTTTGGCAAGAGAAAGCGCTTTTTTGATTGACTTTTTTTCTCTTTTTCTGAATAATGAAGGAGAAAAGAACTGAGGGGGACCATGGGAGGAAATCCACGACCTGTTCGACTTCTTTTGGTGGAGGATGAGGTTGTCATTGCGTTTGCTCAGAAAAAAGAGCTTGAATCTTTAGGGTATGAGGTGGAGATTGCCACTCACGCAGACGAAGCGGTAAACAAAGGCATCAGTCTTGAGCCACTTGATCTTATACTGATGGATATTGATCTTGGTCAGGAGAGGGATGGAACCGAGGTGGCAAAGGAGATTCTTGAGACAAGGGATATTCCCGTCGTTTTTCTCTCTTCTCACAGGGAACCAGAGGTTGTTGAAAAGACAGAAAAAATCACCTCGTATGGCTACGTTGTCAAGAGTTCGGGGAGTATGGTCCTTGATACCTCTATCAAAATGGCCCTTCGGCTTTTTGAATCTCGTCAAAAAGAGCAGAAAAGGGCCAGCGAATTGGAAGAAATGGCAGAAAGGCTACGGATCAATGAGGATAGACTCTCCAAAATCATGTTGGCAGTGAATGATGGCATCTGGGATTGGAATCTTGTCACAGGTGAGGTATACTATTCTCCACGCTATTACACCATGTTGGGATATGAGGTGGATGAATTTCCTCATAGGCCAGAAGAGTTTTTCAAGCGGGTGCATCCAGAGGATATCCAACGGGTGACCCAAGAGGTAGACAAACATCTTCGGGGTGAGACCGAAAGGTTTGTGCTTGAATTTCGTCTTCTTCGCAAGGACAACACATGGCAGTGGATTTTGGCACGGGGCAACATTGTAGAACGGGATGAAAAAGGCACCCCCCTTCGTTTTTTGGGGACTCATACGGATATTACCGATCGTAAACAGGCTGAGATTGCTCTCCTCGAGAACAAGAATCGCTACGAGGCTATTGTGAACCAATCGTTTGATGGGATAGCCATCTTTTCTTCTGAAGGGTATGTGGTAGAATGGAACGACAGGATGTCACAGATAACAGGGTTTTCAAAGGATGAGGTCAAAGACAAGTGCGTTTGGGAGATAATGATGCAGCTTGCACCTGTGGAGATTCGCAATTCTTCGTTGTATCACCAGCTGAAAGATGGGTTTATGCGGCTTTTCTCTGGAGAAGCTCTTGATTGGGAGGGAAAACTTCGAGAACAAGAGATCCAAAGACCAGATGGAAAACGTTGTGTGGTTCAAACTCTGTCTTTTCGTGTCCAGAGTGGGAGAGAATCTTTGCTGTGTACCATTATGCGAGATATTACTGAGGCCAAAGAGGCGGAAAACAAACTGAAAGAGAGTGAGGCATTGTTTCGGGATTTGGCAGAATCAAGTCCCTCTGCTATCCTTATTTACCAGCATGACAAGTGGATATATGCCAATCCTTCAGCCGAGGAGATCACAGGATATAGTCGAGAGGAGCTTCTCTCTATGAATTTTTGGAATGTGGTATCTCCCGAGTACAGGCGAATGGTTCAAGAACGAGGACAAAGACGCCAGAGGGGGGAACATATCTCTGGAGCCTATGAGGTGGAGGTCCTTCGCAAGGATGGTACCCTTCGCTGGGTACTTGTCTATGGAAGTACTATTATGCTGGCAGGAGAACCGGCTGGTCTTATCTCTGTGATAGATATTTCCGAGAGAAAACATATCGAGAAAAAACTCCACGAGGCTCTGGAGGAAAGAGAGGCCTTTCTCTCTGCTCTTCCTGATCTTCTTTTTATCATGGATGGGGAGGGAAGGATTCTCGATTTCCGTGCCTCTGATCCTTCGCAACTTTATCTCTCTCCGGATCATTTTCTGGGGAAAAAAGTGACAGAGGTGCTTCCCTCAGAGGTATCTCAAAAATCTCTCCAGGCAGTGCAAGAGGCTCTTCAGACAAAGAAGGTCACACTCTTTCCCTATAGTCTTGTGGTGGGGGGGAGAATCCACTATTATGAGGCACGACATTCTTGGATTGATGAGAATCATGTGCTTGTTCTTGTTCGAGATGTGACCGAGAAACACGACATGGAGGAGAAACTCCGAGAAAGTGAAGAAACCTACAGAAACATCTTCCAAAACTCTCCTGTAGGGCTTTTCCGCTCTCGGATTTCGGATGGGCTTGTTCTTGAGTGTAACGACCAATTCGCAAGGTTTTTTGGATACGAGAAGAGAGAAGATGCCGTAGGGAAACTTATTTTATCCCGTCATTATGTAGATAGCTCCTGTCGGGGAAGGATGCTTGAGATCATGCGGGAGAAGGGAGAAGTGAAAGGGTACGAGGCTCTCTACTCTCGGCATGATGGGACGATCTTTTGGGCGAGGTACTCGGCAAAAATCTATCCTGAAAAAGGGTGGATTGAGGGGGTAATTCAGGATATTACCGAGGAGAAAAGAGCAGAGGAAGAACTCAAGCGCCAGATACAGGAAAAAGAGACCATTCTACGGGAGGCCCATCACCGTATCAAAAACAATATTGCCTCTATCATGAGCCTGCTTCGTTTGCAAGAGGCCACTGTACACAATCCTGAGGCCAAGGCAGCTCTTCAGGATGCTGTGAGCCGTGTAGAGAGTATGCGGGTGATGTATGAAAAGCTTCTTTTGGTTCCTGATTCGAGTGCTTTGTCAGTGAAGGTATATCTTGAGGAGCTTCTAGAGGCTATTTTGAGTATCTTCCATGATAGAAAAAAAATAACGCTTGAGGCCCAGATAGAGGATTTTGCCATCGATGTGAGAAAGTTGTTTGTGGTTGGTATCATCGTCAATGAGCTGATCACCAATGCGGCGAAATATGCCTTTGAGGGAAGAGACAGGGGAAAGATTTTGGTCAATGTTCACAAAGAGAGAGAAAGGGTTTGTTTAGTGGTTGAGGATGATGGGGTCGGGTGTCCCTCACTAGAGAAAAAAGGATTTGGACTTCAGCTGATCGAGATGTTGGTTGATCAACTGAGAGGGGAGTGTTCTTTTTCTTCAAAGAAGGGGGTGAAGGCAAACATTGTCTTTCCGTTGGCTGGATAGTCTCGAAGAAAAAGAGGTGGAGACCACCTTTGCTCACGGTGAGATTCCAAGGTTTCACACGCTTTTAGTTTGTGCTAGCCTTCTTCACTGACGACATCCTGGGCTTTGAAAAGAGGTTCAAGGGAATCTCTCCTTGGTTTGAAACCGGTCTTAACCCTCTATGGGTTGGCTATGGAAACGATGGCTTTGACGTGTGCACCGTGTTCTCTTGGAAAGACAATCACTTTCCCCTTGTGTCATGAGTGGGATACCCTTTGTGATAGTTCAGCACACGTTCCCAATCTTCTCATCCCTCCCATACCTTATCAATCACGTGCTTGATCTTTTCTTCGTAGGTTTTGATAAGCTCACGGCAGCCATCTATCACCTTCCACTCGGCCTCTATCCGATCGACGATACGC